>NZ_CANPVT010000002.1:302066-604133 GCF_947581735.1 Candidatus Palauibacter soopunensis
GACGATGCGTGGGAGGACCACGACGTGATCGAGGTCGACGCCACGGGCGGCAGCCCGCGCACGGTGATCGAGGACCGCGACTTCTTCGACTACGGGGCGGGCGCGACCTTCGGCTACGCGAGCGTGTCCCCGGATGGAGGCTCGATCCTCTTCCGCTCGCACCGGAGCGGCTGGATCAACTACTGGCTCGCGCCGCGGGATGGAGGAGACCCGCGCCCGGTCGCCCCGGCCGAGGCCGACCAGAGCGCCGCCGCGTGGTCCCCCGATGGACACTGGATCGCCTACACCGAGAACCACAACGGGCACCACGACCTGCGCGTGGTATCGGCGGATGGGGGCGAGCCGCGGGTGCTCGTGTCACCGAAGAGCGGCGTCGCTTCGAGCCCCTCGTGGTCTCCGGATGGCCAGGCGATCGCGTACCTGCAAGAGGATCTGCTGAGACCGCGCGACCTCCACGTCGTGTCGCTGGAGGACGGGAGCAGCCGACGGCTCACCGCCTCCATGCCGGCCGGCAACTTCGGCGACCGGCTCGTCGCGCCGGAGAAGATCCGCTACGAGAGCACGGACGGGTACTCGATCCCGGCCTATCTCTACCGGCCGCCGGGAGCCGCGTCCGGGGACGGCCTGCCGGGCGTCATGTGGATCCACGGGGGTCCCACGTCGCAGTTCCACGACACCTTCCAGCAGCATGTGCAGTTCTTCGTCCAGCGCGGGTACGTCGTGCTGCTGCCCAACATCCGCGGAAGTTCGGGCTACGGGAAGGATTTCGCCGACGCGAACAACGGCTGCTGGGGGCACTGCGACCTCGAGGATGTCGTCGCGGGCGCCGACTACCTGCGGGCGCTCCCGGAGGTCGACCCGGAGCGGATCGGGATCACGGGGACGAGCTACGGCGGCGTGATGAGCATGTACGCGGTGGCCTTCGCGCCGGACGCCTTCCGCGCGGCGATCCCGGGCTCGGGCTACACGGACTGGGTCCACTTCTACCACGGCGAGAACGAACTCCGGCACATCAAGCTGCTCGACCACGAACTGGGGCCCTTCGAGACGAGCGAGGACGTGTGGAGTCACAGTTCGTCGATCTCGCACGTCGCCGACGTCTCCACGCCGGTCCTCCTCGTGCACGGCGTGGGCCGCTATCCGGGCTCCGACCAGTCCGAGATCTTCGCGCGGGCGCTGGAGAACTACTACAAGCCCTTCCAGTACAAGACGTATCCGAACGAGAACTACTACGTGTACGGGAAGGCGAACCGTCGCCAGATGCTTCTGGACATGCTCGACTTCTTCGAGCAGTTCCTCAGCGGCGAATGACGGCGCGCCACGTCGGAGCGGACGGCGGCCGGGAGTGAGGACCCGCGCCCGCGCCATGCCGCTCCTTGCCGCGACGATCCTCGTCTCCGGCTGCGAGCGCGTCGAACCCGTTCCGTCCTCCGACGTTGGGGCGGATGCCATCGCTGCCCGAGCCGCGGCGGAAGCCGGCCCGGTCGAAGTGGCGGTCGAGACGAGCCAGGGGGAGTTCGTCATCGCCGTGCACCGCGAGTGGGCGCCGCTGGGAGCCGAGCGGTTCCTCATCCTCGTCGAGTCCGGCTACTACGATGACGCCCGCTTCCACCGCGTCGTCCCCGACTTCATCGTCCAGTGGGGTCTGGCCGGCGACCCCGCCCTCACCGCCGAGTGGATGAACGCCTACATCCCCGATGATCCCGTCGTCGCCTCCAACACCCGCGGCCGCATCGCCTTCGCCTTCACCGACCCCGGAACCCGCGCCACCCAGGTGTATATCAACCTTGTGGACAACGTGCGGCTCGACTCGACGGGATTTGCCCCGTTCGGCGAGGTCGTGAGCGGGATGGAGGTCGTGGATGCGCTCTACTCCAGCTACGGAGAGAACTCCGGCGGCGGCCTCCGCCGAGGCGACCAGACCCGGATCGTCGCGGCGGGCAATACCTACCTCGACCGCGAATACCCCCTCCTCGACCACCTCCTCCGCGCTGTCCGCCGCTGACCCGGCCCCCCGGCGCGGCGCGACAGTCGCCCCGAAGCTCTAAGGGGTTGCCTTCTGCAGTTGGAACAGTCCGGCTGCGCCCGCGGCGCCGAGGCGGAGGAGGTCGTCGAGTTCGGCGCGGGTGAAGGGGGCTCCTTCGGCCGTTCCCTGTACCTCGACCAGGCGTTCGTCCTCGAGGTAGACGAAGTTGAAGTCGACGTCAGCGGCGGCGTCCTCCACGTACTCCAGATCCAGTCTCGGCTCGCCGTCCACCATGCCGGCGCTGATCGCGGCGACCCACTGGCGGAGCGGGCTGGCGCTTAGCACACCCTCCGCCACCAGGTGCTGGAAGGCCATCTCGAGCGCCACGCAAGCGCCCGTGATGGAGGCCGTGCGGGTGCCGCCGTCGGCGACGAGGACGTCGCAGTCCACCGTCACGGTCCGTTCACCCAGCGCCGTCAGGTCGACGGCTGCACGTAGCGAGCGGCCGATGAGGCGCTGGATCTCCTGCGTGCGACCTCTCGCGCCGCGGCGCTCGCGGCGGGTTCGTTCCGACGTCGCCCGGGGCAGCATGGCGTATTCGCCCGTCACCCAGCCGCCCCGGCCTTCGCGCCACGGGGGAACGCTCTCCTCGACCGAGGCCGTGCAAAGCACGCGGGTCATCCCCATCGTGATCGTGCACGATCCCTCGGCGAAGGGGGCGGTTCCCGTCTCCAGGGTCGTGGGTCGCAGGGCGTCCAGCGCCCGCCCGTGTGGACGTGCCGGCATGGGGCAGCCTCGGTCGAAGGTCGAAAAGGGAGAACCGATGAACGTCGAACGCGTTGAGAGTATGCCGGCCGCGATCCCGCTGCGATGGCGGATCCCCGCGGTGTGTCTGGCGCTGGCGGGTGCGACGGCAGCGTGCGCGCCCGGCGACGCCCCCGAAGCGGAGGCGGAGATCGTCCCGACGAGCGTGCTGTTCACCGGGGCGACAATTCTCGACGGATCCGGCGAACCGTCGTTCGTGGCCGATGTGGCGGTGGAGGGCGAACGGATCACCTTCATCGGCGATGCCTCGGACGCGGAGGTGGCGACGCGGGATACGGTCGCGCTCGACGGCCTCCTGCTCACGCCCGGCTTCATCGACATGCACAGCCACATCACCGTCATCACCGTCGGCGAAGCGTACGGGCTCGGGGCGGTCGAATTCCTCACCCAGGGCATCACGACCGGCGTCATCGGCGTCGACGGCTCGAGCAGCACGGATCTCGCCGCGCTCTACGCGGACCTCGAAGAGTCCGGCGTCGGCAAGAACATCATCTCCTACATCGGTCACGGTTCCGTCCGTTCGGCCGTCATCGGCATGGACGACCGAGACCCCACCGCGGGAGAGCTCGACGAGATGAAGGTGCTCGTCCGACAGGGAATGGAGGACGGCGCCTTCGGGCTTTCCACAGGTCTCTTCTACACGCCCGGCTACTACGCGGAGGCCGACGAGGTGATCGAACTCGGGCGGGTCGCGGCGGAGTACCCGATCGGCGGCGAGCACGCCCCCATCTACGACACGCACGACCGGGATCTCGGCGCGGCCTACCAGGGGATCGGCTACCACGATTCGATTCGCGAGGCGATCCACATCGGGGCGGAGTCCGGCCTCCGCACGATTTTCAGCCACTTCAACGCGCAGGGGGCCGGCCTCTACGGACGAGCCTCGGAAGGCGCCGCGATCATCGACTCGGCGCGCGCCGAGGGCCTCGAGGTGGCGGGCGCGCAGCACGTCTACACGTCCACGATGTCGAGTCTGCGCGCCTATACGATCCCGCGCTGGGCGCAGGCGGGCGGTCCGGAGCAGATGGTGCGCCGCTTCGCGAACCCGGATACGGCCCGGATCCTCGACGTGCAGACGATGGAAATGCTCGAGATCCGCGGCGGGCCGGAGAAGATCGTGTTCGCCGACGCGAGGCCCGAGTTCAACGGCAAGACGCTGGCCGACGTGGCCGCCGAGCGAGGATTGCCCGTCCCCGAGGCCGTGCGCGAGATCATGTCCGAGTCCAACCCCTGGGTGATGAACCGCGAACTCTACGACGTCGAGAACACGCGCTACCTCGCGACGATGCCGTGGATGATGACGTGCACGGACGGCGCCACGCCCGCGCCGGGCGCGGAGATCGTGCATCCTCGCGTGTACGGGGGCTTCCCCAAGAAGATCAGGGATTTCGTGGACCGGGACGGCGCGATCGGACTCCCGTTCGCGATCCGGAGCATGTCCGGCCTCGCCGCGGACTTCCTGCGGCTGGACGATCGCGGCTACATCCGCGAGGGGCTCGTCGCGGACATCGCGGTCATCGACCCGGAGCGGTTCACGGACTGGGCGACCTACGAAGATCCGCACCAGTTGTCCGAGGGCGTCGTGCACCTGCTCGTCAACGGCCGCTTCGCGATCCGCGACGACGAGGTGACCGGCGAACTCGCCGGCCGCCCCCTGCGGCGCCCCTGACGGCCACGCACCGCCCACCGCCACCCACTGACAGATCGGGAGCCAGCCCATGATTTCGTCGCGCTTCGCCACGCCCGCCGCGGCCCTTCTTGCGTTCGTCCTGCTTCCGTCGGCGGTCGCCGCGCAGGCGGGGCTCGTGATGGAGGACGGGCAGGCGCAGATCGTGCCCGCTTTCGCGGATTCGTCCGCCTGGATCCGGCATGAGCTGTGGGTCGAGACCGAGTTCGACTCCGATGGCGACGGGCGGCCCGACCGGGTGCACCTGGATGTGACGCGTCCGGCGCAGACCGACAGCGAGGGGATGAGGGTGCCGGTCATCTACGAGACGAGCCCCTACTACTCGGGCGTCGCCGGCATCGACTTCGCGCACTTCTGGGATCTCCGCCAGGAGGTGGGCGGCGAGGCCCCGCCGCGCGATCCGTTCCCGGCCACGATCCAGCACATCGAGAGCCAGCCCCGGATCTCGAACTCGCACGTCGCGACCTGGGTGCCGCGAGGGTTCGCGGTCGTCCACTCGCAGTCGCCGGGGACGGGCCAGTCGCAGGGCTGCCCGACGGTCGGCGGCGCGAACGAGTCGCTGGCGCCCAAGGCGGTGATCGACTGGCTCAATGGCCGGGCGCGCGGCTTCACGAGCGTGGACGGAGACGAGGAAGTCGACGCCTACTGGGCGACCGGAAGGGTCGGGATGACGGGCACCTCCTACAACGGCACGCTCCCCCTGGCCGCCGCCACGACGGGCGTGGAGGGGCTCGAGGCGATCATCCCCATCGCGCCGAACACGTCCTACTACCACTACTACCGCTCCAACGGGCTCGTGCGGTCGCCGGGCGGTTATCCGGGCGAGGACATTGACGTCCTGTTCGACTTCATCTTCAGCGGCTTCCCGGAGGTCCGCGACTACTGTCTCGCCAACGTGCGCGACGAGATGACGGCTCGGCTGGACCGCGCCACGGGCGACTACAACGACTTCTGGGCGGGCCGCGACTACCTGAACCAGGTCGATGGCGTGAGCGCGGCCACGCTCATGAGCCACGCCTTCAACGACTGGAACGTCATGCCCGAGCACAGCTACCGGATCTCGGAGGCGCTCGGGGAGCGGGGCGTGCCGCTGCAGATCTACTACCACCAGGGCGGGCACGGCGGGGCGCCCCCGCTCGAACTCATGAACCGGTGGTTCACGCGCTACGTGGTCGGCGTCGAGAACGGCGTGGAGGAAGACCCGGCGGCGTGGATCGTGCGGGAAGGAGACGACCGCGCGGAGCCCACGCCCTACCCGAGCTATCCGCACCCCGAGGCCGACGGCGTGACGCTCCGCCCAGGTGGCGACGGACACTGGACCGGCACGCTCTCCCTCGACGATGCGGGCGCCGGGACCGGTGCGATCATCGACAACTTCGCGTTCACCGGCGATCAGCTGGCCGCGGCGGAGTGGTCGAGCCACCGCCTGCTGTACGCGACGCCGGAACTGCGCGAGGACGTCCACCTGTCGGGCGTGGCCACAGTCCGCGTGCGGATGTCGGCGGACGCGCCCGCGGCCAACCTGTCCGTGTGGCTGGTGTCGCTGCCGTGGACGGAGAGCGGAGAGATCAACGACAACATCATCACGAAGGGATGGGCCGACCCCGCCAACGCGGGCGCCGAGGACATCGCCTCGCCCCGGACCGGCACGCCGCTCGCGCCGGGAGCGTTCGTCGACCTGGAGTTCGCGCTTCAGCCCGACGACCAGATCATCTCGGCCGGAGCCCGCATCGGCCTGATGATCTTCTCCAGCGACAAGTTCTTCACGCTGCACCCCGACCCCGGCACGACCCTGACCGTCGATCTGGGAGAAACCCGCATCGCGCTGCCCGTCGTGGGCGGGAGCGCTGCCCTGCGGCGCGCCCTGGGCGTCCCCGCGTCCGAGTAGCCCCTGCGGATACAACCCTCGGTCGAAATGGCGCCTCTTACAGAATGAGGCCGCCATGCGGCGGACAGTCGGTCAACATCACCGATGTCTCAACCGGAACGGGAACCATGCGCGCCTGCGGAAGCTTGCTTGCTGCCGGAGTCCTCAGTTGCGCGGCCATCGGCTGCGGCGGCGCTCACTCCGAACCCGACGATCAACCCCCGAACGTGGTTCTGGTCTCCGATTCCGCGGGTATCACGAACATCGCCCTGGGCCGGGTGGAGGAGCTGTCGGTACCCCTCCTGGACGCGAACTTCGTCTTCTCCACCCGCGATCTCGGGATCGAATTGTTCTGGGTCGGTGATGCGGTGCTGCTTGGAAACGACGGCTTCGCGCTCGCCAACACCGGTTCGAGCGAGGTGTTCCTCTTCGCCGGCGACGGTTCGATCGCGGCTCGGGCAGGCGGGCAGGGTGAAGGGCCGGGGGAGTTCAGCGACATCACCACCCTCCTCGCCACGGAAGAGGGGTTCCTGGCGTATGACGCGCGGCTGACTCGCCTCACCGAGTTTTCGGCCAGCGGTGAGTTCCTCACGTCGTCCCTGCTTTCCGCCCAGAGCGCGATCGTCGACCTGAGGCCGCTCGCGCGAGATGCGGCCGGGAACCTGGTGGCGATCCTCGGAGAGCAGCGATTCTTCCTCCCGGAGGGGATGAAGAGAGATACGACTCCGCTTCTTTCGTTCACGGATCTCGAGACCGAGCCGGACACGATCGGCATGCTGCCCGCCAAGGAATGGGTCTATGGCGGCTTTCCCGGTGGCGGGATGACGCGCACCGAACCGGCAGTCGGGCGGGACATCGTGGCCGGCGGCTTCCGCGACCGGGCCCTGATCGGGGACAACGACATCCTCAGCCTCTCCGTCTACGCGGCGGACGGGCGTCTGACGCGTCTGATCCGGGGTTCGGGCGGGGGCCGGCCGGTCACGACCGAGGAAATCGAGGCATGGAGGGCGGAACGGCTCGCACGCAGAGGTCCGGACGCCCCGGACTGGTACGTGGAGTTCGCCGCCAACGCCCCCTACCGGGAGACGCACCCCGCCTTCCACTCGGCGGTTCTCGGGCCCGACGAGATGGTTTGGATCGGGCTCGCGGCGCGGTCGGGAGAGGACACGAGACGCTGGCTCGTCATCGGCCCCGACGGACAGCCGCGGGGCCGGCTGGATCTTCCCGCGGAAGCGAGCGTGCTGGCCATCGATGCAGAGCGCTTCGTCGTCCTCCAGCGGAACGCCCTCGACGAGGAGGAGGTCAGACTCTACCGCTACGGCGCGGGCCCGTAGCGCCCGCCTCCCGTTACGCGCCACCGCCCGGGCACGAACCGGCCCCGCCGCGATCCGTTGCGAAACCGTTCAGGATTGTATTCGTACGCCTGATTCGGTATGCCTGTTCGGCAGATTTCATGCCGGACAGCCCCTCGGTAACGGACGTCACCACGCGGCGAAGCATGAGGACCCACCACACAACGCACGTCACGCGCGCCATGCGCGTTGCACTCCTCGGCTTGCTCGCGGTCGTGCAGGCGTGTGCCAGCGCGGGGTCCGGTGGCCGTCCGGCGGAGACACCGACTCGCCCGAACGCGGTCCGCCCGGATGCGGCGCGCGTGGCCGAGCTCGAGGCGATCTACCGGGCGCGCGCGGAAGCCGCCCTCGAGGGCGCGCACGAGGCGGACATCCGCTTCATGACCCACATGATCCCGCATCACGCGCAGGCTCTGGTCATGGCGGGCTTCGCTCCGGAGGCCGGCGCGAGTCCCTCGATCCGGACGCTGTGCGCGAGGATCATCAACGCGCAGACCGATGAGATCGCGGTCATGAGCCGCTGGCTCTCCGACCGCGGCCTCCCCGTGCCCGACACCGGGGACATGCGGGGTCACGGGGAAGGGGCCATGCTCATGGCCGGGATGCTGACCCGCGAACAGCTTGCGGAACTCGAAGCCGCGCGTGGCCCCGACTTCGACCGCCTCTTCCTCCGGTACATGATCCAGCACCACCAGGGCGCCGTCACGATGGTTCGGGAGTTGTTCGCCACCGATGGCGCGGCGCAGGACGACTTCGTATTCAAGCTGGCCTCCGACATCCACGTCGATCAGGCCACGGAAATCGCCCGCATGGAAATCATGCTCGAGGCGCTCGCCGCGCCGGAGCCGGGCGGCTGATTCATGCAGTTCAACCCAATCGAAGGATCCGACATGTTCGCTGTGACGAAGGACCGCAACGACACCCGATTCGCTTCGCGCCCCGCGACGCTGCTCGCCGGCGTGATCGTCCTCGGAGGGCTGACCGCCTGCTCCTCCTACCGGTCGACGCCGGCCGGCATGGCCGCCGCTCCCGCCGCCCCGGCCGCCGCGCCCACGGGGCTTCAGGTCAATCCGCCCACGCCGGATCCGCGCGTCGGGCTCGCGCCTGGCATGTTCGACGCGGGCGAGGCGATCTGGAATCTGGACCTCGTGTCGACCACGCCCCCGCCCGACCCGTTCGTAGGCCAGACGAACTCCGACCTCGCCTTCTCCGGTCCCTACGCGATCCAGGGGAACTACGACGGCATCCAGATCTGGGACATCTCCGATCCCGCCAATCCGCAGACCGTCGTGACCTACGTCTGCCCGGCGTCCCAGAGCGATGTCTCGGTGTATGAGAACCTCCTGTTCGTGTCAGGAGAGGGGTTCGGCGGACGGCTGGACTGCGGTGATCAGGGGGTCGAGGAAGCCGTGAGCCACGACCGGCTGCGCGGCATCCGCATCTTCGACATCTCCGACATCACGGCGCCGGAATACGTCGCGAACGTCCAGACCTGCCGCGGTTCGCACACGCACACGCTGCTGGAACACCCCGGCGATGACGAGAACGTCTACATCTACGTCTCCGGTTCCGCCCCGGTGCGTCCGGCGGAAGAACTCGCCGGCTGCTCCGGCGGTCCGCCCGCCGACGATCCCAACACTGCCCTCTTCCGCATCGAAGTCATCCGCGTGCCACTGGCGGACCCGGCGAGCGCCGAGATCGTGAGTTCGCCGCGGATCTTCGAGGATCTGGTTGCGCCGCCGACGCACGGCCCGGCGCCCGATGACATCGCGGCGCTCGAGGCGGCCCGGGAGCGCGGGGCCTTCATCATCGAGGTGCAGGGTCAGGAGATGGTGCTGCCCGAACAGGCCTCCCAGCAGATGCTCGGGCAAATCGTGGCCCAGCGCGGAGGCGAGGGCCCGCCCACCGCCGCCGACAGCGCGACGCTGCGGCAGGCGCTGCCCATGATCGTGGCGCAGATGGCGGGACCGCAGGGAGACGGGGACGGCCCGGAGCCCGGCCCGACGCAGTGCCACGACATCACCGTGTATCCGGCCATCGGCCTCGCCGGCGGCGCGTGCGAGGGCTACGGCATGCTCCTCGACATCAGCGATCCCGAGAATCCCCGCCGGCTCTCCGCCGTGTCCGACTCCAACTTCTCCTACTGGCACTCCGCCACGTTCAACAACGATGGCAGCGCCATCCTGTTCACGGACGAGTGGGGCGGCGGCGGCGCGCCGAAGTGCCGGGCCTCCGACCCCATGGAGTGGGGCGCGAACGCGATCTTCACGATCGAGGACACGGAGATGGAGTTCCAGAGCTACTTCAAGCTGCCTGCCCCGCAGACGCCCGAGGAGAACTGCGTGGCCCACAACGGGTCGCTGATCCCGATCCCGGGCCGCGACATCATGATCCAGGGCTGGTACCAGGGTGGGGTCTCGCTCATCGACTGGACCGACCCCGCGAACCCGGCCGAAATCGCCTACTTCGACCGCGGCCCGGTGAACCCCGACCGCATGCAGATGGGCGGCAGCTGGTCCGTGTACTGGTACAACGGCGTCATCGTGAACTCCGAGATCGCGCGCGGCCTGGACGTCCTCGAGCTGGTCCCGAGCGAGGCCATGACGCAGAACGAGATCGACGCCGCGAACTCCGTGCGGTTGACGCATCTGAACTCCCAGGGTCAGCCCATCTTCGAATGGCCCGCGACGTTCGCGCTCGCGAGGGCCTACCTGGACCAGTTGGAGCGGCACGGCGGGCTCGCCGCCGCGAGGATCGACCGTCTCCGGGCCGGACTCGCCGAGGCCGAGGAGATGACGGGACCCGCCCGCGCCGACGCGCTGCGGTCGCTGGCCGACGGCGTATCCCGTGGGGCCGCCGGGGCGGGAGACGCCGCGAAGGTCCGCATGCTGGCCGATGCCGTCAGGTCCCTCGCGAACGCGGGGATGTAGGGACTCCCGGGTCGTCCGCAGCCCGTCCCGGGGATGCCCACGCTGATCGAAGCCCCGGCCGTCATCGAGGCGGCCGGGAACCGACCCAAGCGGATCGAGGAGTACGCCGGCCGCGTCCGGACGGAACACGACGCGGTCAGCGTGGCGCGCATGGTCGCGCCGTCCGGCTGGGTCGAACCCGGTCAGCGCCCCGAGTTCGAGGAGATCACCGTCGTGCTGAGGGGATCACTGCGCGTAGAGCACGAGGCCGGCGTCATCGATGTGAACGCTGGCCAGGCGATCGTCACCCACCCCGGCGAATGGGTCCGCTACAGCACCCCCGGCCCGGAAGGCGCCGAGTACATCGCCGTCTGCCTCCCCGCCTTCTCCCCCCGCACCGCCCACCGCGACCCCTAGGGGGCGACTCCCTCCCAGCGGATGCCGGGGACGGCCTCGAACCGCTTCGCCATCACGTCGAGCGCTTCCGGGTTGTCGTCCACGAGGAGGAAGTCCCGGCCCAGTTCGTGGGCGGCCATGCCGGTCGTGCCGCTGCCTGCGAAGAAATCCAGCACGAGGTCGCCGGCGTTCGAGGAGGCCGTGATGATGCGGCGGAGGATGCCGAGCGGTTTCTGCGTCGGGTAGCCCGTCCGCTCGCCGCCGCTCGTGGGGACGATCGTGTGCCACCAGGTGTCGGTGGGCAGCTTGCCGCGTGCGGCCTTCTCGGGGCCGACCAGTCCCGGAGCCATGTACGGGATGCGCTCGATCTCGTCCACGTTGAAGACGTAGTTCGACAGGTCCTTCACGTAGAACAGGATGTTGTCGTGCTTCGCCGGCCACCGCGTCTTCGGTCGCGCGCCGTAGTCGTACGCCCAGATGATCTCGTTCAGGAGATGCTCCGGGCCGAACAGGTCGTCCAGGAACAGTCGGCAGTGGTGCACTTCCCGGTAGTCGACGTGGAAATAGAACGACCCGTGCGGAGCGAGAACGCGGTACGCCTCGGTCAGCCGCGGCGCGAGGAACGCGAGGTAGTCGTCGAACCGATCCGCGAAACGGCGGGTGCCAAGGACGGTCGTCTCGTAGCGCTCGCCCTGAAAGCCCGTCCGGTCGCCGTCATCTCCGCCTGAGGCGCGGCGGGTCCGGATCCGGGTCCGCCGCTGCGTGCGGCCGGTGTTGAAGGGGGGGTCGATGTAGATGAGATCCGCGTAGCCGTCCGGCATGCCCCGGAGCGCGTCGAGGTTGTCCGCAAGCATGATCGTGGGCATCGCATCTCCCGGGGGGTGAGGCCCGCGCGCGGTGGTGGGGGTCGGGACTCCCGAAGCTAGTGTAGTGTCGCAGAAATCTGCGAGTCACCGAGCGTGCCGGGCGGCTCAACGCGGCGAACGAAGTGACGCCCATTGCCGGCTCGCCGTCTGGATACCACGATCAACCCCCGTTGGATCGTTCGCTCGAATTGCGGCCTCACCGCCTCTGGGTCGGGTCGCCCACAACGCTGGACACGCGCCTCGACACGGCGCCACACCGGAGACGCCAATGGAATACGATCCCACTCTCCCCTGGTACCGACGCCTTCACTGGCAGGTGCTGGCCGCCATGGGCCTGGGTCTCCTGACCGGTTGGGTCTTCGGAGCGCCGGCGGCCGAGAACATCGGCTGGATCGGCGAGCTGTTCATGAAGCTGCTCCGGATGATCATCGTGCCGCTCGTGCTCACGTCGATCGTGTCCGGGGTCGCGTCCGTAGGCGGGGGGAGGGCGATCGGCCGCCTGTTCGGCAAGACGATGGGCTACTACGTGCTGTCCAGCATGCTGGCGGCACTGACCGGCCTGCTGATGGTGAACCTCATCCGGCCGGGCGTGAACGCCGACATGGGCGCGGCGGCGCAACAGGAGGTCCCCGAGCTCAGCACGCCGGACTCTGCGGTCGACCTCATCCTCGACATCGTCCCGAACAACTTCTTCGCCGCCGCCTCCGCTGGCGACATGCTGGCGATCATCTTCTTCTGCATCGTCTTCGGCGCCGCCATTACCGGACTGCCGGAGAAGCCCCGCGTGGTCGTGACCGACATCTTCAACGCCTTCTTCCAGGCGATGATGGCGCTCACGTCCGGGATCATAAAGTTCCTCCCCATCGGCGTCTTCGCGCTCATCACGAAGATGGTGGGGGAGACCGGCTTCGACCGCTTCGCGGCGCTCGCCAAGTACTTCGCGACGATCGGGTCGGGGCTCACGATCCACCTCTTCATCACGATGCCGCTCCTGCTCATCGTTTTCGGCCGCATTAAGCCGCTGGTCCACTTCGCGAACCTGCGGGAGCCGCTCCTGACGGCGTTCTCGACGAGTTCGTCGGGCGCCACGCTCCCGGTCACGATCAAGACGCTGCGCGAGAAGGTCGGCGTCTCGAACAAGGTCTCGTCGTTCGTGCTCCCGATGGGCGCCACGGTGAACATGGATGGGACGGCGATCTTCGAGTGCGCCGGCGCCCTCTTCATCGCTCAGGTGCTCGGCGTCGACCTCACCATCGGGCAGCAGGCGATCGTCGTCCTCACGGCGCTCCTCGCCTCGATCGGCGCGGCGGCGGTGCCGTCCGCCGGCGTGGTCGTGATCTTCATCGTCCTCAACGCGATCGGCCTCGGCGACAACCCGGAGGCGATCACGATCGTGGGCGCGATGCTCGCCATCGACCGGCCGCTCGACATGTACCGCACCGCGGTCAACGTGTTCAGCGACTCGTGCGGCGCCGCGATCATCGCCCGCTCCGAAGGAGAGGAGGGGGTAGACACCGAAGTCCGCCACTGACGGAGTCCGCTACTGACGGCGGTGCGAGATCAACGCGGGAGGCCGGGAGACGACCGGCCCCCCGCGTGGTCACTTCGGTTTCAGCCCGTTCAGAAGGGTGGCTTTCTTCCCGCGCTTCGTCTGGATTTCGATCACGCCGTTCTCACCGCGCGGCCCGTAGAGAATCGTCGCGGCGACCCCCTTCACGATTTCTACGTGGGCTATGTCCAGGGCCTTGACGTCGGAGATGGGGAAGTCCTCCGGTTGCACGACCCCGTCGATCACGACCAGCGGCGGGATCGAGCGACACGCCGTGCTGATCGACGTCGGTTCGCGCAGCCGGATCACCTCGGCCTCCCCCGGTGAACCAGCTCCCGTCTGCACTGACGAGATCGGCTGTTCCACCGAAGTCTGTTCGGCGGGGACGGAAAGCCGAGAAGGCTCTTCGACCCCAAAGTCCGGCGCGAATGGCGACTCCGCGCGGTCGCACCCGACGCTCGCCAGCACGCAGACCAGCAGCATGGCGGTGGCCGCCGGACTCCCGAACCCGAACCTGCCTGGCCGGCTGAACCGCATGAACCCGCCCTTCGCGTACGTCGTCATCCGTAATCCCGTGTGCTAAACGCCCCGTTGCCGCGTTATGCGACAGTTCGATGGCCTCCACGGACCGCTTTTCGGCTTGCGCGCGGCCGATCCGGGGTCGAACGTGGCTGGGCGTGCTGAAGGAGGTGGGACGGATGCCCGATCGCAGGGAGTTTCTGAGTCTGGCCGGCATCGGCGGCGGCGGTGCGCTGCTCGGGGCCTGTGTGGGCGGCGAAGCGGGATTCGCTTCCGCCCGTGCGGGGAGTGAAGGTCTGGACCCGACGGCTCGCGCGCTCCTCGACGAACTGCGCGCGATCCCCGTCGACGACACGCACTGCCACCCGCTGACGTTCGACGACGCGCAGACGGACCCCGACCAGTTCATCGAGCGGCTGGCGCTCTCCGCCTTCCCCATGGGCCGCTACTTCCCCGACGGGGTCTACGGGCGCTGGCAGGCGGGCGATGCCTCGGAGCGCGCCACCCTCGACGCCGAGTTCGACATCGCCGCCACGCGGGCCCGTGTGCTCGAGCAGGCCGGCGACACCGTCTTCCTCCGCTACCTCGTCAAGGAACTCGCCGCCTTCCTCGACTGCGACGCGACCTTCGAAGCGGTGATCGAGGCCCGGAACGAGCGGGGCCGGGACTACGCCAGTTATCTGGGCGCCCTGTTCGCCGACGCGAACATCGAGAACGCGATGCTCGACATGGGCTACCGCGAGGGGATGGACCAGGCGGCCGTCGACCGCTTCAAGGACGCGATCTCACCCACGAACGGACGGCACATCCTGCGCGTGGACACGATCCTTCGCGGCCTCACGGGCGACGACCTCGACCTCGGGATCGACGAGATCGAAACCCGCATGATGGCCGAGATCGAGGCGGGACTCGACGGCGACGGCAACCTCGGCTCCCCGTCCTACGGGATGAAGTCGTACCTGCTCCCGCGCCTGGGGCTCCTCAAGCCGCACTTCGATCGAGAGGCGGCGCGCCGCTCATGGGACGCGTTCCGGGCGCGGCGCGCGCGCGGCGAGGTCCCGGCGGCGGACGCCCGGGATCGCGACGACTACTGGCAGTTGCAGGGCGAAGCGCTGATCTACCTCCATTCGCTCGCGCTCGAGGCATGCCTGGAGCGCGACATGCCGATGCAGTTCCACGCCGGCGACGGCGAGGCCCCGCGCGGGATCATGCGCAACCAGGATCCCTTCCTCATGGAGGAGATGGTCCGCTTCGAGCGCGGCGGCGTGATGCGCATGCCGCAGGTCATCCTCATCCACGCCGGCTATCCGCTGATCGGGCGCGCCGCGTGGCTCACGCACCTGTACGCGAACTGCCACTTCGAACTGTCGCTCGCCGCGCCCCTCATCCACCACGGCATGCTGCGCATGTTCCTCGAGGTGATGGAGGTCGTCCCCCTCTCCAAGCATCCTGTTCGGGAGCGACGCCTATCACCTGCCCGAGTTCTACTGGCTCGCCGCCAAGTGGGGCCGGCGCTTCCTCGCGCAGGCGCTCGGGATCTACGTCGACGCCGGCATCCTGACCCGCGACGAGGCCGTGGCGGCCGCCCGCATGATCCTGCACGAAAACAACCGCCGCCTCTACCATCTCGATGACTGACCCCGGAGGACCCATGAAGACGACCGGCCGCGCCATTCGAAGCGCTCTGACTGCCATTTCGGCGCTGATCCTGCTGGCCACGGCGGCGGAAGCCGCGCAGCCGATGCAGATGGTCGGGGCTCCGGACCGGGGCCCGGACGAGGGCGGGGGACCGTACGACCGCCTCATCATCCGCGGCGCCACCGTGATCGACGGCACCGGCGCGCCCCCCATCGGACCGATGGACATCGTGATCGAGGGGAACCGCATCGTCGACGTCGTCGGCGTCGGCGTCCCGCAGCGCCCCATCGACGAGTCGCGCCGCCCCGGGCTCACCGTGGACGGCAACCCCGACGCCGTCGTGCACGAGATCGACGCCACGGGCATGTACGTCCTGCCGGGGTTCGTCGACCTCCACCTGCACACCGGCGGCGTCCCCAAGGCGCCCGAGGCGGAGTACACGTACAAGCTCTGGATGTCGCACGGGATCACCACCGGCCGCGGCGTCGCCTTCGGTCCCCACGACTGGTCCGTCCAGGAGAAGGCGCGGAGCGCGGCGAACGAGATCGTGGCCCCCCGCATGTGGGTCTATCCCTTCACGGGAGCGGGCGGAGAGGGATGGAGCGGCCGCCTGATCGACACCCCGGAGGACGCGCGCGACTGGGTCCGCTACGTGAAGGAGTCGGGCGGCGACGGGCTCAAGCTCAACTCGTTCCGCCCGGAGATCATGGAGGCGCTGCTCGACGAGGCGGTCCAACTCGGCCTCGGGAGCACCGCCCACCTCGGCCAGATGGGCGTCGCGCAGATGAACGCGCTCGACGCCGCGCGCCTCGGCCTCGGCACCGTCACGCACTTCTACGGGCTGTTCGAGGCGCTGTACAAGGACACCGACGTCCAGCCGTGGCCCCCCGAGATGAACTACAACGACGAGCAGCACCGCTTCGGGCAGGTGCCCATGCAGTGGAACCTCATCCACGAGCGCGGGAGCCCGGAGTGGAACGCCTTCCTCGAGGAGATGCTCTCGCTCGACGTCACCCTCGACCCCACGATGACCGCCTACCAGGCGAGCTGGGACGTGGACGACCAGATGTATGCCCCGTGGCACGAGAACTACACGCTGCCGACGCTGTGGGAGTTCTACGAGGCGAACCGCGAGGACCACGGCTCGTACTACTTCGACTGGACGACGTGGGAGGAGGTCGCGTGGCGCAACTTCCTCGAGGTGTGGCACGATCTGCTCAACGACTACAAGAACATGGGCGGCCGCGTCACCGCGAGTTCGGACGCGGGCTACATCTACAACCTCATGGGGTTCTCCACGATCCAGGAGATGGAACTTCTGCAGCATGCCGGGTTCCATCCGCTGGAGGTGATCCGCGCCGCGACCATGCACGCGGCCGAGACGCTGTTCAAGCCGACGGGCCGCCCCATCGAGTTCGGCGTCGTGCGACGCGGCCTGCTGGCGGACCTCGTGATCGTGGACGAGAACCCGATCCAGAACCTCAAGGTCCTGTACGGCACCGGGGCGCGGCGCCTGAACGACGAGACGGGAGAGGTCGAGACGGTCGGCGGCATCCTGTACACGATCAAGGACGGCATCGTCTACGACGCGAAGCGCCTCCTCGCCGACGTGGCCGAGATGGTCGAGGAGCAGAAGCGCGCCGTCACCACCGCCACCGACAACGGAGATACGAATAGATGAGTGAGAGAAGGGAGACGGCGACGCTGGGCGGGGGGTGCTTCTGGTGCCTCGAAGCCGTGTATCAGCTTCTGGAAGGGGTGCACGGCGTGAAGTCGGGGTACGCCGGGGGGCATGCCGAGAATCCGACCTACGAGCACGTGTGCTCGGGCCGCACCGGACACGCGGAAGTCGTGCGCGTCACGTTCGATCCGGATACGGTTTCGTTCGACGATCTGCTGGATGTCTTCTTCACCATCCACGACCCCACGACGCTGAACCGGCAGGGCGCGGATGTGGGAACGCAGTACCGCTCGGCGATCTTCCACGAGAGCGAGGCACAGAAGGAGGCGGCCGAGCGGAAGATCGCCGAGATCACGGCCGCAGGGATCTGGCAGGACCCCATCGTGACGGAGGTCACCCCGCTGGAGACGTTCTACCCGGCCGAGGCCTACCACGACGACTACCTGAATCGGAACCCGACCCAGCCGTACTGCCAGGCGGTCGTGGCGCCGAAGGTGGCGAAGTTCCGACGCCAGCACCTCCAGCGCCTGAAGCGCGGAGCGGGCGTCTGACGGAGGCCGCGGCGCTTTCTGCGCGGCGCCGGTCTTCGCGGCGGGTCGCCGGGTGACGACGCCGGCGCACGCCGCGCTCAGCCTGATCGTCCTGGGCCGGTCCGAGCGCAACGCGCTGCCGGTCGCGCTCGGGGCCGTCGCCCCGGACCTCCCGATGCTCGTCTTCTACTTCTGGGAGCGGCTCGCGCGCGGCGTGTCGGAGGGCCGGATCTGGTCGGAGCGCTACTTCGACCCCGGCTGGCAGGTCGTGTTCGACATCCCGAGTTCGATCCCTCTTCTCGCACTCGCCCTGTGCATTCTCCTGGTGCTCATCGGCCGGCGTTCGGCCGCCGGGCGCATCCCGCCTCCCGGAGTGGTCGCCGCGCTGCGGCCGGCGAGGCTCACCGAGTGGGCCCTGTTCGTCGCGAGCATGATCATCCACGCGCTCGGCGACCTGCCGCTGCACCGGGAAGACGCGCACCGCCACTTCTTCCCGTTCAGCGACTGGCGCTTCACGAGCCCCGTGTCGTACTGGGACCCGGACCACTACGGAGGCTACGCGGCCATCGGTGAAGTCCTCCTCGTGCTGGCGGTCTCCTTCTTCCTCTTCCGGGCCTACCGCGGCCGGGGCCGCTGGATCGTGCTCGGAGTCGCCGGCGTCTACGCGCTCTTCATCGGCTTCGCCGTACTGATGTGGTCCGGGCTGTGATGGCCGACCGATTTCCGCTCGGGGCACGGGTCCGGCTCGCGGATCTCGCGGTCGATCCCTACCCGATCTTCTCCGAACTGCGGGAGGCCGAGCCCGTCACCTGGGTGCCGGAGATCGAGCGCTGGTTCCTCACGCGGCGCGACGACATCCTCGCCGTGCTCCGGGACCCCGACCTCTTCACGACGGACGCGCCTTCGACGATCCGCGACATGTTCGGCGTCCACATGATGACGACGGAAGGTCCGACACAGATCCGCTACAAGCGGAAGTGTCTGTCCCCGTTCCACGCCTCCCGCCTGAAGACGGCTTCGCTGCCGCCCCTGGTGGCGGAGGTCGAGCGCCTGGTGGAAGCGATGCGGTCGACGGCGAGGCCGGCGGACGGCGGACAGGCCGGTCGATGGCAGGCCGGGGAGGTGCGGACGGGTGTGGCCCGGCCGGTCGCGCTCCATTCGGTGCTCTCCGTGCTCGGCATTCCGCTGGCCGAGACGGAGCGCGTGAACGAGTGGTACGAACACTTCGCCCGCGCGCTGGCGAATTTCGCCGGAGATCCGGAGCTGCGCGCGGCGGGCAAGGGGGCAGCCGACGCGTTCGGCCGGGCGCTCGCACCGATCCTCGAGGAACTCGAACGGGACCCGGACGGCAGCCTGCTCTCCGACCTCGCGTGCGACCACGTCGACCCGCTCACGGCGGAGGAGATCCGCTCCAACGCGCTCATCATCCTCTTCGGCGGGATCGAGACGACCGAGTCGATGATCGCCAACGCGGTGTGGGCCCTTCTCTCGCACCCCGAACAACTGCCGGCGGTGCGTGCGAGCGAGGCCGCCCTGGAGCTGGCGATCGAGGAGACGCTGCGCTGGGAGCCGGCGGTGCAGTCGGCCGCCCGCCACGCGACCCGCGATACGGAGATCCGCGGCGTCCGCATCGCGAAGGGCGAGGTCGTGCACTGCATGCTGGGCGCGGCCAACCGCGACCCCGCGCACTTCGAGCACCCCGACCGCTTCGACGCGACCCGCCGGAACGCCGGAGACCACCTGTCGTTCGCCGTGGGCCGCCACTTCTGCCTCGGCGCCCCGCTCGCCCGCCTCGAGACGCGCGTCGTGCTGGAGACGCTGTGGGCCCGCTGCCCCGGCCTCCGCCTTGACCCGGACCGCCCCGCGACCCCCCGTGGCTACGAATTTCGGAAGCCGCCGGCCCTGTGGGTGCAGTGGAAGGTCTGAACCGTCAGCAGTCGGCGCCGCAGTGGGCCGCCACGAGGCGGGTGAGGATGCCCATGTAGTCGCTCCAGGGCGTCTGGGCGTCCGGGACCGTCTTGTGGGCGACGACCATGCCCACCGATGGGATGACCGTGATGAACTGGCCGTACGCCCCCCGCCCGCTGTACGCCCCCTCGAATCCCTCCGGCACCGCGGGGCCGTCCCACACCCACCACATGTACCCGTAGCCGAATTCGCCGCCGCGCAGCCCCTCGGGATTCATCTCCTCGGAGGGCGTGACAATGCTGACGATGCGTTCGGCCCACCCGTCGGGAAGGATCCGCTCGTCTTCCCACATTCCGTCCCGCTCCATGACGTATCCGATCCGGGCCATGTCCCGCGTGGAGAGGACCATGTGGTAGGCGAGATTCCGGGAGCGCGTGTCGTCGCCCGACTTGCGGTGGATCGACCGGTCCCAGTCCTCGAACCCCAGTGGCACCGCGAGGTCGGTCTCGAGCGCGTCGTAGATGTTGCGGCCGGTGAGCTGCTCGAAGGCGGCCCCCGCCGCGTTGAAATCCCAGTTGCTGTACAGGTAGTAGGTGCCGGGCTCCTGCGAACCGCGCGGCGGCGCGTCCGCGAGGTTGTCCCCCGCGTTCGAAGCCGGGTGGTAGACCCCCGAGCGGGCCGTGACGAGGTCGAGGACCCGGGCGCGCTTCTCGACCGGAAGCAGGCCCTGAACGTCGTCCATGCCGAGGTCGTCGAGAGTGAGCTCCAGGTCGATCGTGCCATCCTCGACGTAGTTCCCGTACAGCATGGCGAGAATGCTCTTCCGCACCGAGGCGAGATAGCTCAGCGAATCGACGGGCCCGTGCTCGAACAGCACGCGTCCCCCGACGACGGCCATGACGGCGGAGGTATTGATCCCCTCCACGTAGGGATGGATCGCGTCCAGCGCCTCGGCCGAAAATCCGGCGGAGGCCGGCTCCGAGATCCGCTCCCACGACGCGCCCGGATAGACCGTTTCGGCCGCGCGCTCCGCGACCGGCGCCGGAGCGCAAGCGAACCCCGCGACGAGCGCCAGAACCAGCGCCGCCAGCGCCACGCACCCTTTGACGCGGTTCTCGTGTCTCACGATCATCATGTCCCGATTCCCGTCCTGAAGAACTGGAAAGAGACAACAGTGAAACGCGCGCAGCACCGCCGCCAGTGTAACGGCTACGAACACGGGCGATCAGGATCCGAGTGAAGCGAAGGAGTCGTCGATGTCGCGAGCGAAGGCCGCATGCCATGACCGTTTCCCCCTCGTCGCGGCGCTGCTCGCCGTGAGCGTCCAGACCGCCGGCTGCACCGGGGAGGGTGCCGACCCAGCCCCCGAATCCCCGGCCGACGCCGGGATCGCGCCCCCCGTCGCGCGCGTGATCCCGGAGCAACTGGAGACGCACGGGCACACGCGGATCGACAACTACTACTGGCTGAACCAGCGCGACAATCCCGAGGTCATCGCGTACCTCGAGGCGGAGAACGGCTACACCGACGCGCTGATGGCCCACACCGAGGATCTCCAGACCGAGCTGTTCGAGGAGATCAAGGGCCGGATCCAGCAGACCGACCTCTCCGTTCCGGTGCGGGAGGGAGACTTCTTCTACTACACGCGCACCGAAGAGGGGCGCGATTACCCGATCTACGCCCGGAAGCGCGGCTCCCTCGACGCCGACGAGGAAGTCATCCTCGACGTCAACCCGCTCGCCGAGGGCCACGACTTCTACGCCGCCTTCCCTGAGGTCAGCTCCGACGGCGACCTGATGGCGTGGGCCGAGGACACCCGCGGGCGCCGCATCTACACCATCCGCATCCGGAACCTCGACACCGGAGAGGACTACCCGGAGTCGATCGAAAACGCGTCCGGCAACATGGTGTGGGCCGAGGACAACCGGACGCTCTTCTATGCGCGCCGCGATCCCGGGACGCTGCGTTCCTATCAGGTCTACCGCCACCGGATCGGGACCGACCCCGCGGAAGACGTGCTCGTGTACCAGGAGGACGACGAGGAGTTCAGCAGCCGCATCCGCAAGACGAAGTCGAAGCAGTACCTCGTCATCTCCTCCTCCCACACCGTGATGGACGAGCACCGCTTCCTCGACGCGACGAACCCCGAGGGCGAGTTCACCCTCTTCCTTCCGCGCGAGCGCGGGCACGAGCACCGCTTCGACCACTTCGGAGACCACTTCTACATCCGGACGAACCTCGACGGGGCCGAGAACTTCAAGCTCATGCGCACCCCCGTCGACCGGACGGCGACGGACAAGTGGGAGGCGCTCGTCCCGCACCGGGACGATGTCTTCCTGCAGGGGTTCGAGCTGTTCCGGGACCACCTCGTGATCTCGGAGCGCGCCGGGGGGCTCACCCGTCTGCGCGTCCGCGCCTGGGAAGGGGACGAGCACGAGATCGCGTTCGACGAGCCGGCCTACCTGGCCTCCCTGTCGGCCAACCCCGAACTGGACACGAACATCCTTCGCTACGGGTACACGTCGCTCTCCGCGCCGCGCTCGGTCTACGACTACGACATGTTCACCCGCGAGCGCACGCTGCTCAAGGAGGACGAAGTGCTCGGCGGCTATGACCGCGCGGACTACGTGGTGGAGCGGCTGCACGCCCCGGCCCGCGACGGCGCCGTGGAGGTCCCGGTATCCGTCGTCTACCGGCGCGGCCTCGAGAAGGATGGTGACAACCCGCTCCTCCTCTACGCCTACGGCTCCTACGGCGCGAGCATGGAGCCCACCTTCTCCTCCACGCGCCTCAGTCTCCTCGACCGCGGCTTCGTGTACGCGATCGCCCACATCCGGGGCGGACAGGAGCTGGGCCGCGCGTGGTACGAGGACGGGAAGATGTTCAACAAGAAGAACACCTTCACCGATTACGTGGACGCGGCGGATTTCCTCGTGGCGGAAGGCTACACGAGCCCCGAGAAGCTCTTCGCCCGGGGCGGGAGCGCCGGGGGTCTGCTCATGGGGGCGGTCGTGAACATGCGGCCGGAGCTGTTCCGGGGCGTGGTCGCGCACGTGCCGTTCGTCGACGTCGTAACGACGATGTTGGACGAGTCGATCCCGCTCACGACCTTCGAGTGGGACGAGTGGGGCGATCCCCACGAACTCGAGTCGTACCGCTACATGCTGTCCTACTCCCCCTACGACCAGGTGGAGGCGAAGGACTATCCCAACCTGCTCGTCACGACGGGGCTGCACGACTCGCAGGTCCAGTATTGGGAGCCCGCGAAGTGGGTGGCGAAGCTGCGCGCGACGAAGACGGACGAGAACCGCCTGCTCCTCAAGACGCACATGGACGCCGGCCACGGCGGCGGCTCGGGCCGCGACCGGGCGTACGAGGAACTCGCCTTCGAGTTCGCCTTCATCCTCGACCTGCTCGGAGAGACCGCCCCGCGTTAGGGCATGATGGCCGCTCGTGCCGGGGCGCGCCCGCTCGCGCTAGGGCATGCCCGCCTGGGCGCGGACCCACTCGACGGCTTCGCGGTGCGTGCCGAACCAGACGCCGGGCTTCGTCCGCATGTGCTCGATGAGTTCGCGCAGGATCACGATCCGTGAGCGGTGTCCGATATAGTGCGGGTGCATGGTGAGGAGGAACATCGTCCCCTCCTCGTACGCCACGTCGAACTCGTCCTTGTACACCTCCAGCACCTCGCGCGGGTTGGAGTAGCGGTCGCCGAGCGGATTGAAGAGCGGGGCGTCGTCCAGGATCCAGTCCACGGGGAGTTCGACGAGTCCCGTGGGCTCGCCGTTCTGGTTGATCTCGTAGGGACGGTCGTCCGCCATCAGCGAGGAGTCGTACAGGAAGTCCATCTCCAGCAGCAGGTCGAGCGTCGAGTCGCTGAAGTTCCACGACGGCGCGCGGTAGCCGACCGGGCGTTCGCCCATGAGTTCCGTCAGCCGCTCCACGGCCATGCGCAGCAGACGCTCCTCCTCCTCGCGCGGGAGCGTCGCGTTGCGCTCGTGGATCCAGCCGTGGACGCCGATCTCGTGGCGGCCGGAGGCCTGGATCATGTCGATCTGGTGCGGCGCCAGGCTGAAGCTGAGGGCGGGGCCGAAGAAAGAGGCGGCGATCCCGTACTCGTCGAGCAGGTCGATGACGCGGCCGAGGGCGACGCGCGAGCCGTATTCCCCCTGCGAGAGGCCGCCCACGTTCGTGTCGCCGTTGCGCAGCCAGACCGTCTCGTTGTCCACGTCGAAGGAAAGCAGCACGGCCACCCGGCCGCCGTCCGGCCACGAGTCCGGGTTCAGGTCGCGCCCCGCGCGCACGCGGTTGACGGCCTCGAACACGCGCTCTTCGGACCAGCGCCACGGCGGATCGTCCGCCTCCTGCGCGGCGTGGGCCGTCCCGGGAGTCGCGGCGGCCGCCGACATGCCGCAAAGGACGACGGCGAGTCCGCGAGAGATCGAAGATCGTATCGGGCCGGTCATGAGGATTCCCCCGTTTCGGTAGTCATCTCAAGTCTGAAGGCTTATTTTAACAGATTGCTCGTGAATCGGACGGTCGGCGCCGATTCCGTACGGCGCTGAGATCTGTCCCCGGATTCGTGGGCTCGTCGCCGTGGTGTCGGCCCTCCCTTGATTATGGCGACGACGACACATGACGACTACAACGGCCGAAATCGGCATCATGGACCTCAGCGCGGACGGGATCACCGTCACCCGCATAAAACGTAATCCCTCCGTGGGGGACATCTACGCCGATGCGCTGAGCGGACGCGAGCCCGGCGCGATCAAGGCGGCGAACGGAGCCCTCGTGGCGTTCTCCGGCGCCAAGACCGGCCGCTCCCCGAACGACAAGCACGTGGTGCGCGATCCGGAGACCGAGCGGGACGTCTGGTGGGGTCCGGTCAACTTCCCCCTCGAGCGCGAGAGCTTCCTGCGGAACAGGGCTCGCGTGCGCGCTTTCCTGAACGCGCAGGACCTCCTCTACGTCATCGACGGCTTCGCGGGCTGGGACCCCGCGTACCGCCTCAACGTCCGGATCATCTGCAACCGCCCGTACCACGCCCTCTTCATGCACAACATGCTCATCCGCCCCACGCCCGCGGAGTTGGCGGAGTTCGGCGAGCCCGACTTCGTCGTCTACAACGCGGGACAGGAGGCGGCGGACCCGTCGGTGGAGGGCGTCACCTCCCCGACGAGCGTCGATCTCTCCTTCGGCGACAACGAGGCCTGCATCCTCGGGACCGAGTACGCGGGGGAGATGAAGAAGGGCGTGTTCACGATCATGAACTACCTGATGCCGAAGCGGGACGTGCTCTCGATGCACTGCTCGGCGACGACCGACCCGACGACCGGGGCGTCGTCGCTCCTCTTCGGTCTGTCGGGGACGGGGAAGACGACGCTCTCGGCCGACCCGAACCGGCGGCTCATCGGCGACGATGAGCACTGCTGGACCGACTCCGGGATCTTCAACATCGAGGGCGGCTGCTACGCGAAGACGATCGACCTCTCCGAGGAGAAGGAACCCGACATCTACCGGGCCCTCCGGTACGGCGCGGTGCTGGAGAACGTCGTGCTGCGGGACGACGGAAGCGTGGACTGGTCCGACTCGTCGATCACGCAGAACACGCGCGGCAGCTACCCCATCGAGTTCATCGACAACGCGCAGGTGCCGTGCGTGGCGGGTCACCCCACGGACGTGATCTTCCTGACGGCGGACGCGTTCGGCGTGCTGCCGCCGGTGAGCCGGTTGACGCCCGAGCAGGCCATGTACCACTTCATCAGCGGGTACACGGCGAAGGTCGCGGGCACGGAGGTCGGCGTCACGGACCCCGTGGCGACGTTCTCGCCCTGCTTCGGGGGCCCGTTCCTCGTGTGGCACCCGGCGAAGTACGCGCGCCTGCTCGCGGACCGGATGCACGAGCACGGCGTGAAGGTGTGGCTCGTGAACACGGGCTGGAGCGGCGGGCCGTTCGGCGTCGGCGCGCGGATCGACCTCCCGCACACGCGCCGGATGGTCGACGCCATCCACGCGGGCGAACTCGGCGACGCGCCGACCGAGCCGGACCCGGTGTTCGGAGTCCACGTCGTGACGGAAGTGCCCGGCGTGCCCAGCGAGATTCTGCGGCCGCGCGCGACGTGGCCGGACCCCGCGGCGTACGATGAGAAGGCCGCGCACCTGGCGCGGCTCTTCAGGGAGAACTTCAGGGAATACGAGGACGACTGTCCGCCGGAGGTGTGTGCGGCGGGCCCCGTGATCTAGAGGAGAAGCGCGATGCGGCGACGCGATCTGATGTTGGCGGTGGGTCTGGCGGCGATGGTGGCCGGGTGTACGAGCGGGCAGCGGGAGGCGCCACGGATGGCGGGCGCCTCCATGGCCGGCGCCGCGCAGGCCGGCAACGGCGACGGCAACTCGACGCCGCTCTATGGCAATCTCGGCCCGCACCATCGCCCGATCACCACGCAGTCGAACAAGGCGCAGGCCTACTTCGACGAGGGCCTGCTCTTCATGTACGCCTTCGGCACCTCGATCGCCGAGGAGTCGTTCCGGGCCTCGCAGGCCGAGGATCCGGAGTGCGCCTCCTGCTACTGGGGCGAGGCGTGGTCGCTGGCGCCGTACCTGAACGGCGGCATGTCGCCCGGCAACGAGCGCTCGGCCCACGCCGCCATGCAGAAGGCGCAGGAGCACAAGGCGGGCGCGACCGAGGTCGAGCGGGCGCTGATCGACGCCTTCGCCGTGCGCTTCGAGGCCGACCCGGAGCGTTCGCGCCGCCGCATGCTCGACACGCTGTACGCCCGCGAGATGGACAAGGTCGCGGCGCGCTACCCGGACGACCTGGATGTGCTCACGCTGCAGGCCGAAGCCTGGATGCTGCTGCGCCCCCGCCGCGGGGATGTGGATCTCGAGGCGGAGGACGTGAAGAAGATCCGCCCCATCCTCGAGACCGTCCTGGCGCGCGACATCCGCCATCCCGGCGCCTGCCACCTCTACATCCACCTCGTGGAGGCGTCGCAGGACCCGGGCTTGGCCGAGGCGTGTTCGGACCACCTCGGAAGCCAGATCGCGGTGAGCCACATCCACCACATGCCGACGCACATCTACATGAACATCGGCCGCTGGGGCGATGCGGTGCGCGGCAACCAGCAGGCGTGGCACGCGGACCAGAAGGCCGCGCACGGCGGCCCCCCCGGCGTCTATCCCTCGCACAACCTGCACATGCTCCTCAACGCCGCGGTCATGGACGGGCAGAGCGCCGTCGCGATCCAGGCGGCGAAGGACCTGGCGGGGCACCGCGGGCCGTGGGCGGCGTACATCCCGCTCACCTACGCCGCGTTCGGCCGCTGGAGCGAGATCCTGGCGGGCGAGGGCCCGAAGTCCGACGAGGCGATGGAACTCGTCGCGTGGAGCTTCTCGCGCGGTCTCGCCTACCTCCGGATGGGGCACGTGGACGTCGCGCAGGATCACCTCGAGGAGATCGATGAGGTGCTCGGGGACGCCGATCCCTCCGCCACCTTCCGCTACAGCCCCCTCGCGGACGTCGTCGCGCTGCCGCGTTCGATTCTCGCGGGAGAAGTCCTCAACGCGCAGGGGAAGGCGGACGAGGCCGTCGCGGCGCTGAAGCACGGGATCGGGAAGGAGGACGGACTCATCTACTCCGAGCCGCGGGCGTGGCACATGCCGGTCCGGCATACGCTCGGCGCGATCCTGCTCGAAAACGACCGGGCCGCCGAGGGGGAGAAGGTGTACCGCGGAGCGCTCGAGGATCTGCCCAATCAAGGCTGGGCCTGGTTCGGTCTCATGCAGGCGCTCGAGGCGCAGGAGAAGACGGCGCAGGCGCAGGAAGCCCGGCGGGAGTTCGACCGTTACTGGGTCCGCGCCGACACCTGGCTGCGCAGCTCGAGGTTCTGACATTCGGCGCCCCGACCCGCTGGGCATGATCGACTTCTCGCCGCCCGAGAGTCCGTTCAGGATCAGCTACGACGGCGACTTCGACATCTCCCGTGCGGTGACGGCGCCACCCCCCGAGGCGCCCTCCGAGCGTGAGATGAGAAAGGAACTGAAGCGCACGGTACGCAGGATCTCGCGGCTCCAGCGGCGTCTGCACGCGCACCGCCACTACGCGGTGCTGCTGGTCTTCCAGGCGATGGACGCGGCGGGGAAGGACTCGACGCTGCGGGCGGTCATGACGGGCGTGAACCCGGCCGGCTTCCGGATCAACGCCTTCGAGGCGCCGTCCAACGAGGAGGCGAGGCACGACTTCCTGTGGCGCACGACGCGCCGCCTTCCCGAGAAGGGCCGGATCGGGATCTTCAACCGCAGCTACTACGAGGAAGTCCTCATCGTGCGGGTCCACCCCGAGTACCTCGATCGGCAGAAGCTGCCCCGCCGGCTGCCGATCCTGGAGCGCTGCGAGGAACGCTACCAGTCGATTCGCGACCACGAGGCGCACCTCGCGCGGAACGGGACCGTGATCCTGAAGTTCTGGCTCAACATCTCGAAGGAAGAGCAGGCCCGCCGCTTCCTCCGCCGCATCGACCGCCCCGACAAGAACTGGAAGTTCAGCCGCGCCGATATCGAGGAACGGCAGCACTGGGACGACTACATGGCCGCGTACGAGGACGCGATCAACGCGACCGCTCGCCCGTGGGCGCCATGGTACGCGATCCCGGCCGATTCGAAGCCTTGGATGCGGCTCCTCGTCGCCCAACTCGTGCGCGACCAGCTCGCCACCCTCGACCTCACCCATCCCGAGCTACCCGAAGACGAACGCGCCGAACTCCAGGGCTACCGCCAGCACCTCACCGCCGAACTTTGATCGAAACCATGCCGACCCGCCATCGCGCCTTTCTCGAGCGCGCGTTGGCTGCCGTCCCGGCGATCGACGGCATCGTCGGCCTGGCGGCGGGCGGGTCGTTCATCGCGGGCGAGATCGACGAGTTCTCGGACCTCGACTTCGTACTGGCGGTGGATCCGGAGGCGTGGCCGGAGATTCTCGAGCGGCAGCAGGCGATCGCCGCCGAACTCGATCCCTCGTTTCTGGCGGGATTCACCGGCGAGCATGTGGGAGAGCCGCGCCTGCTCGTGTGCCTCTACGGCCCTCCCCTCCTGCATGTGGATCTGAAGTTCGTGTCGCTCGACGACGCGCACGAACGGATCGAGGACCCGGTCATCCTGTGGGAGGTCGACGGCTGCCTGAGCGCCGCGTTCGCCCGCGCCGCCCCCCGCTACCCGGCCGCGGATCCGGACTGGATCGAGGATCGCTTCTGGATCTGGGCGCATTACGTCGCCGACAAGATCGAGCGGGGAGAGATCTTCGAGGCGCTGGATGGACTCACCTTTCTGCGAGCCGCAGTGCTGGGGCCGCTGGCGTTCCTCGGAGCCGGCGTCGAGGCCACGGGCGTGCGCCGGATCGAGGACCGCCTCCCCGCCTTCGCGACCGATCTCGAACGGACGATTGGAGGCGTCGACGCGGCGGCGTGCGTGGCCGCGCTCGAAGCCGCGATCGAACTCTACACCGAGCTTCGGGCGGCCGGCGGCGAGGGAGGCCACGGCGAAATGAGCCGCGGCGAAACGAGCGCCGTGGAGCGCGAGGTCCGTGACTATGTGGCATGGATTCGCGGCCGGCTCGGCCTCGGCGGCTCGCGCGGCTGATCGCCCTCCGGACGCACGTCGGATCGCCCGCGGGACATCTGTTCCGGGACCGACTCCGCCGACATCTTGCGAGCCTTGGCTCATCGCGCGCACCGAGAGGTTCTCATGACCGGCAGACGACATCGACCTGAGCACTTGCACGCCGAAGCGGTCCGCCGCCGGAGCGCGATTCCACCCACCCTTCTCGCGGGAATCTGGCTTTGTGTCGGTTGCGCGCCGGATAGCGGCGCAGGGGCGAGCGGTGAGGGCGGCGGAGCGGAGGAGGGCGGCGCGGCGACGACGGAAGCCGTCCACTTCGCGTTTACGGAGGTCGTGCCGGGGGTCTACCATGCGCGCGGTGCGAGCGACCTCGTCGTGGGATCGAACGCCGGCGTGGTCGTGAACGAGGCGGACGTGCTGCTCGTTGATTCCCACATTTCTCCCGCGGCGGCGAGCGCCCTCATCGAGGATCTGCGCTCGATCACCGACAACCCCGTGCGCTACGCCGCGAACACGCACTGGCACTTCGACCATGCGCACGGCAACCAGGTGTATCCGCCCGAAGTCGAGATCATCAGCCACGAGGCGACCCGGGCGGCGATCGCCGCGGGACGCTCGAACTCGGGCCGCTCCTACGAACTTTTCGTGGGATCGATCCCCAGGCGGATCGAGCAACTGGAAGCGAGGCTCGACACGATGACGGACGCGGCGGCGCGCGCGGAGGTGGAGGCCACGCTGGAGGCGCAGCGGACCTACTACGCGCAGTTGCAGGAGGTCGTCCCTACGGCCCCCAACACGACGCTCTCGGAGCGGCTCACGCTCTACCGCGGCGGACGCGAGATCCAGTTCCACTTCTTCGGGCGCGCCCACACGGAGGGCGACGTCATCGTCTACCTGCCGGATGACCGCGTGATCATCACCGGAGACATGCTCACGGCCGGTCTCCCCTACATGGGCGACGGGTACGTCGACGAGTGGGTCGAGACGCTCGACCGCGTGAAGGCGCTCGACTTCGACTGGATCATCCCCGGCCACGGCGAGCCGTACCGGGAGCGCGAGCGGATCGACCACCTGCAGGCCTACCTGCAGGACCTGTGGGACCAGTCCGTCGCGCTCCACAGCCAGGGGGTGAGCGCGGAGGACGCCGCGGGCCGCATCGACCTCACCGCACACGCCGACAACTTCGGCGGGATCGCCAGCCCGGGCGCGAATCCCGTTGCGGTGCTGCGGATCTTCGAACTGCTCGACGGCACCGCGAACTAAACACGCAATCAGACGGAGGAGTCACGATGTCCACCGATTCGAACCGGCGCGATTTTCTGAAGGTCACGGCTGCGGCGGGCGCCGCCCTCGGGCTCGGCGTCCCCGTCGGGGCGTGCTCGGGCCCGGCGGCCACGCCCCAGGCCTCGGGGAGCGGCGGGCGGCTGCTCATCCTGGGCGGAACCGGGTTCATCGGTCCCTACCAGGTTCGATCGGCGCTCGCGCAGGGCTTGGAGGTGACGATCTTCAACCGCGGCAGCCGCCCCGGCATGTTCGAGGGCGTCGAGGAACTCGTCGGAGACCGGAACGGGGACTTCGAGTCGCTGCGCGGCCGGACGTGGGACGTCGTCATCGACAACTCCACGGCCCGTCCCGACTGGGTGACGAGCATCGGGGAGTTCCTGCGCGACTCGGTGGAGTACTTCTACTACGTCTCTTCGCGCTCGGCGTACGCGAGCCACTCCACCGTGCCGATGACGGCGGATGTCCCGTCGTACACGTACGAGACGGCCGGCGTGGACCGCGCGACCTCCGACATCACGGATCTGCCGTACGGCCTCGCGAAGGCGGAGTCGGAGCGCGAGGCGATGCGGATCTTCCCCGACCGCTACGGGATCTTCCGCCCGGGTCTCATCATCGGACCCGACGACCCCACGGACCGCTTCACGTACTGGCCGGTGCGGATCCACCGCGGCGGCGAGGTGCTGTCTCCCGGCGACGGGACGGACCCGGTGCAGATCATCGACGTGCGTGACCTCGGCGACTTCATGGCGCTGTCCTCGGACCGCGGGCACACGGGCATCTTCAACCTCGTGGGCCCCGCGACGCCCCGGCCGATGGCGGAACTCCTGTACGGCATCCGGGCCGTCACGACGGCCGAGACGACGTTCACGTGGGTGCCGCGCGAGTTCCTCGCCGAGCGCGGCGTGCGGCCCTACGCCGAGATGCCGGTGTGGCGCCCTCCGACTCCGGGGTCGGAAGGGTTCGCGCGCTTCGACCTCTCCAACGAAGTCGCGCACGGGATGACGTTCCGCTCGCTGGCGGATACGACGCAGGCCACGCTGGACTTCCACTTCTCCCGGACGCCCGAGCGCCAGGCGGAGATGCGGCCGGGACTCTCCGCGGAGCGGGAGGCGGAGATCCTGCAGGAGTGGCACGCGTCGCGCTGACGGCGGCAACTGTGGTCGGCGCACACATGTAGATGGTGCGCGGGACGGGGCGGAGGTGGGGCGCGAGACCGACGGAAACGGAGGCGACGTGAACGACCGAGACGAAAGCTCCGGACTCACGCGGCGAGCCCTGATCGCCGGAGCCGCGGCGGCCGCCGGGGGCGCCATCACGGCGGGCGCGACGCGCGGACTGGTCCAGGAGGCGCCGGATCCGACGAAGGTGCCGGGCGCCCGTCCCGTCACGGTCGGGTCCCGGTCGCCGCACGAGGCCCCGGAGAAACTCCTGTCCGGTTCCATGGGCGGCTCCTCGCGGACGCCGCTCCAGGATCTGCACGGGATCATGACCCCGGCGGATCTCCACTTCGAGCGGCACCACCACGGGATCCCCTACATCGATCCCGCGACCTACCGCCTCCTCATCCACGGCATGGTCGACCGGCCCACCCTCTTCACGCTCGATGACCTGAAGCGCTTCCCGCAGGTCTCGAAGCTGCTCTTCATCGAGTGTTCGGGGAACGGCGGCGGCGCCTACGCTCCGTCGCCCAGCCCGCAGCACACGCCGCAGTCGGTGGACGGCCTGCTGAGCACGAGCGAGTGGTCCGGAGTCGCGCTCTCGACGCTGTTCGAGGAGGTCGGGGCGCATGCGGACGCGACGTGGTTCCTCGCCGAGGGATCGGACGCGGCGGTCATGGGCCGCAGCATCCCGATGGAGAAGGCGTGGGACGACGCGATGATCGCTTACGCCCAGAACGGCGAGGCGATCCGGCCCGAGCAGGGCTACCCCGCGCGGGTGTTCCTTCCCGGATGGGAGGGCAACGCGAGCGTGAAGTGGGTCCGGCGCATCGAGCTTTCCGACCGCCCCGCGATGTTCCGCGACGAGACGTCCAAGTACACGGATCCGCTGCCGGACGGGACGGCGCGGCAGTTCTCTTTCGTGATGGATGCGAAGTCGATCATCACGTACCCCACCTATCCGCGGCGGCTGCCGGGGCCCGGCTTTATCGAGATCACCGGCTACGCCTGGACCGGCCGGGGCCTCATCGAGCGCGTGGAAGTGAGCACGGACGGCGGCGACTCGTGGCACGACGCGGTGCTGCAGGAACCCGTGCTGCCGAAGTGCACGACGCGGTTCCGCCACGCCTGGGAGTGGGACGGCGGCCCGGCGCACCTGCTGAGCCGCGCCACCGACGAGACGGGCTACACGCAGCCGGTCCGGCAGCAGGTGCTCGACGCGCGCGGACCCGGCACCCGCTACCACTCCAACGCGATCCGGGGGTGGCGCGTGGCCGGCGACGGCTCGATCGAGTTCGCGCCGGTATGAGCCGCGCCAGCGTGGTCTCGCGGAGGCTGGCGATGGCGGCCCTCGTGCCGGCGCTGGCGGCCTGCGGCGCGGGCGACTCCGAGGGCGGCGCGGAGGTCGGCAGCGCCCCACCCGGCGCGGCTGCGGTCGCGACGACCGATCCGGGCGGCGGGACGCCCGGCCGGGCGGGCGTGACCGAGCCCCTGTACGGCTTCGGGACGCCCGCGACCGCGTCCCAGATCGCGGCGTGGGACATCGACATCGGTCCCGACGGCGCGGGCCTGCCTCCGGGGCGCGGCTCCGTGGCGGAAGGGCTGGAGGTGTGGGAGCGCCACCGCTGCATTCTCTGCCACGGGCCCACGGGGCGCGAAGGGCCGAACGACCTCCTCACGGGGCGCATCCCCGGAGACGAGTTCCCGTTCGCGAACGACCGCAGCCTGCGCTCCACCGTCGGCAACTACTGGCCCTACGCGACGACGCTGTTCGACTACACCCGCCGCGCCATGCCCTTTGACCTCCCGGGAACGATGACGGACGAAGAGGTCTACGCCGTGGTCGCGGCCATGCTCTACTTCAACGACCTCCTGCCCGCGGACGCCGTCGTCGACTCCGCGGTGGTCGTCGACACGCGCATGCCCGCCCGCGACCGCTTCGTCCCCGACAACCGAACCGGCGGCCCCACCATCCGCTGACCAACGCGCCTACACGAGTTCGATTCGGAGCCGTCGCCCGAGCGCCTCGGCAGCCCCTATCAGCGTGGCGAGTTGGATCCGATCGTTGCTCGGATCCAAGACCCGATCCAACTGGCTGCGGCTCGTGTTCATCTTTTGGGCCATCTGATTCTTGCTGAGGCGTTCCGTAGCCATGGCCTCCTTCAACTGCCACGCGATGACACGCTTGACGGCCGCCGCCGTCGTCTCCTCCAGCGTCCCTTGTTCCCGGAGATAATCCTCGAACGACGAACCGACGCCTCCTCTTTCCTCAACCATGAACGAACTCCCTTGCCCGCCTTCGTGCGATGTCCATCTCGGACTTCGGCACCGCTTAGGCGCTGACATGGTCCCTTGCCGGATGCGTGTACCTTATATGGTACAGGCCGTCAAGCGCGTCTCAACTAGTCCAGGGACATCGTCTTGCGCTGAGACTTAGCGGCCCGACTCTTGAAGCCAACCCTCGATCTCCAATGACCCAGGGACACCCCTCCATGAATGACACGAACCTCGTCGGACGTGCGCTCGCCTCGGCGCTCATGAGCCTGCTGGCGATCATGGCAGTGGCGGGCGTTGCGCAGGCGCAGGACGGCTCGGACGGCTCCGGTCAGGCGGAAAGCTACATCGGCGCGTTCGCGGGACTTGGCTCGCTGGACGTTCGCATGACCGACCTCAACGGCTTTACGGGGTCGAACGGCGTCCCCGGCCAGGCGTTCGAGTACGACGGCGCCGGACTCGCGGTCGGTGTCGTGGCGGGGCGGTACTTCCACCTGGGGCGCCTGCGGCTCCTGTTCGAGGCGGACGGGGCGTTCAGCGGCGTGTCGGCGACCCCCGGACAACTGGATCCGGCCGGCATGGATGAAACGGCGGCGGCGGAGCTGCGTTGGGCCGGGACGGCGCGCATCGGCCTTCGGAGGTCCCTCGGCCGCGTCGGCCTATTCGTCGCCGGCGGCGTGTCGGTGGCCGGATTCTCCAACTCGTTCACCGATCTCGACCCGGGAACGGACAGCCGCCTGCAGTTGGACCCCGACGATTCCTTCGACGAGCGGCCGACGCGGGTCGGATGGGTCGCCGGGGCCGGCATCGAAATGCCGGTGGCGGGTGCCTGGACCCTCCGACTCGAAGGCCTCTACAACGATTTCGGCGAGACCATCCACCAGGCGGAGAACCGGCGTGACGTCAACGCCGGCGTCTGCGGACCGGCCGGGCTGCCGAGCCCCTGCCGCTACGGCTTCGACCAGCGGCTCGCGCTCCTCCGTCTCGTCCTCGTGCGCCGTCTCGGCCGCTGATCGCCGTGCGGCCCCGAGGCTCCCGCCCGACCCGCCGACGCGTCAGCCGCTGATCTCGTGTGCCTCGCCGGCGCCCCGCGGCAGCCGGATCCGCTCGACCAGCCGCTGCGCCTCCGGCGGGGGCGCCGGCGTGAAGCGGGACACGACGATCGCCACCGCGAAGTTCACCGCCATCCCGATGGACCCGATGCCTTCGGGTGAGATTCCGAACCACCAGTTCTCCGCCACGTTGGCGGCCGGGTTCACGAACTTGAAGTAGACGATGTAGGCGGCGGTGAGCGTGATCCCGCACAGCATGCCCGCGATCGCCCCCTCTCGGTTGAGCCGCTTCGAGAAGATGCCGAGGATGATGACGGGGAAGAACGACGACGCCGCGAGCCCGAACGCGAACGCGACGACCTCCGCCACGAAGCCCGGCGGGTTGATGCCGAGGTATCCGGCCACGAGGACGGCGAGTCCGGCGCTCACCCGCGCCGCGATCAGTTCTCCGTGTTCGCTGATGTCCGGCCGCCAGTTGCGCTTCAGCAGATCGTGGCTGATCGCCGCCGAGAGCACGAGCAGCAGTCCGGCCGCCGTCGAGAGCGCCGCCGCCAGTCCGCCCGCCGCCACGAGCCCCACCACCCAGTTCGGCAGCCGGGCGATCTCCGGATTCGCGAGCACCATGATGTCGCGGTCGATCGTGAGCTCGTTCTGCACGGGAGCACCCGCGGCGTCCACCGCCTCCGGTCCCACGTACTGGATCAGCCCGTCCCCGTTGTGGTCCTCGTACGAGATCAATCCCGTCGCCTCCCACTTCGTGAACCACTCCGGCATCTCCGCGTACGGCTGGTCCGTCACCGTGTTGAGCAGGTTCGTCCGCGCGAACACCGCCACCGCCGGCGCCGCCGTGTACAGCAGCGCGATGAACACGAGCGCCCAGCCCACGCTGATCCGCGCGTCCCGCACCCGTGGCACCGTATAGAAGCGGATGATTACGTGCGGCAGCCCCGCCGTCCCCACCATGAGCGCGGCCGTGATCGCCAGCACGTCGAGCGTCGACTTCGTGCCGTCCGTGTAGGCCGCGAACCCAAGCTCCTGGTGCAGGCCGTTCAGGCGGTCGAGCAGGAACGTCCCCGTCTCCTGCTCCGCCGCGCCGAGCCCGATCTGGGGAATCGGAATCCCCGTGACCAGCATCGACAGGAAGATCGCCGGCACCATGTACGCGAAGATGAGCACGCAGTACTGCGCCACCTGCGTGTAGGTGATCCCCTTCATCCCCCCGAGCACCGCGTAGAAGAAGACGATCCCCATCCCGATGACCACGCCCCAGACGATGTCGATCTCCAGAAAGCGGCTGAACACGATCCCCACGCCGCGCATCTGGCCCGCGACGTAGGTGAAGGAGACGAAAATCGCGCAGATCACGGCCACGACCCGCGCCGTCTGGGAGTAGTAGCGCTCGCCCACGAAGTCCGGGACGGTGAAGGCCCCGAACTTCCGCAGATACGGGGCGAGGAGCAGCGCCAGGAGCACGTAGCCGCCCGTCCAGCCCATGAGGTAGACGGAGCCGTCGTAGCCCAGGAAGGAGATGATCCCGGCCATCGAGATGAAGGAGGCGGCCGACATCCAGTCCGCCGCCGTCGCCATCCCGTTGGCGAGGGGATGAACCCCTTTGCCCGCGACGTAGAACTCGCTCGTGGAATGGGCCCGCGACCAGATCGCGATCCCGATGTAGAGTGCGAACGAAAGCCCGACGAGCGTCGCCGTCCACTGGAGAACCGTCATGCCGCGCCCTCCTCGTCACGCTCGTCGACGTCGAACTCCCGGTCGAGCCGGTTCATGAGGAAGACGTAGACGAAGATGAGGACGACGAAGACGTAGATCGCGCCCTGCTGCGCGAACCAGAACCCGAGCGGGAAGCCGGTCCCCGGGATCCGGACCGCGTCGAGCGCGTCCGCGAACACGATCCCGGCGCCGTAGGACACCAGAGCCCAGATCGCGAGAAGGATCCCCACATAACGGAGATTGCGGCGCCAGTACGCCAGATGATCGCGGCCTGCTGCGGGTCGATTCATGGGTCTCCCAGCGTGCGGGTCCGAACTTCCACGGGCTGCCAGGACTTCACTTCAGCGACGCCCAAGGCTGCGGCCCGGCTGGGCGGCGCGCCAGTGTAACGCCTCGCGCAGCGACGGCGGCTACCAGAACACGCCGAACACGAGCCAGGCCGAGATGGCGGCGAGAACTCCCGTGTAGAGCGCCGGGCTGGCCAGCAGCGGCACGCGTTCGCTGAAGGGGTGGAGGCGGATCGGACCGAGTTCGCCGGAACTCTTCGCCAGCCAGTCGTCGGCGCGCGGGGCCGACGCATCGCCGCCGCCCGCCCCGATACCGGCCGTCCCGCGCCAGCGCGGGAGCAGCGCCGCGAAGGCGCAGCCGGCGGCCGTGAAAGCCACGGCCCACACGAACGCCTCCCACTGTCCGGTCAGCCAGGAAGGCAGCCACGAGATGTCGATGACCTCGCGATCCACGAAGCCGATGACGCCGTACAGCCCTCCGGTGGCGAGACCGGCCATCCCCACCCGCCGGTTCGAGCGCGTGACGGCGCCGACGAGGTAGACGATGAGAAGCGGCGTGACGAAGACGGACGTGACCGAGCGGAAGGCGGCGAGCATCGTCGGCGCGCGCAGGATCAGCGGCAGGTAGGCGAACCCCAGGACCAGGATCGCGACCGTCGCGATGCGTCCCACGCGGAGGTAGTGGGCGTCGTCCCGCTCCCGCGAGATGAAGCGCGCGTAGATGTCGCGCGTGAAGACGGCCGACATCGACGAGCCCATCGAATCGAAGGTGCTCACCGCGGCGCTCACCACGCCGGCCACCACGAGTCCCTTGGCGCCGATCCCGAGATAGGTGGAGATCAGGTGCGGGTACATTTCGTCGGGCCGGGCGAAGTCCGGGAACTGCGCCCGCCCGAAGAGCCCGAGCATGTCCGTGAAGAGCAGGATGACGAGGCTCACGCCGGCTCCCAGGACGCCGGCCATCTTCATGTCCCACAGCGAGCGGGCGCCCATCATCCGCTGGGTGGACGTGTGGCTCACCGTCCACCAGCCGGAGGAGATGAGAATCCACGCGATGAAGATGACGGCCGGCGACGTGGTCCCGTCCCGTCCCCGGAAGGCGCCCACGTGGACCAGGTCCGCGGCGGCGAGGCCCGGCGCGAGTCCCTCGGCTGTCGTCCCCAGGCCTTCCAGTTGCGCAACCATCGCGTCCCAGCCGCCCACGGCCTGCCAGACGGCGATGCACACCGCGAGACCTCCCGCCATCACGAGCACGCTCTGCAGCACGTCCGTCGCGACGACCGCCCGCAACCCGCCCACGGCGGTGTAGACGCCCGACAGGACGACGAGCGATACGATGAGCGCCCAGGACAGTTCCGGTCTCAGTCCGCCGACCCCCACCAGGGTGAGATGGACGGACCAGATCATGAGCCCCAGCACGGAGGTCCGGTACTGGATCTGGATCAGCGCGCCGAGGACGCGCGTCCCCGGACCGAAGCGGTGCTCGAGGTACTCGGAGTTGGTGTACAGTCCGGCCCGGTAGATGGCGGGGACGATCACGAACGTGGCGATCGTCACCCCGATGAGTCCGCCGAACGTGTGCGCGGAGAGGAAATGCAGGCCCTCGCTCGCGATCGTCCCCGTGGCCGACACGAACTCCGAGTTGTCCATGTTGGTCGCGAAGAGGGACAGGCCGACGGCCCACCACGGCAGCGCTCTCGAACTCAGGAACCACTCGCCGCTCGTGGAGGTGCCGCGCGCGCGGCGCAGCCCGTAGGCGATGATCGCACCGTTCAGTCCGAGGACGATCAGCCAGTCCAGGGCGCTCAAGGGATGGAGACGCTCCTGTCGTGAGGTTGCCGCGGTCGGGCAAAGTGTCGTGTCCCGGAAATACCCCGGCTATTCGAGCGCCGATGCATCCGGCTCCGCGGCGTTGCTCCTCCTCGAAATGACGCTGCCATTCCTCGTCGGAGCGCCTAGCGGAATCCGGCGCCTCGGCACTCTCGGTAGCTCGTGTATTTCCGGGACACGACACTGGGCGTCCGCTACCGTAGCCGGCGCCCCGCCCGACGGTCAACGGCGGCCGCTCGGGTCGGTCATGCGGCGGCCGGCCGGGCCGGCAATGCTGCCGCCAGCGCGCGGTCGAGATCCTCGACGATGTCGTCGATGTGCTCGATGCCGACGGAGAGCCGGATCGTCTCCGGACGCACGCCCACGCTGAGCTGCTCTTCCTCGGTGAGCTGCCGGTGCGTCGTGGACGCCGGGTGGCACGCCAGCGACTTCGCATCCCCGATGTTCACGAGCCGCTTGAACAGCTCGAGCGCGTCGTAGAACTTCACGCCCGCCTCGAAGCCGCCCTTCACCCCGAAGGTCAGGATCCCCGAAGCCCGGCCGCCCAGGTACTTCAGGGCCAGCTCGTGGTACGGATCGCCCGGCAATCCGGCGTAGCTCACCCACTCCACGGCCGGGTGGTCCTTCAGGTGCTTCGCCACGGCCAGCGCGTTCTCGGAGTGGCGCTCGATGCGGAGGTTCAGCGTCTGGATCCCCTGGATGATCTGGAACGCGTTGAAGGGCGAAATCGCCGACCCGGTGTTCCGCAACGGCACCGTGCGCGCCCGACCGATGTACGCGGCCGGCCCCAGCGCCTCCGTGTAGACGACCCCGTGGTAGCTGGGTTCCGGCGTCGTGAACTGCGGATAACGGATCTCGTGCTCCTCCCACGGGAATTTCCCGGAATCGACGATGGCGCCGCCGAGTGAGTTGCCGTGGCCGCCGATGTACTTCGTCAGCGAATGCACCACGATGTCGAACCCGTGTTCGATCGGCTTGAGGAGCGCGGGCGTGGCGACCGTGTTGTCCACGATGGTGGCGACTCCGTGGGCGTGCGCCACGTCGGCCACCGCCGCGAGGTCTACGATGTTGCCCGCCGGGTTCCCGATGCTCTCGACGAACACCGCCTTCGTGCGGGCATCGATCAGCTTGGCCAGATCGTCCGGGCCGTCGCCTTCGGCGAAGCGCACTTCGATCCCCAGCTGCGGCAGCATGTGGGCGAAGAGCGTGTACGTGCCGCCGTACAACTGGGGCACCGAGACGATGTTGTCCCCCGCGGCGGCGAGATTGAGGATGGAGTAGTTGACCGCTGCGCTGCCGGAGGAGAGCGCCAGCGACGCCAGCCCGCGCTCGAGCTGGGCAATCCGCTCCTCCAGCACGGCCTGCGTGGGGTTCATGATGCGGGAGTAGATGTTTCCCTCGACCTCGAGGTTGAAGAGGTCCGCGCCGTGCTGCGCGTCGTCGAACTCGTACGCCACGGTCTGGTACAGCGGCACCGCGACGGCGTGCGTGGTGGGCTCGGACTCGTATCCGAGGTGAATCGCTACTGTTTCGTCTCTCATTGGTCTCAACCCTTTCGTGAGATCGATTGCGACTGGATCAGGCCCGAACGCCGGGCCGTGAACTTCCGTGTACCTGGCCGATGCTCATCGGTGCGGAACCCGGATCGGGGTGCCTCGCGCGTCAGCGGACTCTCGCGCGAGACACAACTCGGCATTGAGCAAACAGGCGCCGGCGGCGCCCCGGATGCCGTTGTGCGAGACCACGGTCATCGCGAGGTCGTGTGGCGGCGCGGCACGAATCCTTCCGACGCTCGCCGCCATCCCTCCGGCCGCGCCGATGTCCAGGCGCGGCTGTGGACGGTCGGGCTCCGACCGCACGATGAGCGGTCGCTCGGGAAGCGAAGGCAGACCCGGCAGGGATGGCGGGCCTCTGAACTCGGCGAGCGCCCGCGCGGCGTCCCCGGGACTCGCGGGCGATGCGAGCTTCAGAAAGACGTTCGCGGTGTGGCCGTCGAGCACCGGTACGCGGTTGACGCTCGCCGCCACGGGAATATCGGTCCCCAGGATCTTGTTGAGTTCGGGACCGATCTTCTCCTCTTCGCCCGGGATCCAGGGAATGGCGTTCCCTCCGATCTGAACGGAGCCGATCCCGTGGAGCCCGGCGCCGGTGACGGCCTGCAGCGTGACGATCGTGGCCGACTCGATGCCGAAAGTCTCCTGGATGGGAGCCAGCGCCAACGCCAGCCCCGCGACCACGCAGTTCGGGTTGGCGACGAGGCGGCCCCCCCGCTCCGACCACGGCTGGGTCGCCGTGAGAGTCAGGGCCTGCGGGTTCACCTCCGGCACCAACAGCGGCACGTCCGCTCGCAGCCGGTGCGCCGAGGCGTTGGTGCATACGGTGTGCCCCGCTTCGGCGAGCGACGGTTCGAGCCGGTGCGCCACGCGCGAAGGGAGCGCGGAGAGCACGAGCCGGCAGGGCGGCCGCTCGACCGCCATGCGCAGGGGCAGCGGAACAGCCTCCGCGGGAGGATCTCCTCCGAGACTCCACCGGACCACGTCGCCGTACCTCTCGCCCGCATGCGTCTCGGACGCGGCGACCGCCGCAAGCCGGAGCGTCGGGTGGCCGTCCAGCATCCGAACGAGCCGCTGCCCGACGATCCCGGTCGCGCCCAGGACGGCCACGGGCACGCGTTCATTCGACGGATGGGTCAGGCGCATCGGGCACGCTCCTCTCCGCCATGGCCGGTGTCGGGCGGCGGGTCGTTTCTGCCGACCCAGGTGCCCGTGCCGCCTGGAGCCGCCACCCTGAAGGCGACCCGGTGCCGCTCGGCGAAGCTCAGCGCCCGGTCCTGAACGACTCCGGCGCCCGTTCGCCGGGCCTCGCTCCACGATGTCCGGCGGATCGGCTTGACGTGCGGGAACCGTTTCGGGTCGGCCGGGAAGATCCCATCCACATCCTTCACGAGACGGACTTCCGCCGCGCCGAGCGCGTGTGCGAGGAAAAGCGCCGTAAGGTCCGAGCCTCCCCGCCCGAGCAGCGACGTGATGCCCGTGGCGTCGACGCCCACGAATCCGGGAAGGACGATCACGTCGTGCGTGGCCAGGGCCGTCTCGATCGCCCGAGCGTCCACGTCCACCGGCTCGGCGGCCCCGAGCGGCCCCCGGGTGCGGATCGGCAGGCGCGAGAACGACATGCCCACCGCACGCACGCGCCCCGTCACCAGGGCGAGGTGCAGCAGGGCGACGGACGCTTCCTCCCCGGGCGCGAGGAGAGATCCGATGAGGTCGTCCGGGAGCGAGGGCGCAACTTCGCGCGCCGCGGAAAGAAGATCGTCGGTGGTGTCCCCCATGGCCGACACGACGGCAACGACCTTCGCGCCGGCGGCGACTTCAGCCCGGATCTCCTCGACCGCCAGCCGGTATGCGGCCGGATGCGCCAGCACGGATGAACCGAATTTGAGTACGTGAACGCGGCGAACTTCGCGCAATGAAACGCCTCCCCCCGAGTCTCGATTCACGCTCAGCGGACTCCGGAGAAGCGACGCCCTGGGAACTGCAGCTGCCGTGCAATGAAGCGCGGCGGGCGACTCATCTACCAACGGATTACATCCGTCGCAGGAGTTGGCACATCAGTGGAAGAGCCACCTTCCACAGGTTGCCCCGGTGTCTTCGGGCCTGTCCCTCGACCGGTCTCGATGAGCGTTGTGGGCGCGGAGGCTACAGGGTCGTGGGCGGCGCGTCAAGTTTTGGCGGGCGAAGCCGGGCGAGAGGCGCCGCGCGTGTTTCTTGACCGCCGTTGCCGGACCCATTAGGGTCGGCCGCTACTCATCGAGACCGGCTGAGGGACGGGCCCTTTGAAGCCGGGGCAACCGGGGCGCAACGCCCAGCGGTGCCAACTCCTGCGGACCCCGAACACGGGTCCGAGAGATGAGCGTCGGACCCGCACGGTCGGTCGGCTGCTCCGGAGTTGGCGTCGCGAACCACAGACGCGAGCCGAAACGGAGACACAGCTTGAACGCCGTACTGCCGGAGGGTCGGAGGGGCGCCGTCGCGATGCCGGCGGCGTGGAGACCGGAACTGGAGGCCGGGATCGACGCCTGCTTCCGGGTGCGCTACGAACTCGCCGGACCCGAGGGCGCCCCGCTGCTCGTCGCGATGGGGGGGATCTCCGCCGACCGCCACGTCTGCGCCAACGCCCTGGACCCCGCGCCCGGCTGGTGGAGGAAGCTGGCGGGCCCGGGTCTGGCCATCGACACGAACCGCTGGCGGCTGCTCGCGATCGACTTCCTCGGATCTCCCGGGACGTTCGAGTCGCCGGATCGGATCCATCTCACGCCCGGAGACCAGGCGGACGCCGTCGCGGTCGCGCTGCGCCACCTCGGTGTCGAACGGGCCCACCGCATGCTGGGCGCCTCCTACGGCGGCATGGTCGCGCTGGCGATGGGGATCCGCCATCCCGCCCGCCTCGACGGCGTCGTGCTGATCGGCGCGGCGCACCGCGGCCATCCCCAGGCCATCGGAATCCACGCGGTGCAGCGCTGGATCGTCGAGTTCGCGCTCCGGCACGGCCGGGGGAGCGAAGGCGTGGCGCTCGCCAGGGCGCTGGCGTTCACGACCTACAAGTCCGCGGAAGGGCTCGACGCCCGCTTCCCGCACGACTGGGAGTGGGAGGATGGCGCCCCGGTCTACGCCGTCGGCCGCTACCTGGAGAAACAGGGACGGGAGTTCGCGGAACGGTTCGAGGCGGAGACCTATCTGACGCTGTCGGCTTCGGTCGACCTGTGCGACCTGCGTCCGGACGAACTCGGCGTCCCCGCCTGGCTCATCGGGTGGGAGGAGGACACGCTGGTCCCGCCCTGGCTGCTCCTGGAGACCGCAGGCCGGATCGGCGCGCCTTCTCGCCTGCGGATTCTGAACTCCGACGCGGGCCACGACGCCTTCCTGCTCCACGCGCCCGACTACGAGGAAGCCCTGAGGGAGAGTCTCTTCGCGACGGAACCGCAGGCCCTCGCGGGCTCAGCCGGATGACTCGCGGGTTCAGCCGGGCGCCGCCGCCGCGACGGGAAGCCGCACGCACGAAGGATATGCGGCGGTGTGCAGGACCGTGTTCCGCGCCGTCCGCATGCGCGTGCCCGTCCCCACGTCCTCCCCCGTGTTGAGGTTGCGGCTGAAGCGGGGGAAGCAACTGCTCGTGATCTGAAGCCTGATCCGGTGGCCGGCCCGGAACACGTGGCTCATCGGATAGAGCCGGATCCGGAACTCGGTGGCTTCGTTCGGCTCCAGAAGCTCCGTCCGGTCCAACCCCCCTCGATATCGCGCGCGCAGGATCCCCTCTGTGAATACGAATGATCCTCCCGCCGGATCGACGTCCGTCACCCGCGCCACGAAGTCCGTGTCGCGCGCCGAAGATTCAGCGTAGAGCACGACCTCGACCGGCCCCGTGACCTCGAGATCGTCCTCCAGAACCCGCGAGGTGTAGACGAGCACGTCGGGCCGCCGCTCGAGCGGCGCCTGCTCGACGGGGCCGCCCCGCATCGGCGTCTCGGCGTGGGTCGTGATCAGCCGGGAAGAGAGATTGCCCCCGAGTGAGGGCGCCGGATCGCGCGGATCGTACTCGAAGCGGTCCGGCGGCTCGTCCCCGGGAGGCTCCGGATCGAGCCGGGCGTCGTCGCCCCGGTTCGCGCGCCCGCGGCTGTGCAGATACCAGGGCACTTCCTCCGTCCCCGGCGGCGGCCACTCCGCGCCCTCCCGCCACCGGTTGGCGCCCGTCGTGAACCAGCGCAGCGGCGGGTCTTCGCCGATCCCGTCGTCCACGCCGCGAAGCTGCCAGTCGAACCAGCGCCGCTCCTCCTCCCGCACATCCACCCAGGCGTCCGGGCCGAAGTCGAGGTCCCCGACCGTCCTCGTCTCCGGGACCTCGTGCGACCAGGGCCCGAGCAGGCTCCGGCTCTGCGTGCGGGCGCGCGGGGTCGCCGCCCCCGACATCCCCTCGTGGATGCGAAGCAGGGACCCCGGATACGCGTCGTACCACCCGCCCTGCTGAAACACCGGCGCCGTGACGCGGTCGTATTGGTCCGTGACCCTGAGGCGCCGCCAGTACTCGTCCCGCGTCGGGTGTTCCAGCCACTCCCGCCAGTAGGGGATCTTCCGTCCGATCGCGCGCTCGTCCATCTCGATGAGCGGCAGATGGGCCCAGAACTTCGGGTTCTGAAACAGGCGCGCGGCCTGCGGGCCGGTCACGATGGCGAGGTTCGTCTCCCAGATCACGGCCGCTGCGAGCGAGAGGAGCAACTGGAAAGCCCCGCCCAGGTAGTGACAGTCGCCGAAGTGGTCGTCGCAGATCACGTGCGACGCCATGCAGGTGAGGTGCGGGCTGCCGAGCGGCGCGCTGAGCCACTGCGTGAGCCCGCCGTAGCTGCGCCCCCACATCCCGATCTTCCCGTCGCACCACGCCTGCCCCGCCACCCACTCCAGCGTGTCGTGCCCGTCCTCGATCTCGGGGAGATACGCGTGGAACACGCCCTCGGACTGGAACCGGCCGCGACAGTCCTGGACCACGAACGCGTACCCGCGCTCGGCCCACCAGACGCCGTTGTCGATGAACACGTCCCGGCCGCTTTCGTACGGCGTCCGGGTCAGGATGGTGGGGAAGGGACCTCCGGAAGCGGGCAGATAGACATCCGCCGAAAGCCGCACCCCGTCCCGCATCCGCCCCCGCACCCCATGCAGCAGCCGCACCTCCCGCGGGGATTCGGGCACGCTAGGTCGGGATGGCGGCGAGGACCTCGGACGGTTCGGCGCGCGCCGTGTAGTCGGGGTCGGCGGAGGCGTAGACGATGGTTCCGTCGCGGTCGATGACGAAGGTGGACGTGAGCGGGAGTTCCCAGGACTCGTCGCCGTTGAAGCGGGCGAGGTCGATGCCGAGCCCGTCGCGGTACAGGGTGCGCAGCTCTCCGTCGACGGTGAACGTCAGGCCGTAGTCGCGCGCCACGCCGAGCCCGAAGTCGAGGAGGACGTCGAACTCGATGCCGTCTTCCTCGATCCAGCCGCGGGCGAACTCCGGGAGCTGCGGGGAGAGCGTGACGAGACGGCCCCCCTTCGCCCTGATCTCTGGGAGAACCGATTGAAGAGCAGCCTGCTCCTCGCGGCAGTACGGTCACCAGCGGCCCCGGAAGAAGCTGAGCACCACGGGCCCCCGCTTGAGGAGCGTCGCGAGCCGGACCGTGGGGCCGGCCACGCTCGGGCGGGCGAAGAGCGGCGCCCGGTCGCCCACGCCCGGGACTCGGTCGAGGATGCCGGAACTCCGCAGCGCCTCCGTGCCCGCGGCCATGACCTCCGTCGCGGCGGCGGGACGCGCGGCCTCCTTCTCTGCGCGGATCCCGGCGAGTCGCCGGTTGAGCGGCCCGCTCACCGCGGTGCTCCCCTGAGTCCTCCCGTGGCTCGCCGACGCATCACGGCGTGCCGGCGCGCAGGCGCCGCTCCCAGAAGTCGAGTTGGGCCGTGCGGAGTTCGCTTCCCGCCTCGACCGTCGGCCCCAGCACGAGATGGGCCTCGGAGTCGCGCGTGTAGGCCGGCCACGGCGGCAGCCCGGGACCGTTCGGATCGCCGTTCGCGGCGAAGTTGACCCAGTAGGAGGACATCGTCTCCGCCAACCGGCGGTCCACCGCTTCCCGTTCGCCTGGACCGACGTTGCCGAAGGCGTACACGATCTCGGCCGCGTGGTACGACTTGAGATAGTCCTTCGCGGGCCCCGGCGGCTCGTGCGTGAAGTAGTAGAGCCACGCATCCGCGCCGGCGGCTTCCGACGCCCGCGCCCACGTCCGCATCTGGATGCCGAACAGGGCGTCGCCCCGGCTTCGCATGAAGGCGTCGAAGATCTCGCCCTCCTCCTTCACGGGGTAGGCGGCGTCGAAGCTCTCCGCATCGTCGCCGACACGGCCCGCGACCCACTCGCGCCACGCGTCGAGCGTCTCCGGCACGGATCTCGGGGACGAGAGGGAGGTCATCTCATCGGCGTTGAACCCGACGAGCACCGGGACGTTGTTGTGTGCGCCCCCGGCGAACGCCGTCGTCACGTCCGTCGGCAGCACCCAGCCGTCCACGTTCTCCGCCGTCCTGAAGCCGCGCCCGGCCGGCGTCTCGAGCCCCGCCATCACGCTCGCGGCGGAGAGCCGCCGCATGTCCTCCAGCGTCTCCGCCCCGAGCGCCCCGAAGAACGCCGCGCCGATCTCCTCCGCGGAGCGTCCGCCCTCCGGCGCCTCCGAAAGGCGCATCATGGGCCCGAACCGCCCCCCGCTCTGCCCGATGGCGCGGTGGAAGAGTCCCGCCGCCAGCGGCGTCGCCATCAGCGTGTTCACGCTCCACGAGCCGGCCGACTCGCCGAAAATCGTCACGCGGTCCGGGTCGCCGCCGAAGCTCGCGATGTTGTCGCGCACCCACTCGAGCGCGGCGACCTGGTCGAGGACCCCGTAGTTGCCGGACGATCTGTGTTCGGATTCGGCCGTGAGGAGCGGGTGCGAGAGGTAGCCGAACGGTCCGAGCCGGTAGTTGATCGTGACCACGACCGCGCCCTTCTCCGCCAGTGCCGTCCCGTCGTAGATGCCGGTGGAGCCGGACCCCCGCGTGAGCGCGCCCCCGTGGATCCAGACCATGACCGGCCGCCGCTCCGAGGCGTCGGCGGCTCCGGTCCAGACGTTCAAGTACAGGCAATCCTCCGCCGTCGGGGCGGGGGGACCTCCGAAGAACGAGCCCGCGCCGTAGGGGGTCTGCATGCACTCCGGCCCGAAGCTCTGCGCGCGCAGCGTCCGCCGCCCCCACGCTTCGACCGGCTGGGGCGGCTTCCAGCGCCGGTCCCCCACGGGCGGCGCCGCGAAGGGAATCCCCTTGTAGGAGCGAATCCCGTCGACGAGGAGGCCGTCGACGTTCCCGCTGGCGGTCTCGACGCGGGTCTGCTGCGCGAGCAGCGGCGCCCTGAAGCCACCGACGGCCAGGGCGACGAGCAGGACGCGGGCCAAAGTGCGAACCGGATGAGCGCGAGAGTCACGACGCATGCGAGGCTCCGGAATCAGGAGGGAGGCGAGGGGCTGGCCGGGGGCGGCATCTCCCCGTTCCAGCGGAAACGCTTGAGCGAGATGCGTCCCCACTTGTCGAATTCCACCCCTTCGTTGGCCAGCAACTGGTACTGGATCATCTCGGAGTACGAGTCGCCGCGGGGGCTGATCTCGCCGCGCGCGTTGATCACCCGGTGCCAGGGCAGCGGCCGGTCGGAGGCATAGAGCGCGTAACCCACGAGACGGGCCTGTCCGCCGAGTCCGGCGAGCTGCGCGACCTGCCCGTAGGTGGCGACGCGACCGGCGGGAATCCGGGCGACGACGTTGCAGATGCGCTCGTGGAGGTCCGAAGCCATGGTGGTCGTCACTCGCTACGTGGCCGGGGGTCGTGTCATCTTCGAGAACAGTTTCGAACGCGTGAATCTTGGGGAGTGGGAACCGATGGACAATTCTCGGCCGGGCCGCGTCTTCGCATTGGCCGTAGCGCTCGCCGCCTGTTCCGGAGGCGGAGACGCGCCCGCGACGCGGGTCGCCGACGGCGGAAGCATGCCGGAAGGATCCGCCGCCCTCGACCGCTTCGCGCAGGACCCGGACGATCCCTCCGCGGCCCCCGAACCGACGTTCGAGGTGCGGGTCGAGACGGACCTCATGGTCCCGATGCGGGATGGGGTTCGCCTCGCGACGGACCTCTATCTGCCGGTCGAGTCCGCCGACCGCGGCGACCGCCTGCCCGTCGTCATGATCCGGCTGCCGTACGACAAGGCGTCCTATCGGGCCGGCGCGATCTCTCCGGCGCGGTTCTTCGCGGGACACGGATACGCCGTCGTCGTCCAGGACGTGCGCGGCAAGTACGCGTCGGAAGGGGACTATCTCCTGTCCGCGGCGGACCGCGAGGACGGTTACGACGCCGTCGAGTGGGCCTCGACCCAGCCCTGGTCGAACGGGAAGGTCGGAACCTTCGGCTGCTCCTACCTCGGGGAGAACCAGACGCAACTCATGGCGCAGCGCCACCCGGCGCACGCCGCCGCCATCCCGCTCGCGGCCGGCGGGGCGGTCGGCTCGGCCGGCGGACGGTACGGCTACTTCGGCATCTTCGAGGGAGGCGCCTTCGGGCTCTCCGCGAGCTTCGGCTGGTTCCGCGGCAACGGCCGGAAGCGGCCGGGGGGCGAGCCGCCGCCGCAGGTCGAGATGTTCGCCGCGCTCCGCGAGCTACCCACCGTCGACCTCATGCGGAAGTACGGCCCGCCCGACCGGGACACGGACTGGGAAGAGGTCATGAGCACGCCGCTCGCCGACGAATGGTGGGACGGACTCGGATACCTGAGCGACGCCGACCGGTTCGACACGCCGGCGCTCCACGTGAACTCGTGGTACGACCTCGGCGCCAACGAGACGCTCCAGCAGTGGCGGATGATGCAGGACAACGCGGTGAGCGACCGCGGCGGCGCGCACCAGTACGCCATCCTCTCTCCCACCAGCCACTGCATGTCCGAGCGCGCCACGGAAAACACCGTGGTCGGGGACGTCGACTTCGGCGACGCCCGCCTGCCGTACCGTTCCCTCTATCTCGCCTGGTTCGACCACTGGCTGAAGGGCGTGGACAACGGGGTCACCGACATCCCCCGGGTCCACTACTACGTGATGGGCCGGAACGAATGGGCGTCCGCCGACACCTGGCCGCCCCCCGGGGCCGAGATGACCCGCCTCTATCTCCGCAGCGAGGGCAACGCGAACACGCGGCTCGGCGACGGCGTCCTGTCCACGGAGGCCCCCGGCGAGGAACCCGCGGACCGGTTCGTCTACGACCCCGCGGACCCCGTCCCCTCCCGCGGCGGATCCGTCTGCTGCACCGGGAACCCGGATGACCAGCCCGGCGCGTTCGACCAGTCGGACATCGAGGAACGCGAGGACGTCCTCGTGTACACCGGCGATCCGGTCGGCGACGGCGGCCTCGAGATCGCGGGCCCGCTCGAGGCGCGGCTCTACGTGAGTTCGAGCGCCCCGGACACCGACTTCACCGTGAAGCTCCTCGACGTGCATCCCGACGGACGGGCCATCAACATCGTCGAGGGCATCATGCGGGCGCGCTACCGGGACGGATACGAGGAACCCGCGATGATGGAGGAGGGACAGGTCTATCCCGTCCGGGTGGACCTCCATTCCGTGGCGCACCGGTTCGCGCCCGGCCACCGCGTGCGGATCGAGGTCTCGAGTTCCAACTTCCCCCGCTTCGACCGCAACCTGAACACGGGCGGCAACAACTATGACGAGACGGAATGGGAGGTCGCGGAAAACGTGATCCACCACGCCGGAGACCGGGCATCGCACATCGTCCTGCCCGTCATGGAGAGGGACGGATGACCGACTCCGGATCGCCCCCGGGCTACCGTCCCAACCTCGACGAGGCGGTCGAGACGTGGTCGAGCATGAACGACGCCTCGATCCTGCGCAGCGTCGCCGCCGTCATCCTGGGGTTCGTGGTGCTGACGCTGGGCTCGGTGCTCGCCGGCCGGCTGATGCTGTCGCTGTTCGGCGTCGAACCGGAGATGGCTCCGGGCGCCGCGTTCATCTTCACGAGCCTGGGCGTGCGCCTCGCGGTCACCGTTCTGGCGGGCTTCCTCGCGGCCCTCGCCGCCCCGCGCGCGCCGCGGCTCCATGCGGTTGTCCTGGCGGCGATTCTCGTCTTCTTCAGCCTCGCCTCGCTCGCCGGCCTCTCGGCGTCCGGCGACCCGTACGGGCCCGCATGGTACCCCATCGTGATGCTCGTCATCGGCCCCGTCGGCGTCCTCATCGGCGGTGCCCTCCGAGCCGGACGACGCTGATCCGGTGCCCCCGGAAAGGTCGGAAATGCGAATCGAAACGCTGGCGGTGAAGACGGGCATGGACCCGGACGCGACGAGTCGGGCGATCGCGCCCCCGATCACGCTCTCGACCACCTTCGAGCGCGGGGAGGACGGGTCGTACCCCGGCGGGTTCGACTACTCCCGCAGCGGGAATCCGAACCGGGCCTTGCTGGAGGCGGCGCTCGCCGCGCTGGAGGGCGGGCCGGAAGCCGTCGCGTTCCCCTCGGGGATGGCGGCGACGTTCGCCGTCATCTTCTCGCTCGCGCCGGGGGATCACGTCGTCGCCGCGGACGACGCGTACTACGGGACCGGCGTTCTCCTGCGGGACTCGTTCGCCGAGCGCGGCATCGAGGCGAGCTTCGTCGACATGACCGACCTCGACGCCGTCCGCGCCGCCATGCGGCCGAACACCCGCCTCGTGTGGATGGAGACGCCGTCGAACCCGCTCATCCGCATCTCCGACATCGAGGCGCTCGCCGGCATCGCCCGGGAGGGCGGGGCGATCTCGTGCTGCGACAACACGTGGGCGACGCCGCTCCTGCAGCGGCCGCTGGATTTCGGCGTGGATCTCGTCATGCACTCCACGACCAAGTACTTCGGCGGCCACAGCGACGTGACCGGCGGCGCGGTCATCGTGCGCGAGCCGGGCGGGACGCTCGATGCACTGCGGAAGATCCAGAAGGACGGCGGCCTCGTGCCGTCGCCCTTCGACGCCTGGCTCACGAGGCGCGGCCTGGAGTCGCTCGCCGCGCGCATGGCCCTGCACTGCGCCAACGCCATGGAGCTTGCCCGCTTCCTCGACGCCCACCCGCGCGTCGAGCGGGTCCACTATCCGGGCCTGGAGAACGATGCCGGGCACGCCCTCGCCGCGCGTCAGATGTCCGGCTTCGGCGGCATGCTGTCCTTCGACGTCGCGGGCGGCCAGGAAGAGGCGTTCGCGGTCGCGGCCCACGTGAAGGTCATCGCCCGCGCCACGAGTCTCGGGGGGACCCACTCCCTCATCGAGCACCGGGCGTCCGTCGAAGGTCCGACGACCCGAGCTCCGGAGAACCTGCTCCGCATGTCCGTCGGCCTCGAACACATCGACGATCTGAAGGAGGATCTGGACCGGGCCCTCTCCGCCGCCTCCTGAGCTCCTCGCCCAACGGGCTCGGCGGCCGTGCCCCGCAGCCGCCCGAAGCGTTCCCGCGGGAACGTTTCAGCTTTCCAGCGCGTGAATCCAGTCGGTGAACACCCGCTCGCCGGCTGGGCGCAGCCCGGCGTGGCGACCCGATTCGAGGAGCGCTTCGACGAAGGCCTGTGCGTACCCGCGGCTGAAGGCGATCAGGACGGCGTCGTCCCGCCAGGTGACGACTTGGCAGGGGACATGGAGGACGGGCCCCTGGGTCAGGAATGGGCGCGCGCGCACCGGGTTGAGGAGGTCGAGATCGGTGACGCTCTCCAGTACCTCCTGAACGGAGTCTCCGAGCAGCGCGAGCCAGCAGTGCGAGTCGGTCGTGTCCGTGTAATGCGGACTGTCCGGCATGGCCGGGGGTGCGCCCGGTCCGACGTGCCAGATCGAGGCTTGGGTCCCGTTCATGCGGTTGATCATCAGCCCGTCGCGGACCTGGACGTCTCCCGGCGTGCGCGGCACGTCGAGGCCGAATGGCTGCACGGCCCGGATGTTGCGGTGCTGGGCGTCCCAGCGTGTGCGGTGGCTGAGGTCGATGAGGCAGGCCTGGCGCAGGGCGTCGGTGGAGGCGCGGTCGGTTTCGTAGTCGAGCACCACGTTCCAGCCGGCCCGGCGCTCGGTGCGGGCGGGCGCGGCGTCGAAGCGGACCGGAGACCGGCGATGGGCCGCGGGCGCCGGCTGCGATGACGCCTCGCCGGACCGGCGCGGGCGCCCTTCGGGGGCGATCCGCAGGCGCTGCCCCTTCGGATCGTAGAAGTGGGGAGGCACCACGGTGGCGGTCGAACGCACGGTCCGCCGGCCCGGCGACTCGTACAGGTCGAGCGAACGGCCCCGCTCCGCCAACCGGTCCTCGACGAGCGCGAGTCCGTACTGCCAGCCCAGCGTCGCGCTGTGCCGCGTCGTGCAGACGAAGCCGGCGATCCGCTCCCCGTCCACGACGAGCGCCCCGTCCTCGGGCCGGTGGGCGATGTCGCCGTCGTCGATCCGGAGTCCGACGAGCTTCAGCCGCCCGGCCTGTTCCTCGCAGTGGCGCAGCGCCGCGGCGCCCACCTTGCCGGAGGCCAGGTCTTCGCGGTCCCAGAGCCAGCCCATGCCGATGTCGAGGAGCGTGACGCGCTGCTCGGACTCCGTCCCGATGATCACGTGTCCCTTCTCGGCCCGCAGGCAGTTCTGCGCTTCCAGCCCGAACGGCCGGATGCCGTACTCCGCCCCGGCCTCCCACAACAGATCCCACACGTACCGGGCACAGCTCGCGCGCACGTGCAGTTCATAGGACAACTCGCCGACGAACCCGAGGCGCAGGCACCGCGCCGCCACGCCGTCTCCCACCTCGATCTCGCGGCAGCCGAGGTACGGGAACGCCTCGTCCGAGAGGTCCGCGCCCGTGATCTTCTCCAGCACCCGCCGCGCGTTCGGCCCGGCCACGTTGATGGAGGCGAGGGCGTCGGTGAGGTTCACGAGGTTGTAGTCCCACCCGTCGTACCGCGTGTGGAAACGGAGCCACTCGACCGTGGTCCCCGCCCGGTTCGAACTCGTCGTGAAGTAGAACTCGTCCTCGCCCGTCCGCACGACGACGCCGTCGTCGATGATGTTGCCCGTGTCGTTGCACATCGCCGAGTACGCGCAGCGGCCGGGCCGGGCCCGCGTCATGTCGGAGACGTAGGCGCGTTGGAGGGCGCGCAGGGCGTCGGGTCCCCAGATCCGGAACTTTCCCAGCGGCGAGCTGTCGAGGAGGCCGACGTTCTCGCGCACGTTGCGGATCTCTTCCAGGCACTCCCGATCCTCGCTGAAGTAGCGCGCCCGCTGCCACGGCCCCGCCCGTCGGAACACGGCGCCCCGCGACGCCTGGTCGTCGTGGAGCGGGGTCCGCTTGTGGATGTCGTGGTTCGGGCCGGCGAGCGTCGCGAGGGAGGGGGGGATGACCGGCGGGCGCACCGTGGTGGCGGCGAAGCTGCCCACCGGCCGCCCCGCGATCTCGGCCATCGCCATGGCGAGGTTCTGGCCCGGCACACGGTACTGCCCGGGGCCGAGTCCGAAGTTCCCGAAGCGCTTCGCGAGTTCGGGCACGTCGAAGGCGTAGGCGGCGCACTGGGCCGCGTTCTTCCACGTGCCGTCCTCGTCGAAATCGAGGAACGCCTTGCGGCCGGGGGCGAGACGCCGTCCGGCGGCGGGTCCGCGGACGATCGAGGAGCCCCGGGCGGGCCCCGGCAGGTCGGCCAGGCGCGCGCGCTCCCGGGTCAGCGCCCCCGCGACGTCGGTGCCACACGCCGCGGCGGCCTCGAGCCCGGCGATCCGTCCGGAACCGGTGAGCGCCTCGAGATCGGTGAGCCGAAGAACACCGCCCGCGGCGAACACGTCGGGCGGGAGGCGCTCGAGCTCGAAGGTCCGGGTGCGTTCGCCGTGGCGGAACCGCGCGCCGGCGCATGAGAGGACCCCGATGTCCGGTTGCCGCCCCGCGCTCGCCACCAGCAGGTCGCACGCCACGCGCAGCGCGTCGCCCGCCCCGCCACCCCCGGCGCCGCTCCCCGCCCGCGCCGCCACCTCTACGCCCCGCACCCGGCCTCGCCCACGCACCCGGGTCGCGGCCCATCCCGGCCGGAAGTCGATCCCCGCGGCCGAGAGGGCGTCTACCAGCTCCGGGTCGTGCCCTTCGCGCCGGGCGTCGGCGACGACGCGGATGTCCACACCCAAGGCCGCCAGATCCGCGGCCGCCTCGAGCCCGAGGTCGTCGCCCACGCTGAAGGCGGCGGCCGCGCCCGGCCGGACGCCATAGGTCCGCGCGAGCCGAATCGCCGTATCGACCTGCATCACGCCCGGACGGTCGTTGTGCTCGAACACGAGCGGCCGCTCGATCGATCCCGTCGCGACCACGATCGTCCGCGCGCGACACTCCCAATGCACTTCCCGTGGTCCCCGGTCGAACGGCATCGTCGCGGAGCCGCCCGCGGTGGCGCCGCCGGCCGCGCGCTCCGCCCCGCCGTGCTGAAAGCCCGTGAGCAGGTTCTCGCCCCAGATCCCTGTGACCGGCGCGTGCCGGACCACGCGGATCGAGTCCGTCCCTTCGACCTGCGTGACGAGTGCCGATACGTCATCGGCCAGCGGGCGACCGTCCCGCACGCGCCAGTCGAGGTGCCCACCGAGCCACGGCCGCCGCTCGAACAGGCACACCCGCAGGCCGCGCCGTCCGGCCTCGAGCGCCGCCGACAGCCCCGCCGGGCCGCCGCCGACCACCGCCACGTCCGCGTGCAGATAGCGCTCCGCCCGCTCCCCCGCGTCCGCCCGCTCCGCCGCGTCCAGCCTCAACACGCCCAGGCCGGCCAGCGCCCGCATCCGCTCCTGGAAGAACCGGGCGGCCCACGCGGGCCGGTGGAAGAGCCGGTAGTAGAAACCCGCCGGCATGAACCGGTCGAGCCGGTCCAGGAAACCGAACGCGTCGAACCGCGGGTCGCCGCGCACGTTCTGCGCTCCGACCTCCATCCCCTCGCGCAGCGGCGCCGTCCCCGCCGACTGGTTCGGCACGCCGTCGATCGAGACGAGCTGGCTCGACCCTTCCCCCTCCAGGTCGTACAGGCCCCGTGGCCGGTGATACTCGAAGCTCCGGCCGAAGGTGCGGATCCCCGCCCCCCAGAGGGCCGAGGCGACCGTGTCTCCCTCGAACCCCTCCAGCGCGCGCCCGCACCAGCGGAAATCGAGCGGGCGCGAACGGTCGAGGCGCTCCGTCGAAGAGGGCGGCAGCCGGCTCACGACGGATCTCCCCCGCTCGCCTCATTCTCGCCCGCGTCGCCGCCGCCGGGCCGCGTCTCCCGGTTCGTGGCCGGGTCGCGCCAGGTCGAAAACCAGACGCCGCAGCCGGCCCCGTGGTGCCACCACTCCTCGTGCGGCTCCAGGCGGTTCATGCGGAACTGCGCCCACCGGAAGTGCGCCTCGGCGGCGGCCCCGGGATCCGATCCGGCCGCCGGATCCGGGTCGGCCGCGGGCTCCGCCTCCGCCGGCCTCGGCCCCCGCTCCGGTCCCCCGTACGTGAACTCGTACACGTCGCGCTTCCCGCACACCGGGCACGTCAACCGGAACGTCACGGCACCGTCAGTCCCACTGCCCGTACTTCATGGTCGTGGCCGTCTCCCCCATGTACCGGTTCTCGAGGAAGCGGCGCAGGGCGAACGGGCGCAGGATGTCCGGCGCCTCCTCGCGCGCCATGAATTCGGCCATGTACCTGCCCGCCACGGGCCCGGACTTGAAGCCGAAGTATCCCCAGCCCACGTCCAGGTAGAGCCCCTCGTGGGCGAAGTTGCCGTCGAGGATGGGCGCCATGTCCGGCGTCATGTCCGCGAGCCCCGCCCACACGCGCAGAAACCGCACGCCCTTCAGGCACGGCATGAAATCCGTCAGCGACTCCGCCTGATGCTTGAAGTAGCCCGCCGTGACATCCGTCGTGTAGTTCACCTGCGGGTCCATGTGCGCGCCGGTCGCGATCTCCCCCTTCAGCGTCTGGTTCGCGTAGACGTGGTACGCCCCGGAACTCACGACGTGGTGCAGGAACGGCTTCAGCGGCTGCGTGACCATCGCCTGGATCGTGAGCGGGTTCACGGGCAGTTCGATGTCGAGCATCGCCGCGACCGCCGGCCCGTAGCCGCCCGCCATGATCCCGAGCTTCCGGCACCCGATCGGCCCCGCGCTCGTCCGCACGCCCGTCACGCGCCCGCCCTCGGTGTCGATCCCCCGGACCTCGACGCCCTGGTGGATGGCGGCCCCGTGCTGGCTGGCGCCCCGGGCCAGTCCCCACACCACCGCGTCGTGCCGCACGACGCCCCCGGGCGGGTGGTACATGCCGGCCTGGATCGGGTGCGCGGGCCGGTCCGACACGTCGAGCGCCGGGACCAGTTCCTTGCACTGCTGCGGATCCAACAGTTCCGAGCGCACCCCGCAGAAGTTCGCCGTGTTGATGGAGAGCCGGAACGCGGCTACTGCCGCCTCGCTGTGCGCGAGGTTGACGTTGCCGCAGTTGTGGAACATGAGGTTGAAGTCGAGTTCGTCCGTGAGGATGGGCCACAGCTTCAGGCCCTCGTCATAGAGGGGGACGTTCTCCTGCGTGCGCTGGTTCGCCCGCACGATCGCGGTGTTTCGCCCGGATCCCCCGAACCCGATGTACTCGCTCTCGAGCACGGCGATGTCCCGGACGCCGTGGTCTTTCGCGAGATAGTAGGCCGTGGCGAGCCCGTGGATGCCGCCCCCGATGATCACGACGTCGTAGTGGCGGCGTAGCGGCCGCTCCTCCCACAGGCGCCCGGACCGGAAGACGCCCGCCCCGAGTGCGGATTTCAGTCGCCCCGGCGGGCTGGCAGCCCGAGGGACACGCTCCGCTGCCTTCGAGCGGCGCTGCATCACGCCTGAAGGTCAGCCGATGACCGAGTAGGACGAATCCGGGTTCATCGTCCGGAGTCGACTGAAGAATCCGAGATCACAGTCCCGCCTCGTATACTTCATATGGAACTGTACCGGATCGACGTCGTGGTCGCGCCCGTCCTCGACCGCCTCTATCAGCTCCGCCATGAGCTGGCCCGCGACCGGCGCGTTCTTGAACTGGTTCCCGGACGTCCCCACCGCCATATAGAAGCCGGGCAGGTCCGACTTGTCATAGATGGGGATCCAGTCGTCCGACACATCGTAGAGGTCGACGAGTCCCTGCCGCGCCTCCGGGACCGGGAGTCCCTTCACGCGCTGCGCCTCGCGCAGGACCTGCGTCCTCCACTGATAACTGAACGTATTGTCATAGTCGTCCGGGTCCTCCACCCACTCCAGATCGTCGCACGGCGGATCCTCGGAACCGATCAGAATGTGATTGCCGACTTCCGGCCGCGAATAACACCCGATGTCGCTGTCCGAAATCAGCATCCCCACGACGTTATAGTCGACGCCCTCCGGCGCGGGCACGTGGCACACCTCCTGCTTCAGGGCGCGCGTCTTGATGTTCATCCCCTCCTCAACCCCCGCCATGCGGTTGATGACGAAGGAATGGGGACCGCCGACGTTCACGACGACAGGCGCCCGGACTTCGGACCCGTCCTTCAGTCGAACCCCGGCCGCCCTCCCGTTCTCCCGCAGGATCTCCGTCACCTCCGTGTTGAAGCGGAACTCGCCCCCGTGCGCCTCGCACCCGAGTTGGACGTTGTGGCAGCACAGTTGCGGGTCGTTGATGTAGCCGGATTCCGGGATATAGAGGGCCCCCGCCACGTTGCCGCCCGAGGGCCGGCCGAACCCCGGATCCTCCTCCGTCACCGGAGGCCCGAACTGCCGCGTGTCGAGGACGGAGAGCTTCTCCCTCATCCCCTCCGCGTCCAGGTCCTCGTACGCGACGTGGAGTTCGTCGAGACTCTCCTTCACCCGCTGCAGGTGGTGGTTCTTCTCCGTCTTCGTGACGAGGCAGCCGGTGTTGACGTAGCGCGCGAGCCCGGAGGGATCCGGCACGCCGACGTACTTCCCCCAGTCGAGCCAGTAGAAGTAGGACTCGCGCGCCATGGCGACGCCGTCCGGGGTCGAATAGTGGAGGCGGATGATGGCGCAGGTGTTCGAGGTCGAGCCGTACCCGGCGGCGGGGAGCTTGTCGACGTTGAGCGTCCGGAACCCGCGCTTGGCCAGTTCGAATCCGGTGCAGACGCCGATGACGCCGGCTCCGATGATGATCGCGTCGTAGTCCCTGGCCATCGCCTCGCTCACCGCCTCACCCGCCGATGCGTTCGTACACCGCGTGCGATACGCGCTCGTTCCCGTCCGCGTCCGTGCTCCGGTATTCGTTGTCGATCCGGTTTCCGTCCTCGGACAGGACGTTGATGATGACCTGCGTGACGCGGCCGTCCCGCCGGCTCGTGATCCGGTTCGTATAGCGGTCCACGACCTCCACCGCCGTCTCGACCCCGTCCCGCCCGGTCACGGGCCGGAATTCGCCGTCGAACATCGTGTCGTAGCTCCACTTCGCCTCGCCGCCGCGGGTGTTGGTGGACTCGACAGTGATCTTCATCCCGCCGTCCCCCCAGGGTTCATAGGTCATCACGTTGAGAGCCGGGGGCGGCGCGTCGGAGCGCAGCTTCCACACGCCGTAGCGGGGGTTGGCGCGGTCCGCGGCCGGATCCCCCGGGCTCCCGGGGTTGAACAGGAAGTAGTCGTAGATCGCGCGGGAGATCTGGGCGATCGTCGCCTCGCGCGCCGGGACCGGCCGCTCGGAGTCCTTCACGAACACGACCGTGATCACGTGCCCGGCCCCGTCGGGAAGGTAGATGTACCCGACGTCGTTGGTGGTCCCGCCGATCGTCCCCGTCTTGTGGCCGACCGGGGTGCCGGGCGGCAGCACGCCCTTGATGCGGCCGGTGCCCGTCTGCACTCGCAGCATGACGTCCTTGAAGACCTCCGTGTTCTTCGAGCCCAGCGCCTCGCCCGCCCAGGTCATGGCGAGCAGGTGCGCCATCGCGCGGGGCGTCGACGTGTCGCGCGCATCGGTCGAGAAGGCCTCCCGTGCCGCCCCGCGCTCGTCCGCCGTCACCTCCGCGGCCCGTTCCCGGAACTCCGCCATCGAGATGCGCCCGTCCGCGGGGGTCTCGACGCCGGAATAATCGCCGATCAGCGACGAGGTCGGACGGTCCACGCTCAGTCCGTCGACGCGCAGTTCCGCCATGCGCGCGTTCACGGCGTCGGGGCCGCCGGCCGCGGTGAGGGTGAGGTCCGTCGCGCTGTTGTCGGAGATGAGGAGCATCAGTTCGAGCAGGTTCCGGAGGGAGAGCGCCACCCCGGGGTCGTCGAACAGGTTCGAGATCGTCCCGCTGCCGGGATGGATGTCGGAGGGTTCGAGTTCGACCATGTCCGCCAGCGAGATCTCGCCGCGGTCGACCCGGGACAGGAGCTGCACCGCGATCGGAACCTTGTAGGTCGAGGCCATGGGGAAGCGCTCGTCCTCGTTGAACCACACCGCGCGGCCCGTCTCGATGTGGACGGCGCCGACGCCCACCGTGCCCCCGCTGCCGGGCGCCAGGCGCTCGATCTCCGCCAGAAGACGGCCGAGACCCGGGTCCCCCGCGGGCGTGACGGACTGCGCCGCGACCGGGACGGCGGCCAGCATCCCGATGGCCAGCGTCGCCGCGGCCAGTCTCGTGAACGAATGTCGTGTCCGGACGCGCATCGATCATACTCCGTGGTTCGTTTGAGCCGGGTCCTGCTTCCGCCGGTACGGTAGCCGTTGCGCAACGCGCGGACGAGACCACCGGTGCCGGGTCGCCCCGGCGGCCCCGCCGGTGGCATACTCCGCGATCCACGCAGGCAAGAGGGAGACGATGCCGGACGACAATCGCGCGCTGACCCCTGAGGAACGCCGCGCCGTTGAGGCGGTGGACGCGGACCGGCTCTTCGCGCTTCTGGCCGACTTGATCGCGATCGAGAGCGTCGCGAACCGCGAGACGCCGGCCCAGGAGCGGGTGGCCGAGGAGATGCGGGCCATCGGCCTCGAGACGGACGTGTGGCAGATCGACTTCGAGCGGCTGCGCCGACACTCCGCCTACACCGCCGACGTGGAGCGTCACGAAGGTCTCGGAGTCGTCGGCAGCATGGGACGCGGCGAAGGCCGCACGCTGATCCTGAACGGGCACGTCGATGTCGTCCCCGCGGGCGAGGTCGAGCGCTGGACGCACCCGCCGTTCGAACTCACGCGTCGCGCCGGTCGCCTGTTCGGGCGCGGGGTCGTGGACATGAAGGGGCAGGTGTGCGGCGCGCTGGCGGCGGCGTGGGCGCTGCGCGACGCGGGGATCGAACTGGACGGCGCGCTCCAGATACAGAGCGTGATCGGCGAGGAGGACGGCGGGGCTGGGACGCTGGCGACGATCGAGCGCGGGCACACGGGGGACGGGGCGATCGTCGTCGAGCCGACGGAGTTCGTCATCGCGCCCGCGCAGGCCGGCGCGCTCAGCTTCCGGCTCACGGTCCCCGGCCTCGCCGCGCACGGGGCGATGCGGGAAGAGGGCGTGGACCCGGTAGAGAAGTTCATTCCCATCTTCCGGCGACTCCGGGCCCTCGAGGCGGTCCGGAACCGCGACGTGGCCGACCCGCTGTTCCGCGGGGAAGCGCTGCCGTACGCCCTGACCATGGGACGGCTCCGGGCGGGGATCTGGCCCTCGACCGTGGCCGAGAGCCTCATCGTGGAGGGCCGCTACGGCGTCGCGCCCGGAGAAGACCTCGCCGGGGCGCAACGCGCGCTGGAGGATGCCGTGACCGAGGCCGCGTCCGGTGACGCCTGGTTGCGCGACCACCCGCCCACGGTCGAGTGGATCGGGGCACAGTTCGCCCCCGCCCGCACGGACGCGCGCGACCCTGTGGTCGGCACCCTGGCCGGCGCCGTGCGGTCACTCGGCGGCACGGAACCCCGCGTCGGGGGCGTGCGCTACGGCGCGGACATGCGGCTCCTCGTCAACCACGGCCACGTGCCCACCGTGCTCTTCGGCCCCGGCGACGTCCGCGAGGCCCACCGCCCCGACGAGAGCATCCGGGCCGCCGACCTGGTCGAACTGGCCCGCATCCTCGCCGTCACCGCCATCCGCTTCTGCGGCATCCGGGGCTGAACCCGAGTCCATGGCGTTGCCGACCGTGTCTCGGGGGCGTGGGCCATCCGCTCATGCCTTGCGCTCAAACCCTCGCAATTAAAGGTTGGGGCATGTTTTTTTATTAGCGGCGCACGCTATTCAAATCACTTAACCAGGCGCTGTCCCCATGATCCGCGGTGCGACCGGTCGCTACGAGACAAGCGCGGCAGGCGGCGAGACGGTCCGGGCGTTCGTCCCCGCGCCCCTTCCGCCGCAGCCGGACCTGGACCTGAAGACCCTGCTGGACCCGCTGGAGAAGGCGTCGCTGGCCCTCGGCAGTTTGGACAGCTTCGCCTCCCTCCTTTCCGATCCCCACATTTTCCTGTTCAGCTACGTCCGCAAGGAAGCGGTCCTCTCTTCCCAGATCGAGGGCACCCAGTCCTCGCTCTCGGATCTGTTTCTCTTCGAACTCGAACCGAAAACAGGTGCTCCGTTCGACGAGATCACAGAGGTGTCCAACTATGTGGCCGCCCTGGAACACGGGCTGCGGCGGATGCGGGAGGGGTTCCCGTTCTCCAACCGTCTCATTCGCGAAATTCACGCCACTCTGCTCCGTAGCGGAAGAGGCAACAAACAGGCTCCGGGCGAGTTCAGGCGCTCCCAGAACTGGATCGGCGGCACCCGGCCCGGAAACGCGAGTTTCGTCCCGCCCCCCGCGCATGCGGTCGAAGAATGCATGTCGCGGCTGGAACGTTTCCTGCACTTTCCCGCTGCGGGCCTGTCCCCGATCCTCAGGTCCGGTCTGGCCCACGTTCAGTTCGAGACGATTCATCCCTTCCTCGATGGGAACGGGCGCGTGGGCCGACTGCTGATCACCCTCCTGCTCTGCCACGATGGCGTACTGCGAGAGCCGCTGCTGTACCCGAGCCTCTATCTGAAGCAACATCGCGATACGTACTACGCCCTCCTCGATGAGGTCCGGCGGACCGGCGATTGGGAGCGGTGGCTCACGTTCTTCCTCGACGGTGTGGCGGAGACCGCGACCGACGCCGTCGCCAAGGCGCAGCGCATGCAGGAGCGGTTCGAGGAAGACCGCGCGCGGGTCGAGCGTTCCGGGCGGGCGGCGGGTTCGAGATTGCGTATTCACCAGGCGTTCCGGGACCGTCCGGTCCGAGACCTCCCCGGCCTCGTCCGGCAAACCGAGTTGTCCTTCCCGACCGTGTCATCCGCGGTGAAGGCACTGGAGCGGTTCGGGGTCGTCCGGGAGATTACGGGCAAGGCACGCGACCGTGTCTTCGCCTACGAGCCGTATCTGGCCATTCTCAACGAGGGGACGGAACCATGAAGACACGTGCAAAAGTGAGCCTGCGCGATTTCTTCGACGGCTCGGCGTTGCCGTCGCTCATCCTGATCATCGCGCTCGTCGCGGGCGGAGTCCCGCTCGCGGCGCAGTCATTCGCGGTCGAGGAGACGACGGTCGCGGAAGTCCACGCGGCTTTCCGGGCGGGCGACCTCACGTGCGAGGGTCTGGTCGGGGCCTACCTGGCGCGCATCGACGCGTACGACAAGCAGGGGCCGCTTCTCAACTCGATCGCCGTCGTCAACCCGCGCGCCCTCGAGGAGGCCCGGGCCCTTGACGCCGCCTTCGCGTCCGGCGGCCCCACCGGGCCGCTGCACTGCGTCCCCGTCCTCCTCAAGGACCAGGTGGAGACGAGCGACATGCCTACGACCTACGGGTCGGCGCTCTTCGCGGGCTACATGTCGGAGCGGGACGGGACCATCGTGACGCGGATGAAGGAGGCGGGCGCCCTCATCATCGCAAAGACGAACATGGGCGAGTTCGCCTCGCGCTACGTGGGGTCCGGGTTCGGGATCATCCGCAACGCGTACGACACGGGGCGGAACCCGAGCGGCTCCTCCGGCGGCACGGGAGCCGGCGTGGCGGCGAATCTCGGCCTCATCGGCATCGGCGAGGACACGGGCGGCTCCATCCGGGGCCCGGCGGCGGTGGCCTCGCTCGTCGGCCTCCGTCCCACGCTTCCCCTCGTGAGCCGGTTCGGGATGATGCCCGCCAACCCCACCACCGACACGATGGGTCCGATGACCCGCACCGTGATGGACGCGGCCATCCTCCTCGACGTCATCGCCGGCTACGACCCCAACGACCCCGTGACGGCGTATTCCGTGGGCCAGGTTCCCGACTCCTACGCGGCCGGACTCGACGCGGGGGCGCTGACCGGCGCCCGGATCGGCGTGATCCGCGAGCCGATGGACCGCTCCGTGGACACATCATCGGACGGGTTCCAGCAGGTGCGCGCCCGCATGGAGGCGGCGATCGGCACTCTCCGCGACCTGGGGGCCGAGGTATTCGACGTCGCAATCCCCGGAATCGAGCAGGTGAGCACCGTCTTCGGCGCCAACTCCTACGAGACCGAGGAGGTGACGGATGCCTACCTCGCCGAACTCCGCGACCCGCCGTACCGCACGCTCGCATCCATTCTGCTGAGCGGCCGCGTCAACCCGTGGCGGGCCGCCGGCATGGCCGATCTCCTGGGGAAGACGACCCGTGATCCCGGCTACCTGGAATACCTCCTGGCGCGCGACCGGGTGAGAGAGGACGTCATGGCGACGATGGCCGAGCACGACCTCGACGCCTTCGTCTACGCCACCTTCGACCACCCGCCGGACCTGATCGCCGAGGATGTGGAGACGAACCCCGCCCCGGCCGACCGCTACGCCCTCGGCGACAACCGCTCGCTGAGTCCGCTGACGGCGCTCCCGGCGCTCACGGTGCCCGCGGGATTCACGGACGACGGCCTTCCGGTGGGCCTCGAGTTCCTGGGCCGTCCGTTCACGGAGGCGATGCTCCTCGGCTTCGGCTACGCCTACGAGCAGGCGACAAATCACCGCCGCCCACCCCCCACCGCCCCACCCCTCGGACGTTGACTCGACCGACATGCACCATCATATTGTGCATGTGTCACAGTCATGCACACCCAAGAGAGGTCAATGTCGAGGATTCACTTCGTCGTCAAGAAAAGCGCCAGGCTCCGCTACCAGGCCCAGGCCGACCGCGAGGGGAAATCGCTCGCGCAGTGGCTGCGTGAAGCGGCCGACGAGAAACTGGAGGCCGCGCGTCCACGCCTGTTCACCGTAGAGGAACTCAAGGCGTTCGCCGCCAAGTGCGACGCGATGCATCCCCCCGGCGCCAGGGAGCCGAGCTGGGGAGGAAACCAAGCGGATGCTCGTCGAGACTCGGTTCCCGGATCCCGGCGTATGATCTTCGTCGACGCCAACGTTTTAATCTACTTGTCTGAAATCCGACAATCGGCGTGAGGCCGGGGGAAGAAAACGATCGTGTCCCGCATTCACTTCGTCGTCAAAGAGGCGGAAAAGGTCCGCTACCAGGCGCAGGCCAGTCGAGAGGGGAAGTCTCTCGGGCAGTGGTTGCGCGAAGCCGCTGACGAGAGGCTGGCCGCGGCCCGTCCGCGCAAGTTCACTCTGGAGGAACTTCGCGAGTTCAACGCCGCGTGCGATGCGCGGCGGTCCGACGCTCCTGAACCCGACTGGCCCGAAGTGAAGCGAGTGATCTCGGAGTCCAGACTGTCCGGGATCGAGACCACGTGATCTTCGTCGACACGAACGTCTTCATATACCACGTCGGCCGTCAGCACCCGCTGCGTCGGGAGGCGCGCGAGTTCATCGCTAGATCATTGGCACGCGATGACCATCTCGTCACATCCGCGGAAGTGCTCCAGGAACTGCTCAACTTCTACTTGAAGGGCCACCGACTGTCCGCCCTCGACGACGCTTTCACGCTCGCGGAAGCCTGCATTGACGAAGTGTGGGCCGTGGAAGAGGCGGACGTCCTGACCGCTCGGAATCTCGCGAACAACCATCCCGGGCTGGAGGCGCGAGACCTCGTTCATCTTGCCTCCTGCATCCGGCGGGAGCCCGACGACCTCATGACGTTCGACCGGGCGCTGGCCGCGGCTTGGCGGTCGCGGTCGCCCGGAAGGAACTGACGCGATCTCGCGGCGGGGCGCCTCCGCGTCGCCCTCCCCCTCATTCCGCAGCGTCCGCCGTGTCCGTTCGTCGCTCGCCGTGCCCTGTCTGCCCCGTGTCTACCGAGATAGCGTATCCGGCGGAATCTTCGCAGAAACCCCGGCACGGGCTGCCTGCCCGTGGCAAGAAGGAGAGCAGCGAGATGACGGATTCGTCGAGACGGCGTGCGTCGCGCGCGCGGCTGGTGGTCGGTTTGGGCGTCCTGATGGGGCTTCCCGGAGCCTCACCCGCCTGGGCGCCGGAGGTTCGGGCCCAGGAGGTCGATCAGTCGCTCGTGGCGGAGGTCGTGGCCGGCCTGCCCCTGCGCGAGATCGGCCCCGCGCTCATGGGCGGCAGGATCGCGGACATCGCCGTGCACCCGCACCGGAGCAGCACGTGGTACATCGCGGTCGGCTCCGGCGGCGTGTGGAAGACGACGAACGCGGGCGTGACGTGGGACGCGATCTTCGAGGACGAGTCCGTGTACTCGATCGGCGATGTCGCGATCGATCCCGACAACCCGGACGTAATCTGGGTGGGGACGGGGGAGAACGTGAGCGGGCGCCACGTCGGCTGGGGGGACGGCGTCTACCGCAGCCGCAACGGCGGGGAGACGTGGGAGAACGTCGGCCTCGGGGATTCGGAGCACATCGGCAAGATCCTCATCGACCCGCGCGACAGCGATGTGATCCTGGTGGCGGCCGAGGGGTCGCTCTGGGCACCGGGCGGCGACCGGGGCGTGTACAAGTCCACCGACGGCGGCGACTCGTGGCGGCTCGTGCTGGAGATCGACGAGAACACCGGCGTCACCGACATCGAGTTCGCCCCCGGCAACCCGGACATGGTCTACGCGGCGGCGTACGAACGGCGGCGCAAGATCTGGGGACACCTCGCCGGCGGACCCAACTCGGGCATCTACAAGTCGACCGACGGCGGCGAGAACTGGCGCCGGATCACGGCCGGACTCCCGAGCGGCGATGTCGGAAAGATCGGACTCGCCGTCACGCCCGCGAACCCCGAGGTCGTGTACGCGACCATGGAGGCGAACGACGAGGAGCGCGGCTTCTACCGGTCCCTCGACAAGGGGGAGAGCTGGGAGCGGCGGAACTCCTACATCTCCGGCGGCACCGGGCCCCACTACTACCAGGAGATCGAGGCCTCGCCGCACGACGCGGACGTCGTGTACCAGATGGACGTGTTCATCCAGGTCACGCGGGACGGGGGCGCGACCTTCGGCAACCTCGAGACGGGGCGGGAGAAGCACAGCGACAACCACGCGCTGTGGATCGACCCGGAGGACGGGCAGCACCTGATCGTCGGCACGGACGCCGGGCTGTACGAGAGCTTCGACGACGGGCGCACGTTCCGGCACTTCCCGAACATGCCCATCTCGCAGTTCTACAAGCTGACGCTCGACAACGCGGAACCGTTCTACAACGTGCTCGGCGGCGCGCAGGACCTCGGCACCCTGTGGGGTCCCGCCCGCACCACGAACATCGAGGGCGTGCGGAACCGGGACTGGTACGTGCCCATGGGGGCCGACGGGTACGCGGTCCAGATCGACCCGAGGGATCCGGACATCCTCTACCTGCAGACGCAGCAGGGGAACCTCTACCGCTACGACCGGGGCAGCGAGGAGGCGCTCGACATCCAGGCGCAGCCCGCGCCCGGCGACCCGCCCGAACGCTGGAACTGGGACGCGCCGGTCCTCATCAGCCCGCATGACCCCGACCGGATCTACCACGGCTCGCAGCGCGTCTGGGCGAGCGACGACCGGGGCAACTCCTGGACGGCGATCAGCGGCGATCTGACGACGGACGTAAACCGCTACGAACTGGAATTCATGGGCCGCGTATGGAGCGTGGACGACCTCATCGACAACGGCGCCATGTCCAAGTACGCGACCCTCACCGGGATCTCCGAGTCGCCGGTGACGGCGGGCGTGATCTACACGGGGAGCGACGACGGACTCATCCACGCGACGGAGGACGGCGGCGCGAACTGGCGGCTCGCGGGCGCCCTCCCCGGCGTGCCCGAGCGGGCGTTCATCAATGACGTGGAGGCGTCGCAGTTCGACGCGGCGACGGTCTTCGCCGTGGCGGACAACCACAAGGAGGGCGACTTCCGGCCGCTCGTGTTCGAGAGCAACGACGGGGGCCGCACGTGGCGCTCGATTTCCGGCGATCTGCCGAACGGGACGATCCTGTGGGCGATCGAACAGGACCACCTGAACCCGAACCTCCTCTTCCTCGGGGCGGAGTTCGGGATGTACGCGAGCGTGAACGGGGGCGAGAACTGGCACATGCTCCCCGGGCCGACGATCCCGCACCGCGATCTGGAGGTCCAGCGGCGCGACAACGACGTGGTCGGGTCGACGTTCGGCCGCGGCTTCTACGTGCTGGACGACTATACGCCGCTGCGCGAGCTGGCCGGCGGGGAGAACACCGCGATGGCCGCTGCGGACGGCGGAGCGCTGTTCCCGGTTCGCGACGCCTGGTGGTACGTCCCCTCGGTCCCCATGCAGGCGCGCGGCAAGCCGACGCTGGGGTCGGACGACTACACGGCTCCGAACCCGGACTTCGGCGCCGTGATCTCCTACTACTTGCCGGAGACACCGACGACGATGGCGGAGGCGCGCCGCGCGGCCGAAGCGGAAGTGCGAGCGGCCGGGGGAGACGTGACGTTCCCCGGCTACGACGCGCTGAACGAGGAGACGACCGAGAGCGGCCCGCGGGCGCTGGTTGCGATCGCCGACGCGGACGGCCGGACCGTGCGCTGGGTCGCCGGCCCCGCGAGCAAGGGACTCCACCGCGTGAGCTGGGATCTGCGGGCCCCGGCGCCCGATCCGATCGACCTCACGGTCCCCGGCTTCACGCCGCCGTGGGCGGGACCGCCCCAGGGGCCCCTCGTCGCCCCGGGCGAATACTCCGCGCAACTCGTCGTCGTCACGGCCGAAGGCGCGCGGGAGGTCGGCCAGGCGCAGACTTTCGGAGTGAAGGCGGTGCCCACGGCCGATCCGGGCACGGACTTCGGGGCCGTCGTCGCCTTCCAGAACGAAGCGTCGGAGCTGAGGCGCCGCATCGCATCGGCGGGCGAGGAAGTCGGCCGCGCCCGCGACCGGCTGCGTCACATGCGGGCCGCCCTCCTCGAGGCGCCGGACGCCCCGCTGGACCTGTTCGGGGACCTCGATGCGCTAGGCGCCCGCCTTCAGGAGTTCTCGATCCGTCTCTTCGGCGACCCGGCCCGGCAGCGCCTCAACGAGCCCACCGTACCCTCGATCTCGAACCGCGTGGGACGCGTAATCGGCGGCCACTGGGACACGCGCCAGACGCCGACGGCCACCCACCGCCGCAACCTGGAGATCGCCGAGACGGACTTCGGCGCGTGGCTGTCGGATTTCCGGAACTTCATGGACGGTGCCTTCGCCAACGCCGAAAGCGCCCTGGAAGCGGCCGGAGCCCCCTGGACCCCCGGCCGCCGCCTCCCCGGCAGCTAGCCCAACGTCGCCGGGGCCTCGCCGTCGGCCGTCAGTGGCCGATGGCGAGGCCGTCCTTGCGGGGGTCCGACGCGCCGGCCCAGCCGCGGTCCAGCTTCATGACGAGCTGACCGCCGCCGAACGAGGCGCTCTCCCAGTCCACGAGCTCGTGGCCGAACGCGCTCATGCCGGCTTCGAGTCCGTCCGTCAGCCGCTCGACCGCGACCCGGAGCCCGCCCATGTGGCGGAAGCGGGCCGCGTCGATCGCCTGCTGCGGGTCCATCCCGAACTCGATCATGTTGAGGACGACCTGGGTGTGCCCTTGCGGCTGCATCGACCCGCCCATGACGCCGAACGCCATCAGCGGCTCTCCGTCCCGCGTCACGAACCCGGGGATGAGCGTGTGGAAGGGCCGCTTGCCCGGTGCGACCTGGTTCGGGTGCCCGTCCTCGAGCGTGAAGCCGGCGCCCCGGTTCTGCAGCACGAAGCCCGTCCCCGGGACCACGACGCCCGAGCCGAACGAGCCGTAGATGGAGTGGATGAAGGAGACCATGTTCCCGTACCGGTCGGCGACCGACAGGTAGATCGTCTCCGTGGCGGTCGCGAACTCGCCGGGCTCGACCCGCTCGGCGGCCACCGCCGGGTTGATGAGCGCCCGCCGCGACGCGAGGTAGTCGGGGTCGAGGAGTTGCTTCGGGTCGATCTCCATGTGGTCGGCGTCGCCGACGTGCCGGGCCAGGTCCGCGAACGCCACCTTCTTGGCCTCGATCAGGTGATGGAGGTACTCCGGCGAGTTATGCCCCATCCCCGCCAGGTCGAACGGCTCGAGCATCCCCAGCATCTGCAGGGCGGCAACGCCCTGGCCCGCGGGCGGCAACTCCCAGATCGTCCACCCCTTGTAGTCCATGGACAGCGGCTCGACCCAGCGCACCTCCATCGCCGCCATGTCCTCCGGCGTGAGGTAGCCACCGAGTTCCGCGAGTCCCTCCGCCACCCGCGTGCCCAGCTCGCCTCCGTACATGGCGGAAGGGCCTTCCGCCGCGATCGTGCGCAGGGTGCGAGCGAAGTCCGGGTTCCGGAACCACTCGCCCGCTTCCGGCGCCCGCTCGCCGTCGATGAGGTAGGTTGCCGCGGCCCCGGGGTCCGCCTGCAGCTTCCGCAACTGCCCCTGCCACTGACCCGCGATGATCGGCGTGACGGGAAAGCCCTCCTCGGCCAGCGCGATGGCCGGCGCCACGAGTTCGGCGATCGGCCGGCTCCCGTACTTCTCGTTCAGTGCGCCCCAGCCCGCGATCGCCCCGGGCACGGTCACCGCCCCCGGCCCCGAGCCCGGCACGCGGTCGTAGCCGTCCGCCCGGATCCGTTCCGGCGTCATGTGGGTCCCGGCGCGGCCGGTCGCGTCCAGGCCGACGAGACGACCCTCCTCCGCGGACCAGAAGAGCGCGAACAGATCGCCGCCCAGCCCCGTCATGTGCGGTTCGACGAGCGAGAGTACGGACGAGGCCGCGATCGCCGCGTCGAAGGCGTTGCCGCCGTCGCGCAGCACACCGAGCGCGACGCTCGACGCCATGGGCTGGCTCGTCGCGACCATCCCGTTCGGAGCGTAGACGGTGGATCGCCCCGCCATGGAACCCGGAGCATTCATCGCGGCCTCCTGACTTGACGAGTTCCTGAGACTCTCCGCGTCCGCGGTGCCGCAGGCGGCGGCGGTCACGGGGAGAACGGCGAGGACGAGAGTCGTGGCAACGTCGCGCATGCACATCATTCGGCTGATCCCCCTGACTGATCCCTCTGAGGGTTAGCGGTGGGCCCGAACCGGGCGCCGCACGCACACTACGGCCTCCATGCGGCCATGGCATCCCAGCGCGGGTGGCGCGTGATGTTCACCGGCTCCGATCCGTCCGCGCCCATCGCGTAAATCTCGGAGTTCCCGTCCCGCTTGGTCGAGAACAGCACGTACGCGCCGTCCGGCGACCAGCGCGGCAGTTCGTCCACTCCGGCGCGTCCCGAGAGGTTGGTCTGGCCGCTGCCATCCGCCCGCATCACGTAGATCTCCGCGTCCCCGATATCGCGGTAGGACGTGAAGACGATCCGCGATCCATCCGGCGACCAGGACGGGGAACGCGCGCCGCCCTCGGCGGGGAGCCGCGCGAGCCCCGTCCCATCGGCCCGCATCGTCCACAGCGAGAACCGCCGGCCCCCGTCGCGGTCCGAGGCAAAGACGATCCGCGCGCCATCGGGCGACCAGTCCGGGTCCACGTCGAAGGACGACGGGCTCCGCGTGAGGTTGACCGGATTCGATCCGTCCACGTCGATCACCCAGATGTCCGGATCCCCCGTGCGCTCGGAGACGAAGACCACGCGCGTCCCATCCGGGGACAGGCGCCCGGAACGGTCGTTCGCCGAGTCCCGCGTCACCGGCCTCGCATTCGAGCCGTCCGCGTCCATGAGGAAGATGTCGGGGTTCCCGTCGCGCCAGCTCGTGAACACGATCCGCGACCCGTCCGGCGTCCAGCTGGGCTCGAGGCTCGTTTCCCCCTCCTCCGTCAGCGGCCGCTGTCCCGTCCCATCCGCGTTCGCCACCCAGACGCGCATGAACCTCTCGCGGATCGCGGTGAAGACGATCTCGCCCGCCGCGGGCGGCTCGGGACCCGTGGCGTCCCCGCACCCGAGCGCCGCCAGCGCTGCCAGCGTCATGCAAAGGAGTCGGGGCGCCTTCCAGGCGTACATGACGTTCGTCCGTCCTCCAGGGCTCGCGAGTTTCGGTGCGGCCCGATCCTCGTTGCATCCCGCCGGGGCGCGGACGAGCTTGCGCCACAGCGTTTCGGACCGACCCGGGAGTCAAAAGATGAGACAAATCGTACGCTCGCACCAAGCCCTCCTTCCCGTCCTGTCCCTTTTCCTCGCCCCGTTTCTCGCTTTCGGTTGCGGAGAACCGGCAGACGACCCGGGAACCGCGGCCGGTGAGGAGGCTTCCATGGACGAGGCCGAACTCGAACGGCGTGCCCGCGAGATCCACGAGAGCGTGCTCACGATCGACACGCACGACGACATCCCCTACAACTTCGCCACCCCGGAGGTGGATCCGCTCAACGCGGACCGCCAGGTAAATCTCGAGAAGATGCGGGCGGGCGGGCTCGACGTCGGTTTCTTCATCGTCTACGTGGGACAGACCGAGCGCACGCCGGAGAACTACGAGGCGGCGAAGCAGGGCGCGATCACGAAGTTCGAGGCGATCCACCGCATGGCCAACGAGATGTACCCGGAGCAGATCGGGCTCGCCCACACCGCCGACGACGCGGAGCGGATCCACGCCGAGGGCCGGCTCGTCGCCGCGATCGGGATCGAGAACGGGTACGTGATCGGGACGGATCTCTCCCTCCTCGAACGATACCACGAACTCGGCGCCCGCTACATCACCCTGGCGCACAACGGCAACAACGACATCGCCGACTCGGCGCAACCCAACTTCGCGTTCGGCGACACCCCGGAGGAAAACGGGGGCATCAGCGCCTTCGGCGAGGAGGTGATCGCCGAGATGAACCGGCTCGGAATCATGGTCGACGTTTCCCACATTTCGAAGGCGGCCAGCCTCGAGGCGATGGAGCTCTCCGAGGCTCCGGTCATCGCGTCGCACTCCGGCGCCCACGCGGTGAACGCCCATCCCCGCAACATGGACGACGAGCAGTTGTATGCCCTGCGCGAGAACGGCGGTGTGATCCAGGCCGTCGCCCTCGGGGCCTTCGTGAAATCGCCTCCGGAGGAGCAGCAGGCGGAGGTCACCGCGCTCCGGGAGTCGATCGGCTTCACGAGCTTCTCCCAGATGACGGACGAACAGCGCGTCGCCTTCCGCGAAGGGATGGCCGAGATCCGTTCGCGGTATCCGGCCGTGGACGTGGCGGACTTCGTCGACCACATCGACCACGCGGTCAACCTGATCGGCATCGATTACGTCGGGATCAGTTCGGACTTCGACGGCGGCGGCGGGATCGAGGGGTGGAGCGATGCCTCGGAGACGCTCAACGTCACGATCGAACTCGTGCGCCGAGGCTATTCCGAGGACGAGATCCGGCAGCTCTGGGGCGGGAACACGCTGCGCATCTGGCGCGCCGCCGAGGAAGTCGCCGCGGATCTGCAGCAGAGCGGGGGCTGATGCGCGTCAGGACGCTCACCGCGGTCGTCCCGCTGGCGCTGGCGGCGGCCGCGTGCGGCGAATCGCCGCGGGAGCCGGCCGACGCCGACGGGCCCTTCCGGGTCGGCGCGACGATCGATGTGGGAGCGGCTCCGCACGGCATCCGGTTCAGCCCGGACGGCGACACTGCCTGGGTGGCCCTGAGCGGCGAAGGCCGCATCGCGGTCGTGGACCTCTCGGAGTCCGCAGTTGTGGCGCGCTGGGAGGCCGGGGACGCGCCGCTCGACCTCGTCCGCGTCGACGGCGGCTGGCTGGTGAGCCAGTTCCGGGATTCGACGCTCATCCGGCTCGACGACGAGGGCCGGATCGTCCCCGGCGCCGTGTGGGACGTCGGGGCGGGTCCGTCGCTGTTCACGCCCGGGACCGTGCGCGGCGAGACCTGGATCACGACCGAGTTCTCCGACCGGTTGTGGACGGTGGACACCCGCGAGGGCACGCCGCGGGGGTTCCACGCCACCGGCGATCGCCCCTATCCGGCGGACGTGATGTGGGACGGCTCCTACGCCTTCGTCCCCAACCTGGATGCGGGGTCGGTCTCCGTCATCGACCTCCTGAACGGTGAACCGGACGCCACGGTCGAAGCGTGTCCCGGCCCGCCGGGGGGCGCGCTCACGCCCGACCAGGTCACATACGTCGTCGCCTGCGGCGGGTCCGACGAGGTGGCCTTCATCAACACCGCGTCCTTTGCGATCACGGGCCGCGTCTCGGAGGGCATCGGCCCCCGGCCGTTCTCGGTCGTCGTGTCTGGAGATGGTCGCCACGCGCTGGTCAACAACGCGGGCGGGACCACGGTCTCCGTCGTCGACCTCGAATCCCGCGCGGGCGTGCAGCGGTTGGAGGTCGGCGAACAACCCATCGTCCTCCGCGCGCACCCGGACGGCGAACGCGTGTTCGTGGCGAACGAGATCTCGGGCACGCTCGTCGAACTGGCGCCGGCCGTGGCGGAATCGTCCGCTCCCTCCGACGGGGAGGCGACGCTGAACGAGGTCGTCGTGCTCGGGATGATCCACTCGGGCCACGAGACCAGCGAGATGTTCAGTCTGGAGATCGTGAGAGACCTGGTGCGGGAGATCGATCCGGACTACTGGCTGACGGAGATCCCGCCCAACCGCTGGGACCGGGCATGGGCCGAGTTCGAAGCCACCGGGACGGTCGAAGAGCCCCGGGTCCTCCGCTTCCCCGAGTACATGGAGGGGCTCTTCCCCCTCTCCCGCGAGCTGGACTTCGAGGTCATTCCCACGGCGGGGTGGACGGAGCCGATGTCGGACTTCCGGGCCGCGTATCTCGACGCCTATTCGCGGGATCCGGACCGGGCCGAGGGCTGGGCGGAGTACCGGGCGGCAGCGGAGGCTTCAGCCGAGGCGCTCGCCGCGGGCGCGGGGGACGACCCGCGCTGGATCCACACCGATGCCTACGACGAGGCCTACGACATCCGCATGCGGACGTACGCCCGCCTGTTCGACGCGGATCTGGGCCCCGGAGGGTGGGACGCGATCAACGCCTCGCACTGGGCGTACATCGAGGATGGGCTGGACCGGCATCGAGGCGAGGGCGTCCGGTTCCTCCTCACCTACGGAGCGGGACACAAGGGGCCGTTCCTGCGCGAACTCCGGAAGCGCGACGACATCGTGCTCCTGGACGTGGGGCCGTTCCTCGACCGGGTGGCTGCGGCCCGCTAGTCGCCGAGCAGATCCAGGATCGCGGACTTCGAGATCAGCTCGGAGAAGACGTGCGGCTGCCCACCCGGCCGATAGAGCACATAGAAGGGGATGCCGTAGCGGCCGAAGTCGGCCAGGTAGCGGCCGATCGACTCGTCGCGCCGCGTCCAGTCCGCCCGCATGGCGATGACGCCGTACCGCTCGAACGCGCCGGCCACCTCCTCGGTCTCCAGGAAGAGCGTCTCGTTGACCTTACAGGTGAAGCACCAGTCGGCCGTCACGTCGACGAACACGTAGGTGCCCTCCGCCGCGAGTTCCTCGGCCCGCTCGCGGTCGAAGGGTTGCCACGCGATGAGGCGATCCTCCGGCGCGACGCCGATCCTGGAGGGCCCCGCTTCGGACCGCCCCGCGGCCACCGTGGAGACGGCCATGACCGTCAGCGCCGCCGCGGCGACCCCGGCAAGCCGGCGCCCGGGCCGACCGCGCTGCGACCGGCTGGCGAGCCAGATCGCGAGGGCCACGGCCAGCAGCCCGATCTCGAAGAAGGCGACGCGCGGCGCCGACACCAGCCCCGACATGACGAAGAGAAGCCACACGAGTGTCGCCGCGAGCAGGAACCCCATCACCACGCGGAAGGTCGCCATCCACGGCCCCGGCCGCGGCAGCACGCGCCCCGCCGCCGGGAACGCCGCGAGGAGCAGGTACGGAGAGGCCATCCCGGTGCCGATCGCGCCGAACATCGCCGCCGTCGTGATCGAATCCTGCGTGAGCGCGAAGCCGAGCGCGGTCCCCAGGAAGGGGGCGGAGCAGGGCGTCGCCATCAGCGTGGCGAAGAAACCGGTCACCAGGTGCCCCGCGAGCCCTTCGGACGGACCCGACGAGCCCACCTTCGCCAGCGTCCCCGGGAGGTGGATCTCGAACAGGCCCCACATGTTGAGCGTGAAGAGCAGGATCACGACCGCGAGCGCGCCGACGAACAGCGGTTCCTGGAACTGGATGCCCCAGCCCACCGCGACGCCGGCCGCGCGCGCCCCGATCGCCGCCCCCGCCAGCAGCAGGAAGGAGAGGACGATCCCGGCCGCCGTGGCGAGGCTCCCGGTCGTGAGCGCGCGCCGGCCCCCCTCCGCGCTCTTCATCAGCCCGAACACCTTCAGCGAGAGCACGGGAAGGACGCACGGCATGGCGTTGAGAATCAATCCACCAAGGAAACCCAGGAGCACGAACCAGAGGAAGCCGCGCCCCGCGCCGCCGATCTGCGCGCCGCCGCCCGTCCCGGCGCCGGCATCAGCCGCAAAAAACTCCGGACTGGCAGCCTCGCCGCCCGTCCCGACGGTGAGTCCCACGGTCGCCGGCGTGGTGACCTGCGGGAGGCACATTTTGTCATCGCACGCCTGGTACGTGACGTTTGCCCGGATGGGGTACGTGCCCGCAGCCGCGGCGGCTGGCGTTGCCAGGGAACCCCGGACGAACACCTCGCCCTCGTACACCGATATCGCAGTGGGTGCGAAGCTGAACGTCTTCATCTCCCCGGGCGGATACCGGAGCGCCGCCTCCGGCCAGTCCGGTGGCAACTCGAGATCGACACTGGTCGGGATCAAGTAGTCGTACGTCGGCTGGTTGCTGTTGGCGTGCCAGCCGTCCTCGATGGTGAGGCGCACCGCGAGTTCTGCGGGCTCGCCGGCGAGGTAGGCGGTGCGGTCGAGGGCGACCTCGACATCTCCCTTCTCGAGGTCCAGCGCCGCCTGTTGAGGAAGCTGTGCCGCGCCCGGGCCCGGGAGGACGGATCCCGCGACCGCGGCCCACACGACCGCGAGCATCGGCCAGGCGCGCCGAGCTTCGCCGCGTTCCGCGCCTGCTGTCCTGCCTCTCGAACCGACCGCCATTCGTCCCGATCCCTTGAACGAGCTTCCGACAACCCGGCGGGAAAATTAGCCGCCCGGCCTCTGCGTCAAAACACCCGTCCCCCCCGGCGCGATGGACGCCTGTGATGGACGCCCGCGATTGACGCCCCCATTTGCGGCGGACCACTCTTGAAGGAAGGAGGAACGTCCCGCACACCGGAACGGAGGCCGACATGAAACGCTGGGGTCTGCTGCTGCTGAGAGTGAGCACGGGGTGGCTGCTGGTGATGTGGGGGCTCGACAAGTTCGTGAACGTGGAGCACGGCCAGCGCGTGGCCGAGAGCTTCTATCTCGGGATCGGGTCGCAGGCGGTCGTCCAGAACGTGTTCGGCGGTCTGGAGATCCTCCTCGGCCTTTTCGTGGTGCTGGGCCTGTGGAGGAAGCGGGCGTACCCGGTGGCGTTCGTCGTGCTCCTCATCACGGCGCTCGCGGTGTGGAAGTCGATCCTCGATCCGTGGGGCTGGGTCCTCGACGGATCGCAGGTCCTCTTCTATCCCTCGATCATCGTTCTCGCCGGCGCCATGGTCCTGTGGGGCACGATGGACCAGGACGAGTTGACGCTCGACGCCCGCATGGGCTGACCGACCTCCGACCCGTTCCGGCGCGCCCGGGGTGACGCGCCGGAACGGGTCAGGGGATCAGCCGTGCTCCGGCTCGGGCCGGTGGACCCTTCCGAGCCGCCACATGCCGACGGCGACCAGCACGGCGACGATCGGCAGGCCGGCCGCCCCCGTGAGGACGATCAGCGAGGCCATCGTGAAGGCGACCCCGGCGGCGATGAGGCCCGTGAGGAGCCAGCCGCCGAGCACCACCATGATGCCCGTCACGCGCTGACCGCCGTCGATGGTCGTCCACGTCCGGTCCCCGAAGGATGCGCCCATCGCGGCCATGAACGTGATGTACGTCGTCGACAGGGGCAGCTTGTTCGCCGTGCCGATGGAGATGAGCATCGCTGCGACGGTCAGATTCACACTGGCGCGCAGCAGGTCGTACGGAGGATCCTGCGGGTCCGGCGGGGGCGGCGCGGTCTGCACCTCGATATGCTCCCGGATCCTGCGCGGCGTGAGGCGCTTGGCGAAGAGGAAGCCGGAGTACCCCCACGTCGCGATCGACGTACCCAGCTTGCTGTCGCGGAAGCGCTGCGGCGTGTGGCTCTGCGCAGCGAGCCGGATCTCCGTGTCCGTCACGCGACGCGCCTTCCGCGACCTGATGAGCGCCACGGCCATGATGATGCCCGCCGCCAGCAGCGCCCACGGCGGCGTCGGCACCCGGCCGGAGAGGTCGACGCCTTCCACGAGCACCGCCTGGAAGGCCGCGACCGACGGACCGATGAAGTTGACGAGGTCGTTTCCGGCGAACGCCATGGACAGCGCGCCCGTGCCGGTGAGGACGATGACGCCGACCACCGTCCTGGGCCGCCGCCGCAGCGCGAGCGCAAACATGCTCGACAGGACGAACACGCCGGCGAGGATCAGGAAGATCTGCTCGCGCAGCATCGTCATCGTCCCCTCACCGAGAAGCGCGGCGCCCTGCAGGCCCTTGAACAGCACGAAATAGGCCATCGCCGAGAACGAGACGCCGGTCCAGAGCCAGCCCCAGCGCGGAAAGCTCTCCTTCAGATCGAATCCGTACAGGATCCGGACCAGCCACATGATCCCGGCCGCGCTCACGAAGGCGGTGATCACGGAGAGGAAGATGGCGGTGTAGATGCCGAGCACCGGCCCGGTGTTGATGACTGCCAGCGCCTCGCGGAAGCCGCCCGCCGTGGTCCAGAGGGCGACCGCGATCGAGGCGCCCACGAGTTCCGACACGATCGACACCGTCGTGCTCGTCGGCAGCCCGAAGGTGTTGAACAGGTCCAGGAGAAGGACGTCCGCCGCCATGACGCCGAGGTAGAGCGCGAGGATCGAGGTCAGGATGATCGTCCCGTCCACGTCGGTGAAGAAGCCGGGATCGAACACGCCGCGCCGCGCCACCTCCATGAGGCCGCTCGACGTGAACGCGCCGAGCAGGATCCCGATCGTGGCGATGATCATGATGAGGCGCCGCCGCGCCACCCGGGACCCGAACGCCGAGTTCAGGAAGTTCACCGCATCGTTCGCGACCCCGACCCAGAGGTCGAAGGTCGCGAGCCCGAGGATCAGAAGCAGAGCAATCGTTTCGAACAATGGATCAACGCCTGGCTGGGGCTGCGGACGTCCGGAACCGGGCCACACCGAGGTGTCGCGCACGGTACTTTCAGCGCCAACCCTAGGCCGATTTCGCCACGGGGCAAGCGCCGTGACGAGACTGTTACCTCAGCGCCCTTCAGCCGTGTCCTGTTCCCGTCTTTACGTCATTCCGGTATCCTCCGAAGTTCGCAGTCCGAACGCGGGCACGCCCCGATCAAACCCAGGAGCCGAGATGCGGGTTCCCCCATTCCTGATGGAGCGGTGGCAGTCGACGTTCGAGCACCGCGTGGACTACAACCTCTCCGAGAGCGGCGTGCACCCGCTGACGCTGTCGGAACTGCTGGAACTCATCGACCTGGACCCGGGCGGCGTCCGCCTGGAGTACGGACAGAGCGATGGCTCCGATCCGCTCAAGGCCGTGATCGCCGACCTGTACGAGGGGGCCGTTCCCGAGAACATCATCGTCACGACCGGAGGGGCCGAAGCGAACTATGTCGTGCTCTGGAGCCTGGTGTCGGCCGGGGACCGGGTCGTGGCTCTGGAACCGACCTACGGCCAGACGCCTGGGCTGGCGCGAGGACTGGGCGCGGATGTGGTCTCGTGGAAGCTCGATGAAACGCGTGGCTGGCAGCCCGCGCCGGGAAGCGCCGCGGAAGTCATCACGCCGGGGACGCGCCTCGTCATCGTCACGAATCCGAACAACCCGACGGGAGCCGTCCTCACGGCGTCGGCGATGGACGAAATCGTCGGCGCCGCCGAGGCGGTCGGGGCCTGGATTCTGGCGGACGAGGTCTACGTCGGGGCGGAGGTCGAGGGCCCGGAGACGCCGAGCTTCTGGGGCCGCTACGACCGGGTGATCGTGACGGGCTCGCTCTCGAAGGCCTACGCGCTTCCGGGGCTCCGGCTCGGCTGGATCACCGCGCCGGCGCACATGCACGAGGAGTTCTGGAGCCGGAAGGACTACACGACCATCACGCCGGCGACGCTCTCGGACGTCGCGGCGCGCCGCGTCCTGAGCGCCGATGTGCGCCCCCGCGTGCTCGAACGGACGCGGGGGATCATCCGCGCCAACCTCTCCCGCGTCACCCGCTGGCTCGACGACCGCGCGGACCTGTTCTCGTACCGGGCCCCGGAGGCCGGCGCGATCTGCTACGTGCGCTACGGTCTCGACATCAACTCGACCGAGCTGGCGGAACGGCTGCGGGCCGAGAGGGGTGTCCTCGTCGTCCCCGGAGACCACTTCGGGATGGACCACTACCTGCGGATCGGCTTCGGCAGTCCGGCCGCGGCACTCGACGAAGCGCTCGACCGCGTAGCGGCCCTTCTCGAGGAGGCCTGCGCCGCCGTCGCCTAGCGTCGGTGGACACGACTCCGGGTTCCATGGTGCCGGCGACGGTCGAGGTCGAGGTCAAGCTCACCGGAGATCCGGCCGAGCTTGCCGCGGTCTTCGGCGACCTGGGCGGTACTCGCCCGGCCCGCGAGCAACTGGTGACGGTCTACTACGACACCCCGGAGGGCCATCTCCGGCGTCGCGGCTTCGCCCTCAGGATCCGGCGTGGGCGCGGCGTCCGGGAGCTGACCCTGAAGCGGGACGAGGGGGACGGGCTGACGCGCGGCGAGTGGACGTCACTCCTGCCGCCCGCGGCCCCGGAGGATGCGACGCCGAGGCTCGATCAACTCCCTCCTGAGGCTCCCGTAGGTGAACTCGCGATCCCGGATGCCGACGCGTTGAACCCCACCTTCCTCACCGACATCGAGCGCACGAAAAAGGAGGTCCGGACGGGCGACGCTCTGATCGAGGCGTCGCTGGACATGGGGCGGATCTCGGCCGGCGAACGCGAGGCGGCGGTAGCCGAACTGGAGCTGGAGCTGCTGAGCGGGCCGGTGGGGGACATGCTGGCGGGTGCGCGCGCTCTCCTGGAGAAGCGTCGCCTCAGGCTCGGGACGCGCTCGAAGGCGGCGAGCGGCACGGATCTGCTTCTCGGCACGTCGCCGCCCGCCGTCCGGGCGACCCGGGTGAAACTCGAACCGGCGGATTCTATCGGCGGGGCGCTCGCGAAGGTGGTCCGGGCCGCGTCCATCCATGTGACGGGGAATCTCGCGCCGGTGCTGGAGGCCGGCGATCCCGAAGGCATCCACCAACTGCGGGTCTCCCTGCGGCGGCTGCGCTCGGCGCTCCTCTTCCTCAAGCCCGATCTCGGATCCCGCGCGGCCGCCCTGAACCGCGAGGCCCGGCGGGCGCTCAAGCGGCTGGGCCCGGCGCGCGATTTCGACGTCTTCGTGCTCGAGACGTTGCCTCCGGTGATCGAGGCGAATCCGCGCGTCTCCGCGCTGCTCCGGCTTCGCGAGGCCGCCGAAGGCCGCCGGGAAGCGGCCCTTGCGTCGGCACGGAAGCTGATTCTCGGCCGGCGGTTCAACCGGTTCGTCCTGGACCTGCTGCAGGTGGCGCACGGCGGCGGTCTCGTCGTCGAGGACAGCGACGCGTCCCTCGTGGATACGGCGAGGGACAGGCTGGTCGCGAGATACCGGAGCCTCATGGAGGCGGGCAGCGGCTTCGACCGCCTCACCGAGCCGGAGCGCCACCGGGTCAGGATCGCGCTCAAGAAGTTCCGCTATGCGTGCGACTACTCGCGGGCCCTCTTCCCCGGCCCGGCGGTGGGCCCGTACCTCAGACGTCTGTCGGCGCTGCAGGACGATCTCGGCCGCCTGAACGACGCGTCGGTCGCCCGGCTGATCGCGCGGGAGTTGGCCGCGGCCGATCCGTCCGCGGCGGAGGGGGCTTCGCGGGTCGGCGACTGGTACGACCGGTGGGCGCGCGAGGCGGAGCCCGGCCTGGTCGAATCCTGGCGCACGTTCGCCGCGACCGAGCCGTTCTGGTAGCTCGCCCGCCCGGCGGTCCTCCCGGCGCCGCAGTTGCCGGCTACGGAACGACGCGGGGTCCGAGCGAACGGCGGTGACGCCTGACGCCGCGCGCGAAGAGGAGCAGCGTGAGCAGGAGCGCGGCCCCGCCGATCAGGAGCCGCACCGGATTGTCCGAAACCCGGTTTCCGGGGTTGTCGAGCAGGGCGTCGAAGAGCGTGGGCGGATCGTACAGGACCCCGCCCTTGCCCACGCGGGACACCGTCTGCGTGAGCGAAATGTCCAGGCGCGGATCGCTCTCCAGGATGAGAAAATCCCCCAGCTTGCCCGGCTCCAGCGTACCCCGCGAATCTTCGAGCCCCAGGTAGCGGGCCGCCTCGCGCGTGGCGGCGTAGAGGGCGTCCTCCGCCGTCAATCCGGCCGTGACGAGCGCGTCCATCTCCTCGTGCAGCGCCAGCCCCGGCGCGAGCGCGCCGTTCGTCGCCGTGGAGACGGATCCTCCGGCGGCGTGGAACTCCCGCACGAACTCGCGGTGCACCTCCAGGGCCGCACCCAGCCGTTCGGCCTCGGCGGGCGTCCGGTCGGGAAGCAGCCGGTCCTGAATGCGCTCCGCGACCATCGCGTATTCGACGAGGCGGTTCATCCCGTGCGGAAGTCGGTAGGGCGCCGCCCAGCGCTCCTGCTCCAGGAGGCGCGGCGCGAACGCGGCGCCCCGGGCCCCCATCGCCCGGGCGGAGTCCAGCAGCGCCTCGCGGTCGGCCAGCGCCGGCCGCGACCGCGCGTAGAGCTGGAGATCTCGCGGCTCGCGCCCGGGCGGCCCGCCCGCGTCGAGCGGAACCGTGGCGGCGAGCGCCTGGCCGAAGAGACCGAACGGGTACGGCGGCTCCTCGACGGGCGCCGCCGGCCGCGGCGCCGGAATGCGCGCGTCATCGCTGCCCGTCGGCGGCAGCCGCTCCCCGTCGGGACCCTCCGGGATCTCGGGGACGGCCGCCGTCGTGACGCCGAGCAGGAAGGCGAGGTAGGCGGCCTGCTCGTTGCTCGGCACCTCCGCGGCCTCCTTCACATCGATCAGCCCCGGCACCACCCAGAAGCCATCGGCGTCGAGCGCCTCCACGCCTGCCGGCACGGCGCAGTCGGCCTGCGCGCCCACGCACGTGATCAGGCCGTCGACCACGACGAGCCGCCCTGTCGGCCACGCGTCCCCCGTGCCGTCGATGATGTTCGCGTTGTCGACCACGATCGACGCCGGCCCGCCGCATGCCGCGAGCCCCAGCAGAAGGGCGGCCGACGCCCCCGTGTAGCGTTTCGTTCCCGTCATGACGTTCCGGTTCCGTTCAGGATCTCCATCACCTCTCCGTGCAGCGCGGGCGCGGCCGCCACCGTCGACGCGCCGCCGATGGGATCGTCCCCTTCCCAGGTCGTGATCACGCCGCCCGCGCCGCGGATCACCGGGACCAGCGCCGCAATGTCCCACGGGTGCATGACCGGATCGAGCATGATGTCGGCCCGCCCCGTCGCGACCATGAGATATCCGTAACAGTCGCCCCAGCCGCGGTACAGCGCCGTTCTCGACCACAGCGCCTCGAACCCGGCGAGGTTCCGGTGCCGGCCGACCGCTCCCGGATCCGTCGTGAGGAGCATCGCCTCCGACAGCGGGCGGTCTTCGCGGACCCTCACCGCCTCCCCGTTGAAGGTCGTCCCCGACGCGGTGCCGATGGCCAGTTCGCGCGTGACCGGCTGGTGGATCACCCCGAGAATCGGCTCCCCGTCGCGCAGCAGCCCGATGAGCGTCCCGAACAGAGGGACGCCCGCGACGAAGGAGATCGTCCCGTCGATCGGGTCCAGCACCCACACGTACTCGGCGTCCTCGTTGTGCGGGCCGAACTCCTCGCCGACGATGCCGTGGTCGGGAAAACGCTCCAGGATCCGGTCGCGCAGCAGCGTCTCGGCGTAGCGGTCCGCGACGGTGACGGGCGACTCGTCCGCCTTGGATTCCACGGCCAGGTCGGGATGTCGGAACATGCCCGCGACCGCCCGGCCCGACGCCTCGGCCAGCTCCGCCGCGAATTCTCTCAGCGAGTCGGGGTCCACCTCTCCTCCGGCTTCGGTTTTCGGGTTTGAGCGCGATCCGGCCCACAGGTTAGTGTCGCGTCCGGGACACGACACTAGTTTGCCGGACATGCTCAGGCTTCATCCGTACGAATACCACATGCCGCGCGCGCTCGACGAGGCGCTGTCGCTGCTCGCCGCCCATGGCGACGACGCGATGCCCATCGCCGGCGGGACCGACCTCGTCCCCAACATGAAGCACGGGCTGTTCACCCCCGGCCACCTCGTCGCCCTCAGCCGGGTGCGGGAGATGCGCGGGATCGCTTCCACCGAGGAGGAGATCCGCATCGGGGCGGCCGAGACGCTGACTTCGGTCGCGACCCACCCGGACGTCCTCGCGCAGATCCCGAGCCTCGCCCGCGCCGCCGAACTCGTGTCGGGTCCGCAGTTGCGGCGGGTCGGCACCATCGGCGGCAACGTGTGTCTCGACACGCGCTGCGCGTACTACAACCAGACGAAGTTCTGGCGGAAGGCGCTCGGCTACTGCCTGAAGAAGGACGGCGACCTCTGCCACGTCGTGAAGGGCGGCACCCGCTGCGTCGCGGCGCACTCGGCGGATACGCCTCCCGTGCTCGCGGTGCTCGACGCGGTCCTGGAGGTCGCGGATGAGGACGGGACGCGCGATGTGCCGATCCGGCGGTTCTTCACGTCCGACGGGATCTGGAACCGATCCATCGGAAGAAACGAACTCGTCGTCGCGATCCGGGTTCCGCGGCCGCCGGCGGGTACGCAGGTCGCGTTTCAGAAACTCCGGCCACGCGCGGCGATCGATTTCCCGCTAGCCAACCTCGCGGTGCGCGTCGGACGCGACGACGAGGGCCGCGTGTCCGATTTCCGCCTCGTCGTCTCCGCCATGGGCGCCTATCCCCGCCATGTGGGCAAGGTCGACGACGCCGCCATGGGGAACCGCCTCGGTCCCGGCGTGATCGAGGCCGTGGCCGAGCAGGCGTTCCGCCAGTGTCACCCGCTCTCCAACATCACGGTCGATCCGGAATGGCGCCGCGCCATGATCCCCGTCCTCGTCCGCCGCGCCCTCAACGAGATCGCCGCCGCCTGAAACCTGTCAGCTCAGGAGGCGAGGCCTGCCCGCTCAGTAGGCGAAGAGGTCGGCGAGCGGGACGTAGGCCTCGCCGGCGAACGCGAGCACGTCGTCGATGCCGAACAGGATCTCGTCGAGCGCCGCAAGTTCGGAGCCGGTGAATCCCGGTCCCGCGGCAGCGATGAAGACCGGCGCTTCCACGGTGCCCTCCACCAGAGCCTCCACGCGCCCCGCCTGGCGGATCTCTCCCTCCTGAGCCCCGTTCACGACCGCGAGGTCAACGAGCGTCCGCCCGGCCGAGCCATCGATGTCCATGCGGAAGAGAAGGTCCGCGTGCGATCCATCCGCCGACAGGCCGCCGCCCACCCGCAACCGTACCTCGGTCCCCTCCGCCGAGAGCACGCGGTGCGTCGACGTGACGTACGTCATGCCGGCCGCGTCATCGAACTCCAGCAACTCGTCGAGTTCGAAATCGAAGCGCCCGTTCTGGTCTTCCGCGAAGCCTTCGGAGAGCAGGCTCACCGACACCCCGTTCGCATCGGATGCGAAGGCGCCGTCCACGACGTAATCGGCGACGCGCCGGGTCCCGCCCCCGCTCGTATCGAAGGCCCGTATCCGCAACCGGGCGGACACCGCGTCGCTCTCGTCCATGAGATCCACGAACCCGAACGGCCGCAGCGGAAGCGCGGGAAGACCGGACGAAAGGTCCACCACGTACAACTCGAACCGGACCCCGTTTTCCGGTCCTCCGTCCCCGTACTCGACGTACGCGTCGTCGGACGCGTCGAAGATGAACTCCTTGCCGAGAATGTTGATCGGGAAGAGTGGCGTCTTCCCGCCCGATGCACGGCTTGCCGCGACGTTCGCCACCGCGCGTTCGAGCGAACGCGGCTCGAGAGCGCGGAGGAGATCGACCCGATCGGACGAGCCCCGGAGCTGTGCGTGGGCCACCCGGTTCGCCCGTGGTTCGGACAGCCCGAGCACCTCGGCGATCGTCCGCACCTGCGCGACGATCGCGTTGTCCGCCGCGAACCGGAGCGAGTAGATGGAGTACGCCGCCAGCTCGGGATCGAAGGGGGGATCGGGCAGCGGCGGTCCGACGATGCCCCGCTCTTCCACGCAACCCGCGGCCGCCAGTACGAGCAACCCCGCCACCAGGGCACGACATCTTGCCGCCACCGCGATCCCTCTCCTCATGGTTGAAACGATTGGACAGGAGAAAGACGAGACCGGTGGGAAGCAGGTCACGGCACGGGAGTAGGCGGGAGCACGCGGTAAGCGGAAGTGGCTGGTCACGGTCCCCACCGCGCGCATACCTTGCCGAAGCGTTCAAGAATCCGGCATTCGTCACTACGGCCCCCGGCCGGGGGCTCTTGATTCCGAGGAGGTAGGATGCACGCCTTGCCCGACCTGCCGTACGCCCACGACGCGCTCGAACCGACGATCGACGCGCGCACGATGGAAATCCACCACGGCAAGCATCACCAGGTGTACGTGAACATGCTGAACGGCGCGCTCGAGGGTCACGACGACCTCGCGGGCCTTTCACTCGAGGCCCTCCTGCGCGGCATCGGCGACGTGCCCGAGTCGATCCGCGGCGCGGTGCGGAACCACGGCGGCGGACACGCGAACCACTCGCTGTTCTGGACTTCGATGTCTCCGAACGGGGGCGGGAGTCCGTCCGGCGGCCTCGCGGCCGCGATCGACGGGGCCTGCGGCTCCTTCGACGACTTCAAGGCGGCGTTCCAGCAGGCGGGGCTCACCCGCTTCGGCAGCGGCTGGGCGTGGCTCGTGGCGGGGGGCGGCGGCGAACTCTCCGTGTACTCCACCGCGAACCAGGACAGCCCGCTGATGCAGGGAGACACGCCGCTCCTGGGCGTGGACGTGTGGGAGCACGCGTACTACCTGAACTACCAGAACCGCCGCGCGGACTACCTCGCCGCGTTCTGGGACGTCGTGGACTGGGCCGCCGTGGCCGCCCGCTACGCCGCCGCCACCGGCTGACCGCCCCGAATCAGCCGCCCCGGGCCTCCGGGGTCAGTCGCCGAGGCTGACCCCGATCGCCTGGGCGGTCATCACGATGTCGCCGTCCACCGGCACCAGCTTGGGGTTGGCGAGCGCCTCCGCGAGCGGGATCGCGCGGACGAGCGGCGGATCGAGTGCGACCATCGTCCCGAATCGGCCGCGGGCCACGCAGCGTACGGCGGCGGCGCCGAAGCGCAGCGACATGACGCGGTCGTAGGAGGTCGGCGTGCCGCCGCGCTGCAGGTGGCCCAGCGTCAGCGACCGCGTCTCCTTCCCCGTGCGCCGGGCGATCTCCCGCGCCACCATGTCGCCCAGCCCGCCCAGCCGCTCCTGGTCGTCCGCGACGTCCGCACCGCCGGGGAGAATCTTGGTCACCATCTCGCCTCCGGCGGGTTTGGCGCCTTCCGCCACGCAGACGATGCTGAAGTCGCGCCCCGAGGCATCGCGCTCCCGGATCTTGTCGCACACTCGTTCGATGTCGAAGGGAATCTCGGGGATGAGGATGACGTCGGCCGAGCCGGCCAGTCCGCTGTAGAGCGCGATCCATCCGGCGTCCCGTCCCATGACTTCCACGACCATGACGCGGCGGTGGCTCTCCGCCGTGGAGTGAAGCTTCCCGATCGCGTCGGTCGCCGTCTCCACCGCCGTGAGAAACCCGAACGTGAGGCTGGTTCCGCAGAGGTCGTTGTCGATCGTCTTCGGCACGCCGACCACCGGAAGCCCCCGCTTCGAAAGCCGGTGTGCGAGGTCGAGACTGCCGTCCCCGCCGATCGCGACCAACGCGTCGATGCCATGCTCCCGGAGGCTCTCGATGACCTCGCCGGACCGGTCCCGCTCCTCGATCGAACCGTCCGGCAAACGCACGGGCCACGCGAACGGGTCGGAGCGGTTGGTCGTCCCCAGAATCGTCCCGCCGCGGTGCGTGATCCCCCGCACCTCATCGCTCCCCAGCGGAACCACCTGCCCGGGATCGTCCGCCAGCAGTCCCCCGTAGCCGTTCTCGATGCCCACCACGCTCCAGCCGCGGCGGCGGGCACTCAGCACGATGGCGCGGATCACCGCGTTCAGCCCCGGCGCGTCCCCTCCGCCGGTGTTGATCGCGATCTTCCGGATCGCTCCCGCGCCGCCCGCCTTCTTCTCGTTCATGGCCCGATTATCGGTAGTGCGGCAGCGCGTGGCAAAACCCAGCGTTGGCGCTGCTCGAACGCCGCGGGGCTCTTGCCGCGCGCCGCCGGGGTTGACGCTGCGCCCGCGGGTCGGCACCCTCGCTCCCCATGTCGCCCCGCCGCCCGCTGGAAACGATCCTCTTCGACCTCGACGGGACCCTCGTGGACTCGACCCACCTCATCGCCGAATCCTGGCGCCATACGATGAGGACCCACTTCGAGGACCCCCCTCCGGACGAGGTGTGGCTGAGGACGCTGGGCCAGCCGCTGCGGACCCAGCTCGGCTATCTCGTGGACTCGGCCGAGGAAGTTCAGGCCATGGTCGACACCTACATCGACCACAACTTCCGGGAACACGAACGCCTCATCCGCTCGTTTCCGGGCGTGCGCGAGACGGTCGGGCGGTTGCGCGAGAGAGGCGTGCGGCTCGGCGTGGTCACGAGCAAGGCGAGCGCCGGCACGGCCCGCAGCCTGGCGGCGTGCGCGCTGGACGAGGCGCTGTTCGACGTGATCGTCACGTCCGATGAACCCGTGCCGCACAAGCCCGACCCGGCCCCCATCCGGCTGGCGCTCGAACGGCTGGAAGCGGCCGCCGAAACCGCCGCCTACGTGGGGGACTCCGTGTGGGACATGCGGGCGGGACACGCCGCCGGCGTGACGACGATCGCCGCGCTATGGGGTCCGTTCTCGGAGCGGGAGCTGGTGATCGAACGCCCCCACATCATGCTCGACGCGATCGAAGACATCGACGCCTATGTCGCCGCACCGGAGGTGGCCGGCTAGCCGGAGGACTCTTCCCCGCTGTCCGAAAAGGCGAGCGTCCCCTCCTCGAGCGAGCCGTTGGCGAGCGCGGCCGCGAGCGCCTCGTCGAGCGTTTCCACGAGGTGGAACTCGAGCTGCTCGCACACGTGATCCGGGAGGTCCTCCAGGTCGCCCTCGTTGATCGCCGGAAGGATGATCTCGTTGATCCCGGCGCGGGCGGCGCCGAGCACCTTCTCCTTGACCCCGCCGATCGGGAGCACCCGCCCCGAAAGCGTGATCTCGCCCGTCATCGCGACGTCGTGCCGCACGGGGTGGTCGCCCAGGGCACTCACGAGCGCCACCGCCATGGCGATGCCCGCCGACGGTCCTTCCTTGGGGATGGCTCCGGCCGGGACGTGAATGTGAATCTCGTGGTCCCGTAGCCGCTCCTCCGTGAGGTCGAGCCCGTTCGCATGGCTGCGCGCAAAGGTGAGGGCGGCCTGCGCGCTCTCCTTCATGACGTCGCCGAGCTGCCCCGTGAGGACGAGCCCCTCCTTGCCCTTCAGGACCCGGGTCTCGACGAGCATGATGTCACCGCCCACGGGCGTGTAGAACATGCCCGTCGCCACGCCGACCGAATCCTCCTCCATCTTCTCGGCGGCATGCACCTTCGGTCGTCCCAGCAGCTCGCGCAGGTCGTCCGCGCCCACGGCTGCCTCCGAGGATCCCGTCGCGATCTTCCGCGCGGACTTCCGGCAGACCGAACCGAGTTCGCGTTCGAGCTGCCGCACGCCGGCCTCGCGGGTGTAGCGCGTGATGATCGCCCGAATCGCGCCCTCGTCGACCTCGACCTGCTCCGGGAGCAGGCCGTTCCGTCGCTTCTGCCGGGGCAGGAGGAAACGGCGCGCGATCTCGAGCTTCTCGGCTTCCGTGTAGCCGCGGAACTCGATCGCCTCCATCCGGTCGCGCAGCGGTCCGGGGATCTGCTGGAAGACATTCGCCGTGGCGATGAACAGCACCTCGGAGAGATCGAAGGGCACCCCGAGGTAGTGGTCGACGAACGCCTCGTTCTGCGCCGGATCGAGCACCTCCATCAGCGCGGCCGAGGGGTCGCCCTGGAAGGAGACGCCCAGCTTGTCGATCTCATCGAGAAGGAACACGGGGTTCTTCGTCCCCGCTCGCTTCAATCCCTCGATGATGCGGCCGGCCATCGCGCCCACGTACGTGCGCCGGTGTCCGCGGATATCCGCCTCGTCACGCGCTCCGCCCAGCGACACGCGGACGTACTTGCGGCCCATGGCGTCGGCGATGGAACGGGCGATCGAAGTCTTGCCCACGCCCGGCGGTCCGACGAAGAGCAGCGTCTCCCCCGCGCGGTCGTCGTCATATCCCGGTACCGAGTCGGTCCCGGCCTCGTCGGACTCTTCTCCATCGGACCCTTCCGGGGCCTCCGCCTCCGCCTCGCCCTCCGCGTCGCCATTCCCCGAAGCTTCGGTCCCCTCCTCCTCGTCGGTCGCCGCGTCCCCGCCGCCGTCCGCCTCCGCTTCGGCGGCTTCGCGCAACCGCGTCTCTTCCTGGAGCTTGCGGACCGCCAGGAAATCGAGGACCCGATCCTTGACGTCGCGAAGTCCGTAGTGGTCCCGTTCCAGGATCTCCTCGGCCCGGGCGATGTCCAGTTGTTCCTCGGTCGTTTCGGACCACGGCAGGTCCGCGACGATCTCCAGGTACGTCCGCACGACCTGGGCCTCCGCCGACTCGCGCGGGATGCGCTCGAGGCGCCGAAGCTCGCGGTCGACTTCCTGGCGCGCCTCCTCCGGCAACTCGAGCGCCTCGATGCGCTCGCGGAGGTCGTTCGCCTCCTGGGAGTCGATGTCCTCGCCCAGCTCCTTCTGGATCGCCTTCATCTGCTCGCGCAGGAAGATCTCGCGCTGCCTCTCCCCCAACTCCTCCTGGACCTGCTCGCGGATCTCCTCTTGCGCCTCGAGCAGGCCGATCTGCTTCTGCAGGTGCACGAGAAGCGAGCGCAGCCGCGCCTCGACGGAGAGGGTCTCGAGAAGTTCCTGCTTCTGCTCGACCTCGAGTTCGGTGTAGAAGGCGACGAGATCGGCGAGTTCGCCGGGCGTCGACACGCCGCCCAGGAGGTGGTCGACGATTTCCTTCGGGACGCCGCGCAGGCGGCTGACTTCCGCGGACCTCTCGTGGACCTCCTTGTAGAGGGCCGCGAAGGCCCGCTCTTCGGGGTCGAGCGGATCCATGTCGTCCATTTCGCGCGCGACGACCTCGAGGTATCCGTCGCGCTCGTCGTATTCGAGGGCGGCGGCACGCGTGTCGCCTTGGATGACCATCTGGATGCCGCCGGGCACCTTCTGCATCTGCGCGATTCGGCACACGGTGCCGATGCGGAACAGGTGCTCGGGGTCGGGCCGCTCGACGTCGGCATCGAGCTGGGCAACCGCGAAGAGCAGCTTCTCCCCCGCGATCGCCCGGTCGATGGCCTTCATCGTCTTTTCACGGCCCGCGGCGATCGGCGCGGCCACGGCAGGGAACACGACCGTACCGCGGAGGGGGAGCACCGGCAGCCGCATGCGCTTCGACTCGGCCCGGCGCCCCGGTTCCGTCTCTTCGGCGGGGGCCGTTGCCTCGTCGCCCTCTACTTCGGCGACCTTCATCTCGAGCAGCACGCCGCCGTTTTCCGGCGGCACCGCCTCAGCCTGATCCTTGCGTCCGTTTTCTTCGCTCATACTCGCGTAGCTTCTATGTCCTCGCGCAACGTGCGCGCGTGAGTCGGATTTGCGTCTTCCGGTGCAGGTTTCGGGCCCGCCGGCTTCCCTCCCTGTACCCCCTTCTCCGCCGATGTGGCGCAACGACGCGCCTAAGAGGTCTGCCGATGCGGGCGGTGTGCGTCAAGACGGCAGCCGGCGGTGCTTGCTCGGCAGCCATCGGCGCTTGCTTGGCAGCCACGCGAGTTCTTGCCATCTTTAGGGCATGGCGAAACAGACACTGAAGGCGGGCGGTCGCAAGGCGCCGACCGCGGACGAACGCTATTACCGGCGCGGGCTGGGTCTGAAGAAGGAGATCCAGCCGGTGATCGATTTCGAGTATGGGAGCGCCATCGTCTCCCTGATCAGGGAGCGGGACTTCGAGCTTCAGGCGGGCCGGATCCTCCTGCGTCTCGCGAAGAGTTCCGGTTTCTGCTACGGCGTGGACCGCGCGGTGGACTACGCATACGAGTCGCGCCGCAAGTTCCCGGATCGGCGGATCCTCCTCGTAGGCGAGATTATCCACAACCCGCATGTGAACCGCCGGCTCCAGGAGATGGAGATCGAGTTCCTCTATCCCTCCGACACCGGGGAGTTCGACTTCAGCGGCATCACCGTCGACGACGTCGTGATCATTCCGGCCTTCGGCGTGACGCTGCACGACTTCGAGGCGTTGCGGGCCCTCGACTGCGTTCTCGTCGACACGACATGCGGTTCCGTGCTCAACGTCTGGAAGCGGGTGGACGGCTACGCCCGCGAGGGTTTCACGTCGGTCATCCACGGCAAGTACTGGCACGAGGAGACGCGGGCGACCAGTTCGCAGGTCCTGAAGCACGACAACGGGAAGTTCCTCATCGTACGCGACATGGAACAGGCCCTGCTCGTCTGCGCGTATATCCGCGGAGAAGGGGAGCGGGATTCCTTCATGCGGACGTTCGCGGAGTCGGTGTCCGACGGGTTCGATCCCGACCTCCACCTGAAGAAGATCGGGGTCGCCAACCAGACGACGATGCTGGCTTCCGAGTCGCTGGCCATCGCCGCGAAACTCGGCGAGTCGATCGCGGACCGCTGGGGACCGGAGGAGATGCCGGACCGGTTCCGCAGCTTCGACACGATCTGCTCGGCGACCCAGAAGCGGCAGGACGCCGTGAAGGACATGATGGAGGATCCGCCGGACCTCATGGTCGTGATCGGCGGCTACAACTCCTCGAACACGAACCAGCTCGCGTACCTCTGCAGCCTGTACACGACGACGTTTCACATCGAGGACGCCGCCTGCATCGATACCGTGCGCGGACGCATCACCCACAAGCCGCTGGGAACTGACGAAACGGTGACGGAGGGCGCGTGGCTGCCGGACGGGAACATCAGCATCGGCATCACGGCGGGCGCCTCCACCCCGAACTCGAAGCTCGGGGAGGCGGTGGAGCGCATCCTGCGGGGCGTGGGCTACGACCCTTCCAGCCTCCTCTAGCGGGCTGCTGGCCCCGGTCGGCGCGCCGGCGCCGGCGCTCAGTCGCCGGCGAGCGCGGCGCGGAAGCGGGTTTGAAGCAGGACGCCGTCCCGCGGCGGATATGAGCCAGATTCAGCGCTGAGGGCGACCTTCGCGACGCACAGCACCGGGCCCTCCTCCTCGAACAGGGTCGCCGCCAGCGCGGCGACGTCCACCCCCGCCGACCCCTCGACGTCCGGCCCCGCCGACCCTTCCCCGGATTCGCCGCCGACCGTGAAGGCGGCCTCGATGCCGGCCCCCCGCGCGATCGCCGCGATATCCGTGTTCTTCGCCGTGAGCCCCGCCTGCCGTCCCGTCTCGCCGAAGGCTTCGTTGTCGAGCACGAGGAGGGCGAGGTTCGGAGGGGCTTGGGCGGCGATCGCGGCGAGGCTCCCCACCCCCATCAGCATCTCCGCGTCCCCGGTAACGACGAGCACCCGCCGGGTCGGCCGCGCGAGGGCGACGCCAAGTCCCAGCATCGCGGCTCCGCCCATCGCGCCCCAGAAGTAGAAGTTCAGCGGCGAGTCGCCCGCCGCGTGACAATCCCACGCCGGAGATCCGAGTCCCGCGACCACGGCAGCGTCGCCGCGCCGGTCCAGGATCCCGGCGACGAGCGCGCGCCGGTCCAGTCCCGCGTCGCGCATCAGTCTCCGCTCACGAACGACTTGGCGCCGATGATGTGCTGGCTGACGAGCACGGCGGCGGGGCGTCCGGTCTCCCGCGCCCGGACGGCGGCTTCCGCGAACGCCGGCGCCACCCCGGAGGCGGACTCCGGCCGGAACACGTTCACATCGAGGGCGGCGAGGAGGTCGGGCACGGCGCGCCCCACGGGGACCTGCCACGGGTTCCGCTCCTCGGCTTCGCCGCGCATGGACACGAGGAGGAGACACGGAATCCGGCACACGTTCGGGAGCCCGAGCATGTTCACGATGTTGCCGACCCCGCTCGACTGGATGGCGACGACCGCGAGTTCGCCGCCGAGCCACGTGCCGCAGGCGAGGGCGATCCCCTCCTCCTCCGTCGTGAGCGTGATGAGCCGGATCCCGGGGTCCGCTTCGCACAGTTCGAGGAGTCTCCCGAGACCCGCGTCCGGCACCGTGGCGACGTGGCGGATGCCGAGGCCCGGGAGCGATCGGAATACCTGCTCCCCCCAATCGGCGTCATCGGATTCACGCTGTGGCGAGATGTCCGGGTCGTCCACTGTGCTCCACCTCTCTCCGTGTTCCGTCCCGCGGAGAATATGCCGCCGCGTTCCGTCCGGAGCCATCGGCGTCCCGCCTGGAGCCATCGGCGGCAGGCATCGCGGCGGCCGCCGGCAACCCGTACCCTCCGTCCCGTCCCTTCAATCGACGAAACCCGGATGGAAACCGGCCGCGTGTTCACGAGTTCCGAATACGGCTACGAGGCGATCCGCGAGGGCGTTCGCAGCCTGTGCGAGCGCTTTCCGGGCGAGTACTGGCGCGACCGGGACCGCGAGAGCGCGTACCCGACCGCGTTCATCGAGGCGCTGACCGAGGCGGGGTACCTCGCGGCGCTCATCCCCGAGGAGTACGGGGGCGCCGGACTCGACCTCAAGGCGGCGTGCGTCATCCTCGAGATGATCCAGCGCACCGGGTGCAACGGGGCCGCCTGTCACGCCCAGATGTACATCATGGGCACGCTGCTCAGGCACGGCAGCGAGGCGCAGAAGCGGCGGTACCTGCCCCGAATCGCGGCGGGAGAGTTGCGTCTGCAGGCCTTCGGAGTGAGCGAGCCGACCTGCGGCACGGACACGACCCGGATCGCGACGACGGCCGAGCGTGACGGCGACGCGTACGTGATCCACGGACAGAAGACCTGGATCTCCCGCTCCGAACACTCCGATCTCATGCTCCTGCTCGCGCGCACGACGCCTCGCGAGGAGAGCGCGAAACCCACGGCGGGGATGTCCGTGTTCCTGGTCGACCTGCGGGACGAAGTCGGGGAGTCCGTCACGATCCGGCCCATCGAGACGATGATCAACCACTCCACCACCGAGGTGTTCTTCGACGGACTGCGCGTACCGGCGGCGAACCTCATCGGCGAGGAGGGGAAGGGGTTCCGCTACATCCTCGATGGGCTGAACGCCGAGCGCGTGCTCATCGCGGCCGAGTGCGTCGGTGACGCGCGGTTCTTCGTGGAGCACGCGGCGGAGTACGCGAAGGGCCGCGAGGTGTTCGGGCGCCCCATCGGGCAGAACCAGGGGATCCAGTTTCCCATCGCCGAAGCCCACATGAAGACGGAGGCGGCGGCGCTCATGGTCGAGCGGGCGGCGTCGCTGTTCGACGACGGCGCGCCGTGCGGAGCCGAGGCGAACATGGCCAAGTACCTCGCATCGGACGCCTCCTGGGCCGCGGCCGACATGTGCATGCAGACATACGGGGGCTTCGCCTTCTCCACTGAGTACGACATCGAACGCAAGTTTCGCGAGACCCGGCTGTACCAGATCGCGCCGATCTCCACGAATCTGATCCTGTCCCACGTGGCGACCCACGTCCTGGGTCTCCCGAAGTCCTTCTGAAGCGGGGAGCGGCCATGGAGGAGTGGGGGTGGCCATGAAGGGCGAAACGCAGGGCGTCGGACGTACGGAGGAGGTCGTGGATCGGGCCTCCGCCGCGCTCGCGAGCGCCATGCTGGCCACGCTGGACCGGGACCCGTCGGCGCTGGCGGAGGGAGACCCGCTCCCACCGCTGTTCCACTGGATGTACTGCCGGGAACTGGCTCCGGGCAGCCAGCTCGACGTCGACGGCCACCAGAAACGCGGCGACTTCCTGCCGGCGCTGCCGTTCTCGCGCCGCATGTGGGCGGGCGGACGCCTGAAATTCGACGGGACCGTGCGAGTGGGCGACGGGCTCCGCCGTCGCTCGACGGTCGTGTCGGTCACGCCCAAGACGGGTCGAAGCGGTCCTCTCGTCCTGGTCACGGTCGAGCACCGGATCTCCGGCAACGATGGGGAGATCGTCGAGGAACAGGACCTGGTCTTCCTCGAACGGCCCACCGAACCGCTCGTGCTGCCCGACGTTTCAGCCCCGAAGGAGGAGATGGAGTGGTCGGAGTCGGTCACGCCGAACGCCGCCATGCTGTTCCGGTTTTCGGCGCTCACCTTCAACGCGCACCGCATCCACTACGACCGGGACTACGCGCGCGACACCGAGATGTACCCGGATCTCGTCGTGCACGGCCCGCTCACGGCGCTGCTCCTCGCGGATCTCGCGGTCCGGCGCTCCGGGCGGCCGCTGCGAACGCTGACCTTCCGGGCCCGCCGGCCGATGTTCGTCGACCGGACGATCGCCCTCGAGGGAAAACGGGACGGGGACAGCGCGGATCTCAGGGCGCTCGACGAAACGGGCGCCCTTGCGATGTCCGCCCGGGCCGGACTGGCCTGAGCTTCTCAGCCCCGCGGGGCGTTTCTCATCCCTGCAGGGCGTGTTGAAGGACGACGATACCGATCGCCGCGACCAGCACGCCGCCGACCCGCCACAGACCGGCGCCCATCCGGAGCCCCGTGTCCATCCCCTTGAGCGCGACCCCGGGCAGCAGGGCGTAGCACGCGCCCTTCGCCAGCGCCAGCCAGCCGTAGACGGTGAGGATCGTCGGCACCCCGCCCCACACGTTGTGGAAGGCGACGATGAAGGACCCGATCCCCATGGCGAGGAACGCGACCGTCAGGCTGCCGGCCGTGCCCTTCGACTGCAGGTGCGTGAGGAACGCCTTCCAGGCATCCGGCTGGAGGAGGTACGACACCCCCAGGACGATGAGGTTGATCGACACGAACACTTCCACTGCCCGCGTGAGGTCTTCCATCGGTTCCTCCCTTTCTCAGCTACGGGCCAAACGCTCGACCGAGTCCCGGCCAAGCCTGGCCCGGTCTCGGTCATAGTGTCCTTTACCGTCTCGCTTTACCTTCAGATCTCGGCCAGCGCCGCCACGGCGCGTTCGTTGTCCTCGAGCGTGTTGTAGAAGTGGGGGGAGAAGCGAACGAGCGGGCCGCGATGGTCGACAACCACGTCGCGCGAGGCCAGGTGACGCACGGCGGCGGCCGCATCTCCGTCATGCTCGACAAGGACGAGGGCGGATCGCGCCGCCGGATCGGCGGCCTGGTGGAGCCTGTAGCCCAGATCCGTCAGCCTCTCCCGCAAGTCGTTTGCCAGGAGCCGGTTACGGTGTTGAATGGCCGGGATTCCGTACTCGAGAACGACGGACAGCCCTCCCGCGGCCGTGTACGCGACGCCGGCGGCGGGAGTCCCCAGCTCGAAGCGCCTGGCGTCGGCTCGGGGCGTCGCATCGCGAATGTCGAAAAGGAACTGGTTTTCAACACCGAACCATGAGAGCGTGACCGGATCGAGGCTAACGGAGGGGTTCACATGGAGATATGCCATCCCCGGACCACCGCACAGCCACTTGAGCGCCCCGCCGACGAGGAAGTCCACCCCCAGCGCCCCGACGTCGATCGCCAGTTGTCCATTTGACTGATATACGTCCAGCAAAATGAACGCACCGGCATCGTGGGCGATTCGGGTGAGTTCCGCCGCGTCCTGGGTGTTGCCGCTCGTGAAGAAGACGTGCGAGGTCGCGAGCAGCGCGGTGCGCTCGTCCACGGCGGCGCGGATCGACTCGAGCGGGACGTGGATCCCGTCGGGACTCGGCACGATCTCCACCTCGAGACCGTTCGCCCGCTGCGACAGGAAGTGGTGGCCGACCGTCGGGAAGTCGAGTTCGGTAAGCACGACCTTGTCGCGGCCGGTGCCCCGCACGCTCGATGCGATGGCGCCCCAGACGACGGAGACGGCCGCGGAAACGCTCGACATCAGCGCGATCGTGTCGGCGTCGGCCTCGATCGTGTCCCCGAATTGAGCCCGGACTTCTTCGAGCTTGGCGACCCAGATCTCATACCAGGCGGCCGCGCCCATCTCGTGCCACAGCTCCTCGAAGCGCCGGCGCTCCTCCACGGAGTGGAGGGAGAGCGCGCCGAGGGAGTTGGAGTTGAGGTATGTCTTGCGGGAGAGAATCGGAAACTGGCCCCTCAACTCGTCGATGCGATCGTCGAGCGGCAGCGCCGCCTCGGCGACTCCGGCCGCCGCGGCCGGGCTGGCCGATCCCGGCTGGGCCGGGGTGGCCGATCCGGGCTGGGCCGGAATATCGTGTTTCGCCATGAATGATCCGTCGCATTCGGCCCCGCAGCAGGGGCCGCTTCTCGATTTCGAGGCAGGTCAGACGCTCGAACGGCGCGACCGCAAGCACGCCGGTCCCGGTGGCGAGCCGGACTGCCCCCGGTGCGAGACCCGCATGGTGCGCTGCGTCGAGCAGCACCGGGCGCCCCGCTCCGACGATTCGCCGTTCCGGGTACGACTCGCGTGCCCGGCGACCGACTGCGGCGCGTGGACATCCTACAATTGGTAGAAGACGTCGACCCCCGACAACCCGGCCCCTACCACTCCATCTCGGGCAGCACCTCTCCCTGGAGCCGGAACATCTCGTTGATGGTGTGGACCGCGGCGCGGTAGGAATCCGTCGTGGGGTCGAGGAGCAGCGCCTGCAGCAGCGTGCCGCGGGAGCCGTCCGCGAAAGCGTCGACGAGGAGGCGGTTGATCGACGTTTGCGTCCGAAGCAGTGCGAGGATCCCCTCGGGCAGCGGCGCCATGGCGGCGGGATGCAGCCCGTTCGCGTCGGCGTGGGCCGGAACCTCCACGACGGCCCCGTCGGGAAGGCCGGGCACGTAACCCTCGTTGGGGACGTTCACCGCGTCGAGATGGGTGTCGATCCCGCACAGCACGCCTTCGAGCAGGGGGACCGCCAGTTCGCCGGACGGAGCGAGATCTGCCGACGGCGTCAGTTCCCCGTCGGCTCCGAGTTCGTCCTCCCCGCCGAGGTCGTCGCCCTCGTCCCGCACGCGAGGGAGCGGGGACTCCGGAAACGCCGGCACGTCCGTCGGATTCTCGCCGAGGTTGTAGAGCCAGGTCGGGGTCTCGCCCGTCTCCCACGGGGCGCCGTGCACGGGGTCGTAGAAGAACTGGAGGAGGCTGCTGCCGAGGAATTCCCGCGCCCAGCCCAGGTACTCGCCGATGTGGTTCGCCCCGGGGCTGGGATAGCGGCCGAAGACCCGGAACAGGATCCGGCTCAGGGCGATTTCGTCCCAGTCGTGGAGCCAGTGCGCCTCCCGCTCGCGGCGCCGGAGTCGCGGGTAGAGGTCCTCACCGGTCTCGCGGTCGCGCACGGACTCGAACCAGCTGAAGTGGTTGAGCCCGCTCGCCCGCGCGTCGAGGCGCTCCACCGGCAGTTCCAGGAGGCGCGCCATCTGTTCCGTCCCGTGGAAGACGCCGTGGCACAGTCCGACGACGCGCACCGACGAAAGCCGGCTCTGGGCTTCGCACAGCTTCGTGAGCGGGTTGGTGTAGTTGACGAGCCACGCGTCGGGGCAGTGGATCTCCATCGCCCGCGCCAGGTCGACCGCGGGACCCATGTTGCGCAGGGCGTGGAAGAGGCCGCCCGGCCCGCCGTTCTCTCCGTAGATCTGCGACGAGCCGAACGCGCGGGGGACGTGGAAGTCCTGCGCCCAGTAGAAGTAGCGGTTGATTTCGATGGCGAGGACCACGGCGCGGGCGCCGGGGAGGGCCGCTTCGAGATCCGTCGTCGCGGACACGGCGACCTGCCGGCCCAGCCGCTCCGCCACCGCCTCCGCGTACGCCCGCGTGCGGGGCAGTTCCGACGGGTCGATGTCGACGAGAACCAGGCTCAGTTCCCGGTCGCACAGGGGATCGCTGAGGAGGACGTCGCGGATCGAGGCGGGGCCGAACTCGCGGCTGCCGGCTCCGACGAGGACGATCTTGAGCGGGTCGTTCATGGCGAAGTCCGCGAGGGCGCTGCGGGGGAGGTGTCCGCGTGCGCGATGCGCACCGTGATGGCACCGGCCGCCAGCGACACGGCGATCAGGAGCGCGCCCACGACGGCCCGGCCCGTGAGCACGTAGCCGATGCCGAGCAGGCTCGCGTAGACGAAGAGCGCGCCGAGGAGGAAGCCCGGCCACATGCGGCTCGCGGGCGGGTCGGCGGAGCGGACGCCGGTGCGCGCGGCCACATGGTGCCACCATCCGCCCGGGTGCACGCGGCGGTAGAAACGGTCCAGCACTTCGTCCGCCTCGGGCCGCGTGATGAGCACGACGGCGAGCCAGAGCGCGGTGCAGGCGACTAGGATGACGACCGCCCGGATGAGGTCCATCTCCGGCGCGTAGAACCCGTCCGCGGCCCGTATCGCCGCCGCGGGCAGCACGGGCTCGAGAACGCCGACCAGGACGCGGCCGTTGGCCAGGAGCACCGAGCCCGCCATGGCGGCGATCTCGGCCCACGCGTTCACCCGCCACCAGTACCAGCGCAGGAGCCAGACGAGCGCGACCCCCGCCGTGAGTTCGATGATGTAGATCCACCCCCGCTGGATCGAGTCCATCTGCCAGGCGACGCCAGCGGCGACCACCGCGAGCAGCACGACCATGATTCGCGACGCCGCCACGTAGTGCCGCTCGGAGCGGTCCTTCCTCAGAAAGCGGCGGTAGACGTCGTTCACCATGTACGACGCTCCCCAGCACAGGTGCGTGTCCATCGTGCTCATGAACGCGGCCAGGAAGGTGGCGACCATCAGCCCCCGGAGTCCGGCCGGCATGAGTTCTCGGATCATCATCGGGTAGGCGAGTTCGGGATCCGCGGCGAGCGCCGGATCCATGGCTGTCGGCGGGAAGACGAGAAGCGACCCGAGTCCCACCACGATCCAGGGCCAGGTGAGGAGCACGGTCCCCGCGAAGGCAAACCACAGCGAGGCCTTCACGGCCTGCCGCTCGTCCCGCGTCGCGAACAGGCGCTGCGCCACGTAGCCGTCGCCCTGTCCGCTCCTCAGCCACAGGATGCCGATCAGGCACAGGAAGGAGACGATCTCGAGCGAGGACGCGGTTCCGGCCGACGGCACGAGATCGAGGGCGCCGGGCGGGGCTGCCGGCACGTCGCGCACGGCGTCCGCCATCGCCGCCGGGCCGCCGAAGCGCGTGAGTACGATCCCCGCCAGGGTCATCGCCCCGAGCATGCCGGCGACGAACTGGAGGAGGTCGGTCACGACGACGCCCCAGAGCCCCGACGCGACCGTGTAGGCGAGCGCGAGTCCGACGCACACGGCCAGGGTCACGGCGGGGTCCCAGCCGAGGAGCACCCGGCTGAACTTCACCATCGCCAGCATGACCCAGCCCATGACGACGGCGTTCTTGAGGAGGCCCTGGTAGACGGCGGAGAAGCCCCGCAGTGCCCGGGCCGGCGCCCCGCCGTAGCGGATCTCGATGACCTCGGCGTCGGTGAGGACGCCCGCGCGCCGCCACAGACGCGCGTAGAAGAAGGTCAGCATGAGGATCCCCGCCGCCTCGTACCACCAGAGCCAGTTGCCGTACACGCCCTGCCGGCGTACGAGGGCGGCTGTCGCGAGCGGGGCGTCCGTCGCGAACCACGTCGCCGCGATGGACGTGCCCGCGAGCCACCAGGGGAGCGAGCGGCCGGCGATGAAATAGTCCTCGACGCTGCCGCTTGCCCGCCTGGCGAACCCGAACCCGATGGCGAGGACGATCGTGCCGTAGATGCAGACGACAACCCAGTCGAGCGTGGTCAGCGCCATGAAATGACGTTGGAGAGGATACGGTAGGCGCCCGGCACGCCGTACGGCAGTTGCCGGTGAAGGGCGAGCGCGAGGTAGGTGTAGCGCCCCTCGCCCACCGGAGCGGTGAGCCACACGCCCTCCTGCGGGGCCTGGCCCGTGTCGTGCGTCTCCACGAGCGGCGTGTAGGCCGGATCCCACTCGGTGAAGAACTTGGAGCCGCGCTGCTCGATCCACCCGTCGAAATCGGCTTCGGCGATGCGGTTGGGCGCCGTCATCAAGGGGTGGTCGGGCCGGAGCAGGCGGACGGGCGCATCCTCCTCCGACACTTCTTCCGCTCCCCGCGGAAGGGACGCGGGATACGGCGCCATCTCAGAGGGCACGTACTCCTGGGTCTGGTAGAGGACGATGAGGTGGCCGCCCCGGCGGGCGTACTCGAGGAGACGCCGGTTGTGCTCGATGAGGTCTTCGCGCACGGCGTAGGCGCGCGTGCCCACGACGATCGCGTGGAACCCCGGCTCGTCGGCGGAATCTGCGCCGGCGGCCGGATCCAGTTCCGCGAGGGCTGCTTCGTCCAGGAGTTCGACCGTGGCGCCGAGCGCCTCGATCCCCGCCGGGACTTCATCGCCGACGCCCATCACGTAGCCAACGCGGACGCCGTCCAGGCGGGTGACGGGAACGGACCGCACCGGAATGCGGGCGGGGCGCCACAGCCGCGCGAGCGGCAGATCGCGGTGCTCGCTGGTCCGGTATCCGCGGCGATAATCCACGCCCCGCGCGCGGGCCACGGCCGCGATCTCCGCTTCGCCTCGCCATCCGGCCGGAGGCGTGACGACGAAGGCCGCGTCCACGATCTCGCCCGGAGTGCGGAAGTCGTGCTCCACGACGCCGGGAGTGCCCGGGGCCGTGGTCCATCCCTCCGGCAGCTCGAGACGGACCGTGGCGGAGAGGGGCGCCGCGTTCGCCACCACCCGCGCGCGCACCTCCATCGGCGCCGCGGGCGGTGCCGCGGGCGACCCGCCGCCACCCCCCGCGTCGTCGTCTCCGCCCGCGCCGCCGACGGGCACGATGCCCACGTCCGGCGCCAAAGAGACGGAGAGGACCGGCAGCGTCTCCACCCTCCGTGTCACGGCGCCGTAGGGCAGACGCGCGACGGGGGCCGTCACCGGCACGGTGTGAGCGATGACGTGCCCCGCGATGGCGAGTTCGACGCCCGCCGCCAGCGCCGGACGCCGCCACGGGAGGTGCAGGTCCGCCGAGTCCGATACCTGGTAGTGGTTCTCCGACACGTCCCCGCGTCCGAAGTACGGTGCGGCCGGCGTGGCCGGCACCCGGACTTCGAGCGCCTCCGTCGAGCCGTCCGGCCGCGGGACGACCCGGTCCGGCGGCGCCAGGGTCTCGCCGTCGCGGCTCACGATCCAGGCCGTGACTCCGCCGCTCTCCGCGGACGCCGGCGGCTCGACCCGGACCTGGACCGCGGCCGTCTGACCCGGCGCCAGGACGGCCTCGCCGCCGACTCCCGGGCCGCGCGCCAGCTCCGCGGACACGGTCGTCCCGCTCGCGGCCAGCAAGGCCTCCTCGAACTGCCGCTCCTTCAGCGTGAGGTGAAACCGCGTCTCCGGAGAGTCCGGCAGCGCCGCGATCGCGGCCCGGATCCAGCCCAGCCCGCGAGCCAGGTCGGCGACGGCGCGCCCCGGGTCTCGGAAGTCGAACGTCTCCGCCACCGCGCCGATGAGACGATCCAGTTCGGCGAGCAGCGAATCCGCCTCGGGAGAGGCCGGCTCGTCCAGGAGCGCGGGGAGTCCTCTCAGCGTCGCGTCGAGTCCCGCGAAGAACGATTCCGCGATGCCCGCCGCCGCCGCCGCCCCGTCGCCGGCTCCGCCGAGTTGTTCGTAGAAATAGCGCCCCCCGCCCGTTCGCACGCGCCCCGCCGTCTGGGAGCGCTGCAGGCCGAGTCCCCGGCTGGCCCAGCGCTGGTACGTATCGCCGAGCCACGGGCTCATCCCGGTCGCGTCCACCTCCACGTCATACGGCTCGTCGACGCGAACGCCCCCGCGGAAGGTGCGGAGGACCCGCCAGGGCCGGAGCCCCTCTTCGGAGATCTGGCGCGGGAAGCGCGCCGGGTCCGCCGCCCCGGCCACGGCTTCCGGCGTCAGCAGCCCCGCCGCGTGGTGGTGGCCGTGCCCGTCGCGCGCCGACCCGTGAAAGCGGCTCACGACGACGAGTGGCCGGTTGAGGCGGATGACGCGGACCATGTCCTCGAGCACCGCCTCCCGGTCCCAGCTGCGGAAGGCTTCGTCCACCGACTTCGAATAGCCGTAGTCGACCGCCGTCGTGAAGTAGAGGTCGTCCAGGCCGTAGTAGCGGCCGGAGAGGACGAGTTCGCGCGTCCGGATCAGGCCGAGGGCGTCGAAGAGTTCAGGGCCGATCGCGTTCGCGCCCGCCTCGCCGCGGTTGAGGCTGAGGAGAGCCGTCCGGGCGCCCCATCCCCGGCTGGCCAGCGTGAGCATGCCGGCGTGTTCGTCGTCCGGGTGCGCCGTGACGTGGAGCAGGCTCGCGGTCGTGGCGAGTTTGCGGATGCGGTGCCAGGCCCCCATGGCCCCGCGGTCCACGTCCAGCCGTTCCTCTCCCACCGGGGCCGGGAAGGCGAGGACGCGATCCGGCGCCCGCCCGGCGGAGCCCGACTGCGCCGCCGCCGCGGTCACCCCCGCGAGGGTCGCCACCGCCGCCACCGAAAGGGCGGCGCCGAGTCCGGGTTGCCTGTGAGCGATCATGGATCATCCAGGTCGGTGGATCCGCCTTCGCATCGTGCCCGCGGGCGGAAGTCCGGGCAAGGAGGCCTTGCGAGCGAGCCCCGCCCGCCGATACTCAAACGGATCGCATCCACGGCCGCCAACCCCGGACCCGATGACAGATCCCGACATCCAGATCACGGTCGAGGGGACCCCGAACCCGCACGCGGCGAAGTTCGTGCTGGACCGGGCCATCCCCGGCGAAGGGAGCCGCAGCTATTTCGATCCCGAGTCCGCCGCCGAGGACCCGCTGGCGGCGCGCCTGTTCGACGTGGACGGAGTCCGGGCCCTGCTCATCGTCGAGAACTTCATCACCGTGACGAAGACCGCCGCGCTCGGTTGGCCGGACCTGCTGGACGAGATCGAGGAAGCGATCCTGAAAGCGTTTCACACCCTCCAGTAACGTTCCTTCGCTCCCCTCATTTAGGGGGGCTGAGCGTGCCCTCCCGAAGCTCGCCTGCGTACCCCTATCGTTTTATGTAACAACGTGTTGATACCAAATACATATCTCCCCGTAGGATCGTCTTCCAGGCGACGGAACCACTGGCGCCACGTCCATCACCGGGGAAGGAGAAACATGCTCACGCTACGCTGCTTCGGCGAGGTCGCGGCCTCGGACGCACGCGGGGCGAGGATCACGCTGCGGTCACGGAAGCACATGGGCCTCCTGCTCTATCTCGTCGCGCACCCCGGAACCATTCACAGGCGGGAGAAGCTCGCCGATCTGCTCTGGGATGGTCGCGACCGGAAAGCGCGACACTCACTCAGCCAGGCTCTCTACGACATCCGGTCATCCATGGGTCCGGTGATCACAGTGGACGCCGGCACGGTCCGGCTCGTGCCGCAGCGGGTGACATACGAGCTCGACGCTTTCGAACGAGCGTTCAAGTCCAGGGACCACGAGACCGTCATCGATCTGTACCGGGGAGACTTCGCCCCCGACCTGCTCAACCTGCGGGCCGACGAGTTCGAGCGCTGGCTGGACGGCGAACGGGAGCGCTGTCGCGTCCTGGTCGCAATGGCGCTCAGGAATGTGCAACAGGCCGCTGAGGAGAGCGGCGACTGGGACCGGACGTGCCTGGCCGCGCTTCGGCTCGTGAGGCAAAACGAGTTCGACGAGCACGCGCACAGCACTCTCATGCGTGCGTTATGCATGAAGGGCGACCACGCCTCAGCCCTCGCGTACTACCGGGCACTGGAGAAATGTGGTTGGGTCGCCGGCGCCCCGAAGCTGGCGGAGACGGCGGCGTGGGCTCGGAACCAGCTGGACGCCGCACCTCCCGTCGTCCGCGAGCGCTACGAGCCGCAACTGTCGGACCGAGGAGGAGAGTTCCGCCAACTTGGCATCGCCTTCCGTTCCTCCCGCGCGGTGCCCGTACGGTTGGTCGTAGCTGGTGAGCGCGGCCTTGGGCGGGAAGGCGTCGTGCGGAACTTTGCGAGGCTCGTACATGGGGGTGGAGGGTTCGTGCAGTGGCTTCCGCCGGACCTTGCAACAACGCGAGAGAGTCTGGCATCGGAGTTGCGCCGACACCCCGAAAAACCCCGGCTCATCGTCATCAGAGCCGATGTGCAGGCCTGGGCCGCCGTGGATGAGGCGATGCGGACGGCGGATTTCTCAGGCGCCATGGTGGTCGGTTTCTCGAGCCCGGAGGTGGCTGGTCAGGCGGAAGCCGCGCGTCTGGTGGACTTCGTGATCCCCTTCGATCCACTCACCACGGATGCGTGCGCGGCGTTACTTCAAGCGACCGAGAGAGACTGCAGTCGTCCCCAGGCAGTCGAGAGTGCGAGGCTCTCCGGAGGCAATCCGTCGCTGGCCCGGGCCATCCTCAGGGCGTGGATGCGTCACGGCTTCAGCCCCACGACCGTCACCGACCTGGAATCGGGCGGGCGATTGGCCTACGAGCGGTCCGCCGAGGTGCGGTCGCTCGTCGGCGATCAACTGGAGACCCTCTCGCTCCCGGAGGAACGATTGGTGACGACGCTCGCGTTGCTCACCCGCGCAGCGCGCGCCCACGCCGAAGAGATCGTGGCCGAACCTTCGAGCGCGGCTGCCCTTGAAGGGCTCCGGGCCAAGGGCTGGTTACACTCCGAGGGCGACCAATGGGAACTGAGCCGTCCCCTGGCCGGCGCCGTGACTGTGTGGAATCTACCGCCGGACGAGAGAACAAAGGTGCACCTCGCGGCGGCTCGAACCCTCGAGAACGGAGGTCTCGGCGCGCGTGCGGCGGCCGCCTCCGAATTCGCCGCGGCGGGAGAGTCCTCTCGCGCTTTCCGCCTGGCCTGCAGGGTGGCGAAGGGGGCTTTGCGGGAAGGCCGGTCGCCGGTCGCGGGTCAGGCGGCGGCGTTGGCGTTCGAGCACGCCGCGGTCGGGGCCGATCGCCTGCGCTCCGGCCTCCTCCTCTCGGAGGCCGAGTTTCAGCGCGGACGGTTTCGGCGGGCCCTGAGCGTACTGCACCAGATTGCCGCCGCCGCGGACACGGGGAATGACCTGAGCCGCGTCCAACTCGCGTTGGCGCGGGCGGCGGTGGCGGCGGGAGACCGACTCACGACGGGTCTGCACCGACAGAATCTGGCGGAGGCTCGCGGGCACGCGACCGACCCGGCGCTCAGGCGCGCGCTGACCGTGCAGATGGCCGTACTCGAGGCGACGGATACCGCGTCGCGGCGCAACGGGAAGCCGGGTTTCGAGAGGATCCGCAAGCATCTCCGCGGGATCGTCCGGGAGGACGCCGACTACGCTGGCGTCTGGTGCGACGCCTTCCGGCTCCTCTTCCACCGGGTTGGAGGTCAACGCGGTCTCACGGAGGCTCGCCTCGTTCTCGAGACCCACCGCCTCAGGCTCGGGCGGCTCGGCTACGAAGGCCTCCGGGCCGCTACCGCCGCGGAGTTCTGGGTGGCCATGCGGGGCGCCCGTCTGCATGACGCCCTCCAGTTGTTGGAGACCACCTCCGAGACCCTCAACGAGAACCGCCACGAGTCCGCGAACCTCAACAACCTCGGCGCGGTTCTGCTGGAACTGGGCAACTTCGACCGGGCGCTCGATGAACTCGGCCGCTGCCGCAGAATGGACGAGGCGCTCGAGAGTCCACCGGAATCCCGGGCCTACGCCCTGCTGAACCAGGCGGAGTGCTTCTTCTTCAAGGGGGACTACGCTCGTTGCCGAGAGTTCATGGAGCAGTTACTCCGGCGTCCCGGGCACACGGCTCAACATCCGTTCGGGGCGCAAGCACGGGCACTCACCGGCCTCCTGGCCATGACCGACGACGATCAGCACGAGGTAGGGGCCTGCCTTGAGTTGCTGGAAGACTGTTCCGATGGAGTCGGAGAGAACGACCTCTACCTGGTGACCTGGTTTCGTGCCGCGGCGATGGGGACTCGCGACCGCCGGGAAACCGTGGCCGATCTCATCGAAGCTGCAGACCATACCGCCGAAATCGACCGACTGAGCGCCGAGAAGCTGAGAGTGTTGGCCGGCACCTATTCCCCACCCAACGGACCCGACGCTCAACGCGAGGCCTGCGGCTTCCTGCGGTCCGCCGGAGCCTCCTGGTTCGTCCGCTTCGCACACAACTGGTTGCGCGCGTAACCCCGGCTTCCCGCCGCGCGTAGCCGCCGGCTTCCCGCCGCGCGTCACCCGGACCTTCCCACCCGCGTCCGAATCGGTGTCCCCCGGACGTTTCTACTACGTACCTAGTTGACAGCGGCGCCCCGGCGCGTCTACGCTGAATCGGGAACGACGCTTCGCTCGGTTCGCCAGCGTTTCGATGGCGGCCGACCGGGGCAGGCGACGCTGATGGTTCGGGAGGGAAAGGACCAAACTCGTGGAGATCAAGTTCACGACCCGGGAACTCGACCTCATGGCGGTGCTGTGGGAGACAGGGGACTCGACCGTCGCGGAGGTGCAGGAACGCCTCGGCGACGAGTTGGCCTACACCACCGTGCTCACGATCCTCCGGACGCTGGAGGAGAAGGGGTACGTGGGGCATACCCAGGAGGGGAAAGCCTACCGCTATCACACGCTCGTGGGGCGCGACTGCGCCGGCGCGAGCGCGGTGCGCCGCCTGGTTCAGAAGATGTTCCAGGGGTCGCCCGAACTGTTGCTCACGCACCTCGTCTCCGACCGGGCGCTCTCGAAGGAGGACCTCGAGAACCTGCGCGGCATGGTGGACGAACGCCTCAGCTCGAAGGAGTAGGGACATGGTCATCGCCTGGATCGGATACTGCCTGTTGATTTCGGGGCTCCTCGCCCTGGCCGCCTTCGCCTCGGAGCGGGCTCTCGGCCACTTCCGGAAGCCGGTGCGCTGGGCGTGGTTCGCGGCGATCGCCGGGTCCGTGACGGTGCCCGTCATCGCCTTCTTCGCGCCCGGGCTCCTTCCCGGCTTCGGGGTATCATCCGCCGGGCCGGTGGTGGGGTTGAGCGACCTGGCGGTCGCAACCACGGCGGCGGAACTGCCCGCAACGGCCGCGGTGCCCGTCGGCGGCTTCGATGCCGCGGCCGTGGGCGCGGCGCTGGCGTGGGGCTGGATGCTGCTGGCCGTCGCCATGGTCGGCTATCTCGGGCGGGTCTACGGCCGGCTGCGGTCGGAGATGCGGACATGGAGACCCGGCCGCGTGGCGGGATCGCCGGTCATGATCTCCGACGAGCGGGGACCGGCCGTGGTCGGGATCCGGCGCTCGGTCGTCGTGATTCCGAAGTGGATCCCCGAACTCGAGGACAGGCTGCTCCGCCTCGTCTTTCTCCACGAGCGGGAGCATCAGCGCGCCGGCGACCATCGGCTCTTCGCGGCGGCGGTCACGGCGCTTGTCCTGATGCCCTGGAACCCGCTCGTGTGGTGGCAGGTGTCCCGGCTGCGGCTCGCGATCGAGTTCGACTGCGACCGTCGCGTGCTCCGGCGGGGAGAGTCACCGCGCGACTACGCGGATGCCCTCATCACCGTCGGGAGCCGCGTCTCCGGGTCGCTGCTCGCCGCCGCCGCCTTCGCCGAACGGAAGCCGGCCGTGGAGCGGCGCCTGCGCCGCATGACCGAGCCGCCCGCCAACATGCGCCTGCTCCGAACGCTGGGCGCTTCGGGGCTGGCCATGGTCGCCGTCCTCTTCGTTCTGGGCTGCCCCGGACCCGAAAGCGGCACGAACGCGCCGGAAGCGCCCACCGCGACCGTGACTCCACCCTCCAACGCCAGTGAATGGGCGCCCCCGCCGGTGCCCGGCGAGGAGGCGGTGGGGCGCGGCGACCGGCCGTCCTTCATCGCGTTCGACAGGCCTCCGGTGCTCCGGAACGCGGCGGAAGTGGGGGACGCGCTCGTGCAAGCCTACCCGCAGAACCTGAAGGAAGCGGGCATCGGCGGACGCGTGGAGATGTGGCTGTACGTCGATACGTCCGGCATGGTCCGGAACTCGGAGCTAAAGACGAGCAGCGGCAGCGATGTCCTGGACGCCGCCGCCGCGGACGTCGTCGGCGCGATGCGCTTCGAGCCCGCGATGAACCGCGACCAGCCGACCGACGTCTGGGTCTCCCAGTGGGTCACCTTCCAGATCGGGAGCGATGCGGACGCTCCCCCTGCCCGCAGCGTTTCCGTAAGCGATGAGGACGCTCCCCTCATCGTCGTCGACGGCGTCATTCAATCCGAGGGCACGAGCCTGGAAGACCTACGGTCCCTCGATATCGACCACGTCGAGATCATCAAGGGACCGAAAGCCGTCGAGTTGTACGGTGAGCGGGCCACGAACGGCGTGATCGAAATCACGACAAAGGGCGGCGCCGCGGACAGCGATGCTCCGGTGGATGACCGCCCATCCTTCATTTGGAGCCGCATGAGGGAGGGGCCCCCTCCCGAACGCCGCCCGCTGCCGACCGCGGCCTCGAGATCGAAGACATCGTTCGCACGGGGGTTCTCGACGATGCCGACGGGGATGGCCTGCTGGAGGTCCGGATCGTACCCCGCCCGGAGAACATGCCCGATCCGGTGATCGTCATCGATGGCGTGATTGCCGGCACCGCGGGGCTCTCGGAGCTCGGCGCGCTCGACATCGATCATGTCACGATCGTGAGGGGTGCCCGTGCCTCGGAGACGTACGGAGAGAAGGCCCGGCACGGCGTGATCGAAATCACGACGAAGGCGGGTGCAAAGGACAGCGGCTCGAAGGAGTAGGGACATGGTCATCGCCTGGATCGGATACTGCCTGTTGATTTCGGGATTCCTCGCCCTGGCCGCCTTCGCGACCGAGCGGGCGTTGGGCCACTTCCGGAAGCCGGTGCGTTGGGGCTGGTTCGCGGCGGTCGTCGGCTCCGTGACGCTTCCGTTCGCGGCGTTTCTCGCTCCCGGCCTCCTCCCGGGCATCGGTGCGGCGCCCTGGGCTCCGCTCGTGTGGTTGAGCGAGCCGGTGGTCGTGGCCTCCGCGCCCGTTGCGGAGGCTGCGGCACCCACGGCGTGGTTCGACGCCGGCGCGATGAGTGCCCTCGCAGGTGGCGTATGGGTGTTGCTCGCGGTGGGGATGCTCCTCCACCTCGGGCGGGCGTACCGGCGCCTGCGGTCGGAGATGCGGACGTGGACGCCGGGTCGCGTCCTCGGATCGCCGGTCATGATCGCGGACGACCGGGGCCCGGCGGTGGTCGGAATCCGGCGCTCGGTCGTCGTGATGCCGAGGTGGATCCCCGAACTCGAAGACAGGCTGCTGCGCCTGGTCTTCCTGCACGAGCGCGAACACCAGCGCGCCGGCGACCACCGCCTCTTCGCCGTGGCGGTTGCGGCCCTCGTGCTGATGCCGTGGAACGTGTTCCTGTGGTGGCAGCTCTCGCGGCTGCGGCTCGCGATCGAGTTCGATTGCGACCGACGCGTGCTGGAGCGCGGCGAGTCCCCGCGCGACTACGCGGACGCCCTCATCACGGTGGGAGGCCGTGTCTCCGCGCCGCTGCTGGCCGCGGCCGCCTTCGCCGAACGCAAGCCGGCCGTGGAAAAGCGGCTGCGCCGCATGACCGAGCCGCTGGCCCGGCTCCGCACTCCGAGGACCCTGGGAGCTTCGGGCCTGGCGGCGCTCGCCATCATCCTCGTCCTCGGCGTCCCGCAGCCCGAGGCGCCGATGGATGCTCCCGCGCCCGCGGCCGATGCTGGCCGGGGTCTCAATATCGAGGCGAACCCGCTGGTCCGCCTGGCCGAGGGAGCCTCGCAGGCCGACCGGCCGACCTTCGTCGCGTTCGACACGCCCCCGGTTCTTCAGAACGCGGGCGAGGTCCAGCGGCTGCTCCAGAGCGCCTATCCGAGAACTCTGAAGGATGCGGGTATCGGCGGCCGGGTCGAGCTGTGGCTGTATGTGGACCTGTCCGGCGCCGTGGCCAACCATGAGCTCAAGACGAGCAGCGGCAACGAGGCGCTCGACCGCGCCGCCGCGGAAGTCGTCCAACAGATGCGGTTCCGCCCCGCAAGGAACCGCGATCAGCGGACCGCCGTCTGGATCTCCCAGTGGGTGACGTTCCAGGTGATCTAGCCGAAGGCGGGGGGCGCCGGGCCCCCCGCCGCACAACCATCCTCGGGCTACGTGACGCGAACGCGGGTTGCGGCGTCTACTCACGGGTGGCGCCATGGTCACTTCTCCCGGTCCCGGTTCGGGGCCATTCAACCTCGCGGACGTTCACATGACAGAACCCCTGACGCGGGACAGGCGTGGACCGATAGCCGTGATGGTCCGAGCCTCCCTGTTCGCCGTGGCGATGGCGGCGATCACGGGCGTGGCTCCCGAGGGAACGGCGGCCCAAGAGGCGGTAGAGGTCGCTGGAACCGTCGTTGACGACGGGACGGGAGAGCCGGTCGACGGCGCGACAGTGCGGTTGGCTGACACAGGAGGTTCGGCTCGCGAAACGATCACCGGCCCCGACGGTGTGTTCACCTTTGCTCAGGTCGCGCCCGGCGAATACACGCTCGGCGTCCGGCGCCTTGGCTATGAAGTCCTCAGTACTCCCCTCGAGATCGGACCTCAAGCCCCACCGCGGCTGGACGTACGCCTGCAACCGCAGGCGATCCCGCTGGAACCGCTCGAAGTCGGCGTGGAAGGGCGCGCGCCCCGCCTCGTCGAGTCCGGCTTCTACGACCGCATGGAGGAGGGCTGGGGCGTGTTCCTTGAGCCGCAGTGGATCGAAGCCAACAAGCGGGGCTTCGTGCGTCTGGCCGACTTCATGTCGACCCTTCAGATGCGCGCGCCTCTGCCGCGGTGCGACAAGATACCCGTATACCTCGACCGGAGGCGGGTCGGAGCTGCCGACGGCTCGGGAACGAGCAGGTCGTATTCCCTGAATCCCGCCGGGACTTTCAGTTCTCCGGTCCCCCCGCTGCCGACGCTGCTGGAAGAACTCTCCGTGCACGACCTTGGTGCTGCGGAGTTGTACCAGCCCGGTGCGAAGGTCCCGTTTTTTGCCTGGGACGACAGCACCATGACCTGCGGTGCGATCATCCTGTGGTCCAACTGGACGGCGGAGACGCCTGAGATACCGCAGATCGAGGTCGAGCTGTGCGAGCCGGCCGGCCGGCCCGGTGAGGTGGCCGTGAACGGGTTGGTGGAAGACGAAGTGACCCGAGTCCGGCTACCCGCCGCGCATGTGTTTGCGTCTTACGCGAATCCCCAGGATCCCAGCGGCCTCGAACGCGTGGAGACGGTGGTCCGCACGGACTCGCTCGGACGGTACCGGCTGTGCGAGGTCCCGGCCGACGAACCCCTGGAGTTGACGGCCGCCTACGGTCCTCACCGGGGGGACGGCACGGTGGTCGTCGCCGAGGCGGGTGTCGAGGCAAAGCTCGCCGTGACCGTGACCTCGCCCGGGGCGATCAGCGGCGTCGTCGTGAACGAGGTCACCGAACAGCCGCTCGAGGCCGCCAGCGTGACCGTGGCCGGCGCGGATGTCCGCGCCACGACGGATCGAGCCGGCCGATTCTCGATGAAGGGGTTGTCGCCGGGGACTTACAGGATCACTGCTCTCTGCGGAGGCTTCGACACGAGAGTTCGGGAGGTGGAACTCGCAGAGGGGCAGCAGGTCCGCATCGTGATTGGTCTCCGGTCGAAGGGAGTTGCACGCCGGACGCGCTGTTCCGCGTAGCCAGCTACACCGCTTTCTGCTTCCAGCGGCCGCGCCGGAAGATCGAGAGGCCGACGACAGCGGACAGCGAGTAGGCGATCGCGAACGACCAGAACACGCCCGTCTCGCCCCACCCGGCGCTGAAGGCAAGGAGCGCCGCGACGGGAAGCTGGAAGAACCAGAACACGCCGATGTTGATCCAGGTCGGCGTCGCCGTGTCCCCGGCTCCGTTGAAGGCCTGCATCGTCACCATGCCCCAGGCGTAGAAGATGTACCCGTAGCTGATGATCCGGAGCGCGCGCACGCCCACGTCGAGTGTCTCCGGGTCTGGGGCGAAGGGCGCGAGAATGGGCCCCGGGAAAGCCACGAAAACGACCGTCACGACGGCCATGAACAGCATGTTCCAGAAGCCGGTGAGGTAGACGGCCCGCTCCGCGCGGTCGGGCTTTTTGGCGCCGAGATTCTGGCCCACGAGCGTGGCGGCCGCGTTCGCGAGGCCCCAGGCGGGGAGGATGATGAAGATGACGACGCGGATGGCCATCGTGTAGCCCGCGAGGGCGATCGTCCCGAACTCGGACAGGATCCGGATCGAAATGATGTAGCTGACCTGCGTCACGAGCATCTGCCCCACGCCGCCGACCGACACGCGCGCGAGCCGCCGGATCACCGGAAGGTGGACCCGGAGGTCGCCCCGTCGCACCCGGACGCGCTCGCCCCGCGACAGGTGCCACAACTGGTACAGGGCCCCGATCCCGCGCCCCGTCGTCGTAGCCACCGCGGCGCCCGGGAGTCCGAGTTCGGGGAAGACCCAGAGGCCGAATACGAGCACGGGATCGAGCACGATGTTGATCCCGTTGGCCAGCCACACCGACCGCATCGCCATCGACGGGTCGCCTGCGCCCCGGTAGATCGCGTTGTTCACGAAGAGGAGAATGATGACGACCATCCCGCCCAGTTGGATGCGGGCGTAGGTCGTCCCCGCGGCGACGACTTCCGGGGATCCTCCCAGCATCCGGAGCAGCCACGGGGCCAGAATCGCCCCGGCGAGGCCGAGGACCGCCGCGATGCCGACGCTGAGCACGATCGCCTGCACGGCTGCCGTCGCGGCGCCGCGCTCGTCCTTCTCGCCCGTCCGTCTCGCGACCATCGCTGTGGTCGCCATCGCGAGGCCCACCGCGATCGAGTAGATGACGGACAGCATCGCTTCCGTGAGGGCGATCGCGGCCAGGGCACCAGCCCCGAGCCGGCTGACGACCGCCATGTCCACGAGGAAGAAGAGCGACTCTCCCGCCATCTCGAGCACCATCGGGATGGCGAGGAGAAGGACCCCGCGGTTGAGGCTCCCCGAGGTGAAGTCTTCCTGCGTGCCCCACAGCAGCGCCCGAAGCGTAGTCCACACTCCGGAACGGCCGGGAGCCGCAGTTTCCCCTTCGGGCCGGCCAGTGTCGCTCAAGGAATCGTCCTGTCGGGAGGAAGGTGTCGGGGAGTCAGTACGTCCAGATCGCGACGAGGTTGCAGTCGGTGAGGAGCATGGTGTTCGGCACCTGGTTCATGATCTCCGGCGGCGCCTCGCTGCACCGGTACGCTTCGATGCCCCGAACGGTGTCGAATTTCAGTTCGCCCAGGTTTCTCCGATTGAATCCGAGGCGGCTGGCCGGCCTTCCGTTGAGGAGGATGAGCTGGTTCCGGCGGTATCGGATGGACAGTTCCCGCTTGAACTGAAACACCTGCCCGAGGTGGATGAACTGGTCGATTTCCGGATAGGTCGCGAAGTAGCCCTCGTCGATGGACTGTCGGCGCTCGTAGAACCCCGACGTGAGCAGAAACGGGTCGCGGCCGGTGACCCTCACCTCGATCGGCGCGAGCGCGATCGCCCGCGTATTGAGTTCGATGCGGAATTCCGCGTTCTGGTCCGTGAGGATGTTGATCTCGGTCTCGAGGGGCGCGTAGCCGATGTGCGCCACGCGCAGGCCATAGGTGAGCGGCGGGATGGAGCGGAACGCGACGCGTCCGAGCGTATCCGTGACCCCGGAAACCGGTAGCGGGGAAAAGTCGATCTGCGCGCCCGCCACCGGTCGCCCGTCCGCGGCGTCCACGACGGAGAGGACGACGAACGCCGCATCGCCCATGTCCACCTCGAGGTCGACGAACCGCGACCGGTCGAGTTCGACCTTGCGCTCCTTCCCGCGCCGGGACCGATAGTTCGGGCGCACCCGGATCTCCCGGAATGCCTCGAGGCCGCAGGCCTGGTATCGCCCTCGCTCATCCGCTTCGACCCGTACGTCCTCCGGCGTCGGCATCCCGCGTTCGGCTTCGTAGCGGATCAGGACCGTCGCCCCCGGCAGAGGGACCCGGCTCTCATCGTCGCGGATCATGCCCTCGATGCCGACCTCGAGTTCCGCCTGTCCGAGCTGCCGGCAGATGCGGAGGACCCGCTCCTCTTCCTCCTCCTGCCCCGAGGCCGGGGACGGCGCGAGCGCGAATGCCGCCAGCGCGAGGAGCGGCGCGATACGGTTCAACGGCCGGCCTCGAGCAGCGCCCTGAGGAGCCCGTTCCCGGCCTCGCCGAGACTGGTGGCGCCGCTGTTGTAGTTGCGGCCGAGCGCGACCCCGTAGCCGCTCTCGGGTTCGAAGACGAGGTACATGTTGTACCCGGCGACGGAACCGCCGTGGCCGACGAACCGCACGTCGTCGCCGCCCTCGAGCGCGACGGGGCGAATCGAGAAACCGAGTCCGTACCCCGCGTCGGGGTCCTCGGGCGTCTGGACCGTCATGACCTCCCGCCGCGTCGCCGGCTCCAGGAGCTCGTGTTCCGTCATGCCCATGACCGCGGCCGCGAACGTCGCCAGGTCGCCGACGGTCGCGTAGACGCCGCCGTTCGGCACCTTGTATCCGCGCCCCTCGTGCTCGAGCGCCGGGAAGTCGGCGTTCACCGCGCCGTCGCCTCCGTTCGCGAAGCCCACGGCGACCCGCCGCCACAGGTCGGGGCCGACGATGAAAGCGGAGGAGCGCATCCCCAGCGGCTCGAACAGGCGGTCCTCGACGAGGTCCATGAAGGACGTCCCCGCGGCCCGTTGCAGGGCGTAGCCGAGCACGCCGTACCCGATGTTCGAGTACTGGTATTGGGTGCCGGGCATCGTGTAGAACCGCGTGTGGGGGATCGAGGCGAGGATCTTGTATCCCCAGTCCTCGATCGGCCCCGCCGCGGCGCCTTCGAGTTCGGGCTCCCGAATGAGGCCGGCGGTGTGGCTGGCCAACTGCCGCAATGTAATCGGCGTCATGCCGGCCGGCGGGTCACCGAAGCCGGCGGCCTCGGGCAGGTGGTCCAGGACGGCGTCATCGAGCGCGACCGTCCCCTCCTCTACCAGGTCCGCCATCAGGATCGCCGTCACCGACTTCGAGATCGATCCGGTCCGGTAGATCGTACGCACTCCCGCCGGGACGCGGTTCGCCGGATCCGCCCAGCCGAACCCCTGTGCCCACAGCACCTGGTCTCCCTTGAAGACCGCCGCCGTGATCCCGCCGATGCCGTCGGTTTCGACATCCGCTGCGATCTGCCGCGAGAACGCATCGATGACGTCCGCGTCCTGACCGGCCGCGGCGGACGGAAGGGCGAGACCGGTGAGAAGGAAGACGATTATCGCGGCGTACAGGCGGGGCGCCGCGGAGGTGCGGAATGAGGGGCGGTGGACCGGCATGACGTTCTCCTTGCGTGGCCGGCGGGCGGCCGAAAACCGCCCCCCGGGCTCGAATCCGGATGCAAAGTCGCAGCTTCTTGTCCGCATCGGAAGCCTTGAGGCTGGCGGGTCGAGCCCGACTCGCCTAGTGTGGCGCGCATGTCACTTCTGAAGAAACTGATCTTCCGCATGGACGGGGCCGCGGACAGCGCCCGAACCCGGTTCAAGAGCGAGTCGGGGGCCACCTGGGAGGCCGAGTTCTCGATCTTCTCGGGCACCACGCAACAGTCGCCCCGGCTGCTCGTGATGTTCCGGAACCAGGACGACATCACCATTCCCCAGCGCTACAACCAGGCGCCGCCGGGCATCTCCAAGGTGCCGAAGCAGGCCGTGGCCGAGATGAACGAGGCGGGGCTCCGCGAACTGCTCGCGCGCTCGGTGAAGGTATGAGCGGCGCGAGGGTGGATCCGAAGAAGGCGCTCTCCCGCACGTTCCTCGACGGGGGAATGGTCCGCTGGGAAGCCTACGTCTCGGGCGGCCAGCCGAATACGCCGCACGCGGCCCGCATCTACTTCGTGTGCCTCGAGGACCCCTTCGCACCACCGCGCTGGCTGTCGCACGAGAGCCGCAGCGTGGCCGAGGCGACGCGCGCTCTGGCCGACATGAGCGACGCGGACCTTCTGGGACTCCACTCCCGCTCCACGCCTCTGGAGTGACGCTCGGCCGGCGAGCCTCGCTACTTCACGGTGACGACATCGTATAGCCGTTCACCGGCGTTTCCGTCCACGCCCTCGTAGCGATGCTCCACCAGAATCGACCAGGATCCGGGCTCTACGTTGTAGATGTTCGCCACGTAGGACAGGGTCGAGGGGGTCAGACTGTTGCAGCCCTGTCGGCCCGACACGATCGTGATGGCCAGTTCCAGTCCTCCGTCGACCGCCCGCAGGTCCGGCGACAGGTAGTCGCACCGCAGCCGGCCCACGATCTGGCCCGACACTCGCATGGATCCGGGCCCCCCGGCGGCGCGCGCGAACTCAGGCAGGGCGGATCCCTCGCTGACCACGGACGTGAGCATGTTCCCCACGGTCGGAGAGACCCCGACCCCCAGATCCAGGCAGCCGGACAATCCGAGGAGGATACAAACGACGCCGATCGCGTGGCGCGCCTGTCTGTTTCCCGCGATTCGCAAGATGAGACTCCGCAGCCGAAGAACCCTCGAAAGAGTGACAGCGCGCGGGAGTCTCTCGCAATACCGCGGCCCGCCGCGCGTCGTGTGCGCGATACGCGCTTGCGTTACCTTCGATGCGTGGCTTGGCGACGTAGTGGCGGAGACCGCGGGATGCGAACACGGCACGAGGATCGTTCGGAGACGCAGGCTCGGAGAAAGGCTGTTTGCCGGGCCACGTCCTGCGTTCTGGCCGCAGCCGCGATCCTGACGTCGACCGGGTCCCGGCTGGTCGCTCAAGGCCCGCCCCTCACCCCTTCCCGCAGCATCGTGACGTGTCCGGCGGACATGGATCCGTCCCTCACCGGTCTCGCCGGCATCGTCCGCGATACGCTTCAAGGCGTCCTCATCCCGGGGGCCACGGTCTCAGCGACCTGGATCGAAGACGATGGACCGCGGCGCACGGTCTCCGTGGAGGCGGACGACAACGGCGTATACCTCCTCTGCGGCCTTCCGCCGATGGAGGATCTCACGGTGAGCGCGAGGTTCCCCTCCTTCCGCACGGAGCCGGTCCAGGTGAGCATCGCACCGGGTCCCCCCGCCGGGTGGGACATTCTCGTGGGAGTGGAGGAAGGGGCGCTCGCCCGCCTGCTTACGGTGCCCGGCCGAATCGTGGGTCGGGTGGTGGATCGCGGTTCCGGCCGGCCGGTCGAAGCGGCGAACGTCGTCCTCTCGGATACGCTATTGGCGGAGGACCGGCAGCGCATGACCGATGGCAGCGGCCGCTTCATGTTCTCGGACCTCGATCCTGGAACGTACCGCGTGACCGTCGATCACCTCACCTTCGATCCCCTGGACCAGTTGGTGTATCTGCCGAGCGACCGGACCGTGCAGGTGGATTTCGAACTCAGCGTGGACCCGATCGAACTCGCGCCGATCGTCGTCACGGCGTTGCGAGAGAAGCGACTGGAGTTGCAGGGATTCTACGACCGGCGTGAACTGGGCGAAGCCATCGGCGCCGGAATATTCCTTACGCGGGACGACATCCAGGACGCCGGGGCGATCCGCGTGACGCACTACCTGGGACGGATTCCGGGCATACGTACGGAGTGCACCGGAGGCGCGAACAACAACTGCGTCATCCGCATGACGCGGGGCGTGCCCAGTCTGAGCAGTCGCGCCGAGTACGGGTGCATGAACGCGAACATCTACCTGGACGGCGTCCGGGTGATCCGCGACGGCGGCGGCTTCAGCGACTCGATCGACAACTTCGTCTCGCCGGGCGAAGTCGCCGGGATCGAGGTCTATCGGGGCCCGAGCGAGTTGCCGGCCGAGTTCGGCGGAGCTGTTGGGCGCTGCGGGGCCATCGTCATCTGGACGGGCCCGGCGATGAGGCGGCGTTCGCCCTAGGACGGGGCCGCCGCGAACGCATGCAGCGCCGTGGCCTTCGCGCGCACCGCGACGCGCACTCCGGGGTCGACCCCGAGTTCCTGCGCGGCGTCGAGCGTGACGAGGGCGACGAGTTCGACGGGGCCGCGGAGCCGCAGCCGCACGAGCCCGCCCATGTCGCGCCGCTCCTCCACGGTCGCCACGATCAGGTTGCGCGTGCTCAGGTCCGCCGGGGGGACATCGGGGGGTCCGAGGACGAGATCTTCCGGCCGATAGGCGATCTTCACCGGCGTGCCCGGGGCCGCCTCGCCCAGGGCCACGAGTAAGGCGCCCCCGATGTCGACCGTGACCATGCGCTCGTGCGCCCGCGTCACGGCGCCGGAGATCGTGAACTCCGCCCCCGTGACGCGCGCCGTGTAGACGTCCGCGGGATTCTCGTAGATCTCCTTCGGCGTACCCGTCTGGACCAGCTTCCCGTCCCGGATCACCGCGACCCGATCCGCGAGGTGGAAGGCCTCGCCCCGGTCGTGGGTGATGAGAAAGACGCTCGTCGCCCGCTCCCGGGCGACGAGTTCCAGGTCGTGACGGAGATCGAGGCGGGCGTCGGTGTCGAGATTCGCCGTCGGCTCATCGAGAAAGAGGATCTCCGGGTCGAGGACCAGCGCGCGCGCGAGCGCCACGCGCTGCGCCTCACCTCCCGACAGTTGCGATATCGGGGCTCCCAGCAGGTGCGAGATCGCGAGTTGCTCGCACACGGCGCGCGAGCGGGCGCGAGACTCGGGGCGGGGCACGCCGCGCAGGGACAGGCCCAGCCCGACGTTGTACTCGACGGAGTCGCTCCAGAAGTGAGGGCGTTGAAACACGACCGCGGACGCGGCCCGGAGCGCCCGCTCGGCTGGCCGTCCCGACCCGCCGCGGAACGTGACCTCTCCGGCGTCGGGCTTCTCCAGCATGGCGAGAAGGCGCAGCAGCGTGGACTTCCCGGCGCCGTTCGGCCCGAACACCGCGAGCATCTCACCCTCGCGCAGTTCGATGCGGTCCACCTCGACGGCCGTCCTTCCGCCATAGACGCGGCGCAGGCCGACGCCCCCGAGAAGCGGGCCGGTCGCGGCGTTCACGCGACCTGGCCGCGGCGGATCGTGCGCCGGCCGATCAGGAGGAGCACCGCGTTCACGCAGAGCGCGATGAGCATGAGGACGATCCCCATGGCGATCGCGACGTCGAAGTTGCCACGCCGCGTCTCCAGCACGATCGCTGTCGTCATCACGCGGGTTTCTCCGAGGATGTTGCCGCCCACCATCATCACCGCGCCCACCTCGCTGATGATGGCCCCGAACCCCGCCGCCACCGCCGCCACGAGCGACGTCCGCACCTCCCTCAACTGCAGGATGATCGCCTGCCGCCGGCTCGCGCCGAGCGCCCGCGCCTGAAGGGAGATGTCCCGGGGGATGTTCTCCACCGCCGCGAGGCTCACCGCGGCGATGTACGGGCCAGCCAGAATCGCCTGGGCGCCGATCATGGCGGCCGGCGTGTAGAGCAGTTGCAGGTCGCCCAGCGGACCCGCCCGCGACAGAACGAGGAAGACGCCGAGGCCGACGACGACGGGAGGAAACGCGAGACCCGCGTTGATCACCGCGACCAGGGGAAGGCGAAGCCGGAATCGCGTCAGCCCGACCGCGATCCCGATGGGAAGTCCGATGACCATGGCCAGGAGGAGCGCCGATCCGCTGATCTGCAGCGAGCGGAGGATGACGTTCCAGACGTACAGGTCACCCGACGTGATGAGCCGGAGAGCCTCGAGCAGCGGATCCACGGGCCGAATCTAGTTTGCGGGATCGTCGCCGGGCCACGGGGCGAAGAGGGCCTCGCCGCCGCCGCGCACCCGGAATTCCCCGATGGCGCGGCGTCCGTTCGCGGAGCGCAGCCAGTCCGCGAAGACCGCGGCGCGTTCCGGCCGGACCGCCGCGCGCGGCGCCAGCAACGAATAGACGTTGCGCAGCGATGCGTGGTCCTCGACGAGCGCGTCGAGGTCGAGCACCGGCGACAGCATCGCGAGCGTCGCGCCATCCGTGAGGACGTACGCGCCGCGTTCGCTGGCCACGTGCAGCGTCGTGGCCTGACCCTGCCCGGACTCCACATACCATGCGCCGCCGGCCGCCACGCCCGCCTCGCGCCAGAAGGCGATCTCGCGGTAGTGCGTGCCCGAGCTGTCGCCGCGCGAGACGAAGCCGTGCTCCCCCTCCGCGAGCGTCGCGAACGCCTCGGACGGGGACGCGGATCCGCGAATCCGCGCGGGATCCGACGGTGGCCCCGCGATCACGTATCCGTTGACGAGGACGGGACTCCGCCGCGGCGCGTGGCCCGCCTCGACGAAACGGGCCTCGGCTTCGGGCGCGTGCACGAGCAGGAGGTCCACGTCTCCCGTGCGACCGAGTTCCAGCGCTTCGCCGCTCCCCGCGATGACCGTGCGCACCCGGAGCCCGGGCTGGTCTTCGTTGAAGCGGGCGATCAGGTGTTCGAGCAGACCCGAATCGTAGGTGGAGGTCGTGGCACCGAGCACGAACGTGTCCGCGTCGGTTCCGCACGCCCCGGCGCACACTCCGCCGCCGAGGGCAAGAAGGAGGGCGAAGTTCAGCCGTGGCGTATCCACCGCAGCACCTGCGGCAGGTTGGCGCGCTGGCCCTTCATCAGAATCCCGACCCGGAAGATGCGGCCCGCGACCCACGCCGCCCCGAGGACGAAGACCCCCAGCAGAACCAGCGACGCGAGCCACTGCCACACCGGGACCGAGGTGGCGAACAGCCGCGCCGGCATCACCAGCGGACTGAAGAACGGCACGAGGGAGAGGATGACGCCCCAACCGGCGTTCGGGCTCTGGATCACGCCCTGCGTCGCGATGAAGGGAAGGATGATCAGCAGCGTGATCGGGAGCATGACCTGCTGGGCGTCGTGCTCGTTGCTGATCGTCGCGCCGGCGCCGGCGAACATGCCCGCGTAGAGCAGGTAGCCGAAGATGAGAAAGAAGAACATCAGCACGAGCGTGCCCCACGGGACCGGGATGCTCGCGAGGTCGATCCCCGCCTCCGCCAGCGTGGAGGCGCCGGCGGTGAGGCCGTACACCGCCGCGAGCGCGAAGATCAGCGCCCAGACGGCCATCTGCGCGATGCCCACCGCCCCGACGCCCACGATCTTGCCCAGCATCAGTTCCCAGGGGCGCAGCGAGGAGACCATGATCTCGACGATGTCGGACTGCTTCTCCTCGAGGATCGCCCGCACGATCATCTGTCCGTAGATGAGCAGGATGAAGTAGAAGAAGAACGCGATGCCGAAGCTGAGCGCCCGGTAGATATCCTGGGACCGCGCTTCGCCGGACTCCGTGACGTTGATGACGTCGAACGAGGTCCGCTGGAGCAGCGCGCCGGGATCGATGCTCTGCACGCCGATCGAGCGCAGACGCGCCCGCACCGATGCCCGCTGGAGGGCGCCCCGGACCGAGCCCTCGATGACGGAAGGAACGCTGCCCCGCGCGAGCAGCGTCGTCCGCCCGTCGTCCCCCCCGGACTCTTCCTCCGCCTCTTCCGCCGTCTCTTCCGCGTCCGGCGCCTCCGCCGGCATCTCCGCGGAGCGCCGGCCTGCGCCCCTCGGGATCATCAGCAGCATGTCGTACGAGGAATCGGAGAGCCGCGTCCGCGCCTCGTCGACCGAAAGCTCCTCCATGTCCGCGGCCCGCACGGCGTCGAGCGAGTCCGCGAGAAACTCCTCGACGAGGAGGTCTCCGATGAGCCCGGCCGGGTCGGCGACCCCGATGACCCTGCGCTCCTCGCCCGCATCCGTCGCGCTGCTCACGGCGAGGAAGCCGGCGAGGCCGCCGAGTCCGACGATCAGCACCGGGAGGCCCAGCGTGGAGAGGAGGAACCACTTGGACTTCACGCGCAGCACGAACTCCCGGCGGATCACGGCCGCGACCCTGGGCGTGAACGGATTCATGCCGCCGCCTCGTCGTCCTCGCTCTCGTCCTCGTGCGAGAGTCCGGCCTCCGTCGCCTTCTCGATGAAGATCTGGCGAAGCGAAGGTTCGATGAGTTCGAAGCGCGAGATCAAGGCGCCGCTGTCCACCGCCCGCCGCAGCAGCGCCTGGGGATCCGCCCCCTCCGGCATGCGGACCTCCACGTACGTGCCGTGCGCCGAGATGTCCTCGATGAGATCCGGCGCATCGAGGAACGTGGGATTCCCCTCGAAGGAGAGCGCGATGTCGCGCCGCCCCGCCGCGGCCTTGATGTCACGGATCCGGCCATCGAGCACCTTCGTTGCTCCCGCGATCATGCACACGCGCTCGCAGAGGCGCTCGGCGTCCTCGATGAGGTGCGTCGAGAGCAGAATCGTGGCTCCGGCCTGCTGTCGTTGCTGCAGGAGTTGCTTGAACAGTTCGACGTTCAGCGGGTCGAGGCCGCTGAAGGGCTCGTCGAGCACCAGCAGATCGGGTTCGTGAAGGATGACCCCGAGGAACTGGGCCTTCTGGGCCATCCCCTTCGAGAAGGTCTCCACCTTGTCATCCGCCCGGTCGCCGAGACCCACCGCATCCAGCCCGGCCCGGGCCCGCGCGAGCGCCTCCTTCCGCTTCAGCCCCTTCAGCTGGCCGAAAAACGCGAGGTGGTCCGCGGCGGTCATCTTCTGGTACAGGCCGCGCTCCTCCGGGAGGTACCCGATGCGCGTGCGCATGGATTCGACGTTGGGGGAACCGAAGACGTCGACGGAGCCGGCGTCGGGTCCGATGATGTCGAGGATGATCCGGAGCGTCGTGGTCTTTCCGGCGCCGTTCGGGCCGATGAGTCCGTAAATCGATCCGTGGGGGATCTCAAGGTCGAGGTCGCGGACCGCCGTCTTCTTGTCGAAGCGCTTCGTGACGCCCCGGAGGCGAATGGCCGGTGTATTCACGGCCCCGATGATACGGATTGCCCGCACCCGTCGCCACGCAGCCGCCCCGCACCTTCGGCGGACCGGCCTACCGCAGGGGCCATCGCATCCCCATATTGAGAATTCCCCTCGCTTTGCCGAATCCAACCCTCCATGGGGAGGTTAGATGGCGATCTTCCGCGTCATGTACTATCGCGACATCACCGTGGGAAGCGGTGGCCGTATCACGATTCCTTTGGAGATGCGCGACCATATGCGACTGGCCGATGGCGATGCATTGAAAGTTCGCCTCGAGGAAAGCGAATCCGGCCAGCGCCAGTTCACCGTCTGGAAGACGGAATCCAGCCCGAACATCTAGCCCGAGTCTCCAGCCGCGACGCTAGCGGCGGTCTCCGTAGTTGATGGCCATCGTGCCCATCAGCAGGTCTTCGTAGCCGCACTCCACGAACCCGGCGGTTTCCATCCGGCGGACCATCTCCCGCTGATCCGGAAACCTCCTGAGCGACTCGGGGATGTACACGTAGGACTCCTGATCGCGGTGGAGCGCCCAGCCCGCGACACGGGTCGAGACGTCGAGGTACCCGAGGTAGATGCGGCGCAGCGCCGCGGAGCGCGGGTGGCCGAAATCGAGCGAGATCAGCCGCCCGCCGGGGCGCAGGCAGCGGAAGCTCTCGGCCAGCGCGGCGTCCAGGCCGGCGAAGTTCCTCAGACCGTAGCCGACGACGACGCGGTCGAACGCGCCATCGGGGAAGGGCAGACGAAGCGCATCGGCCCCGATCCAGCCGGCGAGGGCGGGGCCCGGTCGTCCGCGTCCCACCCGCATCATCTCGGGCGTGAGATCCGCGGCGACGACGTGGATCTCGAACGCCTCGCGCGTGGCTTGGCCCAGGGCTCCGCGGGCGAGGTCTCCGGTGCCGGCCGCGAGATCGAGGATGCGGTGGTCCGGGCGCAGGTCGGCCCGCGCGAGCAGCCGGCGCTTCCAGCGGCGGTGGAGACCCAGCGACATGACATCGTTGGTGAGGTCGTAGCGGCCGGCCACGCCCGCGAACAGCCGGCGGACGTAGCGTCGCTTGTCCGCCGGCCGTTCGATCTGGCCGGAGATGCGTCGATTGAGCTTCAAGGTGCGCCACGTTAACGCTGGTCGCCGTCCTCCGCTGCCGTTCCGAGCAGATCCAGGTCGCGCACGGTCTCCACGAGCCGGATGAACTCTCCGCGGTAGCCCCGGGGATCGTCGCCCCGTCCTCCCTCCGCCAGCGAGATGACGTCATCCGCCGAGAGTCCTCCGGCGTGGGGCGAGTCCCGCAGCAGCATGCCGAACCCCGCCACGGCCGCGGCGAAGCGGAAGCCCCGCGAGGGCGACCGTGAGCGGTCCGCGACGGCATGCGCGAGGAGTTTGCTCTCGGCGCCGTCCGGGTCCTTGTACCGGACCTTCACGTAGAGCAGTTCGTCCTCGAACGCGCCCGGGGGCGCTTCGACGGGGGGCGTCGGCTCGGCGGCCGGCTGGTACCGCAGCGGATCCACGCTACGCGGGACCGGAAGACCCGCGGGCACGACCTCGTACAGCGCGGTCACCGTGTGGCCGGCTCCGAGTTCGCCCGCGTCCTTTGTGTCGTCGTTGAAGTCCTCGTCGGCGAGCAACCGGTTCTCGTACCCGATGAGCCGGTGCGCGGCGGCGCGCGCGGGATTGAACTCCACCTGCAGCTTCACGTCCTTCGCGACCGTGAAGAGCGTCCCTCCCATCTCCTCCACGAGCACCTTCCGGGCTTCGAGGAGGCCGTCCACGTAGTGGAAGTTGCCGTTCCCCCGGTCCGCGATCTGCTCCATCTTCGAGTCCTTCAGGTTCCCGGTGCCGAAGCCGAGGACCGTGAGGAAGATCCCGCTCTCCCGCTCCCTCTCGATCAGGCGCACCATCGCCTCGTCGCTCGAGGCGCCCACGTTGAAGTCCCCGTCGGTCGCGAGAATGACGCGGTTGTTGCCGTCCTCGACGAAGTGCTTCCGCGCCACCTTGTAGGCGAGTGCGATCCCGGCGCCGCCCGCCGTGCTCCCACCGGCCTCCAGCCGCTCGACGGCCGACAGGATGCGGGCGCGCCGGTTCCCCGGGGTCGGGGGAAGGACGAGCCCCGCCGCGCCGGCGTAGACGACGATCGCGACCCGGTCCTGCGGTCTCAGTTGCTCGGTGAGTAGCGCGAAGGCCTTCTTCAGCAGCGGGAGCTTGTCGGGCGACGACATGGACCCAGACACGTCGAGCAGGAAGACCAGGTTGCTCGGCGGCAGGTTCTCCGTGTCGACGGAGGGGGCCTCGAGTCCGATGCGAACGAGCCGGTGTTCGGGCTTCCAGGGCGCATCCCACACCTCGGTGACGACCTGGAAGGGGTGGTCCCCCGCCGCGCCATCCCACTCGTACGGGAAGTAGTTGATCATCTCCTCGATCCGGACCGCGTCGACGGGCGGCCGCTCCCCCGCCTGGATGAAGCGCCGGACGTTGGCGTACGACGCGCGGTCCACGTCGATGGAGAAGGTGGAGAGAGGCGACTCGCCGACGCTGCGGAAGTCGTTCTCCACGATCCGGGCGTACGACTCCGTGTTGTAGCCTGGATACGCGCGCATGGCCGAAGTGGTGGCAAGGCCGCGCGCGGTGCGCTCGACCGCGTACGGGTGCCTGTCCTGCGGGGTCTCGCCGGCCACGCCCGTGGCGGTGAGGTCCTGCAGTCGCAACGCCGTCTGCTCGACCGTGAAGTCCAGCGTGAGCGTCCGGCCCGCTGTCACGCTGACGGTCTTGCTGCTCTCCCGGTAGCCGATCAACCGGACCGTGACGACCTGCTCCCCAGTCGGCACGCCGGAAAGGGAATACCCGCCCTCCGCGTCGGTCAGCGTGCCGATCACCGTCCCCGCCACGAAGACCTGCGCTCCCGCGACCCCGACATTGGCCGTCGCGTCGAGCACCGTCCCCTGCACGGTACCCGTCTCCGGCCGGGTCTCGGACTGGGCGTACGATCGGGCCGGGCCCGCGATTGCGAAGATCAGCGCGAGCAGGGTGCCGATCCGGACTGGAATTCGGTGAACGTTCATGGTCGCCTCGTCTCCTTCCGTGAGCCGAGGAACGCCGCCTCGCTCCGGCTGCGGCGAGCAGCGAGCGCCCTCGATACACCCGTAGACGCCGCGAGCCGGAAAAGGGTTACACCTGGCACGTCTCCGGAGGATGGTATACCATGTATACATGCCTTTGCCCCGTCCTCTCTGTACGCGCGTCTCGCGCGAGGTCGAGTCGGAACTCGAACGCGTGTTGCTTGAGCAGCAATGGACCCCCTCCCAGGGACTCAGGAGGATTCTCCTGGAGTGGCTCGCTCGGGAGAGATTCCCGCAGATCGAGTTCCGGGAGACGCGGGCGGGCAGGCGGGCGGCACTGCGCGGCGGGCCGGAGGTATGGGAGGTCGCGGCGGCGGCCGGGCCGGGCCGGGCGATGAGCGCCGCCGTGGGCCAGCGCTTCGCGGGGACGCGGACGGAGGCGCTGGAGGAAGCGCTCGCCTACGCCAAGGAATACGCGGACCGGATCGACCCCATCGTGGCCCGCGAGGAGCGGCTCGCCCGCCGCTAGACTTTTGTCAGCGCCTCGAGGAGTACGCGGGCCTTGTGGCGGGTCTCTTCCCACTCGCGCGCCGGTTCCGAATCGTAGACGATCCCCGCCCCCGCCTGCGCGAACACCCGGTCCCCGGCGGAGAGCAGCGTGCGGATGACGATGGCCATGTCGAGGCTCGTCGCTCCGTAGCCGACGTAGCCGGCCGCCCCGCCGTACGGTCCGCGGCGGGTCGGCTCGAGTTCGTCGAGGATCTCCATCGCGCGCACTTTCGGGGCACCGGTCAGAGTGCCGGCGGGGAAGCAGGCCTTGAACGCGTCGACGGCATCAACGCCCTCCTTCAGCGACCCGGCGACCTCGCTCACGAGGTGCATCACGTGGCTGTAGCGCTCGATCTCCATGAAGCGCGACACCTCGACGGAGCCGGGGCGGGCGACCCGGCTCACATCGTTGCGCCCGAGATCCACCAGCATGAGGTGTTCCGCCCGCTCCTTCTCGTCGGCGAGCAGGTCGCGCGCGTGCCCCTCGTCCTCCCCCGGCGTGGCCCCGCGCGGTCGCGTCCCGGCGATCGGCCGCACGGTCACGATCCCGTCTTCCACCCGGACCAGCGTCTCGGGGGACGAGCCGATGAGGCGCATGCCGTCCAGTTCGATGAAGAAGAGATAGGGCGACGGGTTGCTGCGCCGGAGCGCGCGGTAAAGCTCGAGGGGGTCGCCCTCGAAACGGGCGCCGGCGCGCTGCGAGACCACGACCTGGTATGCGTCTCCCGCCACGATGTACTCGCGGATACGCTCGACGGCCGCCTCGTAGTCGTCCCGCGACCGATTTCCGACCACCTCGGGCGTATTCGCTGCGCCGTCGCCGAGCCGCCCCAGTCCGTGCGGTCGCTCCAGGCCGCGCACCCAGTCGACGAGTCGGTCCACGGCGTTCCCATACAGTTCGGCCGGGTCGTCGTCGGAGGTGACCGGCACGGCCGCCACGGCGATGGCCCGCGAATAGAGGTTGTCGATGATGAGCATATGCTCCGTCGACAGGAAACAGGCGTCGGGCACGCCGAGGTCGTCGGGCGCCGCCGCGGGCAACCGCTCGAGCCAGCGTACCGTGTCGTAGCCGAAGAACCCGATGGCGCCGCCCCAGAACCGCGGCAGGGCGGGGACTTCGACCGGGTCGTAACGGGTGATCCATGCCTCGAAGGCGCCGAAGGGGTCGCTCGTGGTTTCGGGCTCGCTCCAGCCCCCCGCGGGCGTCCAGAGCCGGATCTCCGAGCCGTCGAGTCGCCACGCTCCGCGGGGTTCGGAGCCGACGAAGCTGAATCGCGCCCAGCGCTCCCCACCCTCGACCGATTCGAGCAGGAAGGAAAAGGGACCGCGCCGGAGCTTCGAGAACGCCGTGACCGGAGTATCGAGGTCGAACGGGATTTCGATGGCCACGGGAACCATCCGCCCGGGCTCGGCGAGGCGGGAGAATTCGGCAAAGTCGGGGATGGGGGAAACGTCGCTCATGCGCCCAAGGTAGCAGCCCGGGACGGGCACGGGGACCGACGGGGACACGCGCCCGGATCACCTTGTCGGAAGTAGGCTTTTCGTCTACTCTCTCAGGTCCGGTTCAATCCGGCCCGAACCCGTATCAACCCATGGCCGACGTCGCTCGGCAGCTCAATGAGGAAGCGATGAACACCAGCGATTACATCTCTCAGGTCGACAAGTGGAGCGCGCACAACTACCACCCGCTGCCCGTCGTGCTCGAGCGCGGCGAAGGCGAATGGGTGTGGGACGTGGAGGGCCGCCGGTATCTCGACATGCTGAGCGCCTATTCGGCGGTGAACCAGGGACACCGTCACCCCCGCATCATCGAAGCGCTGCGCGCGCAGGCGGAGAGGCTCACGCTCACGTCGCGCGCCTTCCACAACGACCGCATGGGTCCGTTCCTCCAGCAGCTGTGCGAGATGACGGGGTTCGAGCGCGCGCTGCCGATGAACACCGGCGCCGAGGGCGTCGAAACCGCGATCAAGGCGGCCCGCAAGTGGGGCTACACCGTGAAGGGCGTGGCCGAGGACCGGGCGGAGATCATCGTCTGCGAGCAGAACTTCCACGGCCGGACGACGACCATCGTCGGCTTCTCCTCGGATGAGGGATCCACGTTCGGGTTCGGTCCGTTCACGCCCGGCTTCGTGCCGATTCCCTACGGCGACACGGACGCGCTCGAGGCGGCGATCACGCCGAACACGGTCGGGTTCCTCGTCGAGCCCATCCAGGGCGAGGCGGGCGTGGTCGTGCCGCCCGACGGGTTCTACGCGCGGTCGCTGGAGATCTGCCGGGCGAACGACGTCCTCATGATCAACGACGAGATCCAGACCGGCCTGGGGCGGACCGGCAAGCTGTTCTGCGCCGACTGGGAGGCGGACCGCGGCGACATCATGATCGTCGGGAAGGCGCTCGGCGGGGGCGTGTTCCCCGTGTCCGGGATCCTCGCCAACTCCGACATCATGGACGTCTTCCATCCGGGAGATCACGGCTCGACGTTCGGCGGGAATCCGCTCGGCGCGGCCGTGGGGACGGCGGCGCTGGACGTGATCCGGGACGAGGATCTGCCGGCGCGCTCGAATGAGCTGGGCTCCTGGTTCAAGGGAGAACTGGAGGCGATCGACTCGCCGCACGTGGACCATGTGCGCGGGCGCGGCCTGTTCATCGGCGTGGTCGTGCGGGATGAGTCGGGGTCGGCGCGCCCGTTCTGCGAGGCGCTGCAGGCGCGTGGGATCCTCGCCAAGGAGACGCACGAGCAGGTGATCCGTTTCGCGCCTCCGCTCACGATCGAGAAGGCGAGCCTGGAATGGGCGCTGGAAAACATCGCCGAGGTGCTGGAGGGCGCGGCGGTCGCCGTCGCCTAGGGCGCCGGCCGCCTGAACGGGAGCCTCCGCCGCTCCCGGAACCCCGCCCCGGGCCGACCGGCCGCGGCGCATCCCCGCCGCGGCCCGGTCGTCCCCCGGGTCCGCCCGCCGATTCCCCGTCGGGCGGTCCGCCCGATCCCCGCGCAACCAATCCCCGGTTGCCTGTGTCACCGATTCAGAAGCAGAAGAAGCGGAAGAACCGACGTGTACCCGGAGACCCCGGCACGGTGACGGAACCGCAACTCATTCAGCGGCTCAGGGACGGAGACCAGGACGCGGCGCGCGCGTTGTACGACGCGCACGTCGACCGGGTGTTCCGGATCTGCTACCGGTTCGCGGGCGAGGACCACCTCGCCCAGGACTTCACGCAGGAGACGTTCGTGCGGGCGTTCACGAAGATCGACACGTTTCGCGGCGAAGCCGCGTTCGGGACGTGGCTGGGATCGATCGCCACGACGGTGTCGCTGAACGGGCTCCGCAAGGTGAAGCGCTTTCGCAGCCGCGAGACCGCGCTGCATGAGGACCTCCGCTCCACCCGCGGCCTGAGCGGCCTCGAGCCCGACGTGAAGGAGCGGCTGCACCGCGCCATCGACGAACTTCCCGCCGGCTATCGAACCGTTTTCCTGCTGCACGACCTCGAGGGCTACACGCACGAGGAGATCGGGGCGATGCTCGGGATCAAGGCCGGGACGTCCAAGTCGCAGCTCTTCCGGGCCCGCAGCCGCTTGCGGGAGAAGCTCGCGGACTTCGCCGGAGAATGGGCATGCTGAAGGATCGCATGGACGACGCGAGCCGCTTCGCCCGGTTCGTCCGCCGCGAGGCGGCCGACTACCACGACCCGCCGGAGCCCCCGGTCGAGGCGATGTGGACCGGGATCGAGGCGCGGCTCGGGGCGCCGCCGGTGCCCGACGCCGACTCGCCCGAGACGGTGGACATGACGGGCGCGGTGGCCGGCGTTGGCGGTGCCGTCGACCGCGGCGTCGATCACCCCTTCGATGTGCTGGGCTACCACGACCCGCCGCTCCCGCCGCGCGAGACGATGTGGGAACGGATCGAGGCGGAGTGGGTCGCGCGGCAGCCGGAGGACCCCGGCGCGCGCAAGGCGACTCGCGGCCCGCTGCGGCTGATCGTGGCCCGGACGCTCGGGCGGCGGCCCGGCCGGACCACGGTGTGGCTGACGGGCGCCGCCGCCGCTTCGGTCGCGCTGGCCGTGGCGCTCGACCGCGGCTCGCAGGTCCCGGTGTCCATCGAGCCGGAAACGGTCGCCGCGGCGACGACGGCACCGGTTACGGCGACGCCGCTGGCGGCCGCCGCGACCGACTCGGGACCCCTCGCGCCGACGGCCGCCGAGGAGGCGCTGGCGCTTTCCGTCGTCGAGGAGCCGCTGGAGACGAACCGGCAGTTCGCCGCGGCCGATCCGCCGCCGGCCGCCGATCCGGCCCCGACGCCGGGCCGGCCCGGAGCGGACCCGCCGGTCCGCGCCGCCGCCGAATACGACATGTCCCGGATCTCCCGTCACCTCGACCGGACCCAGGCCCTGCTCGTCGCGTTCCGCACGGATATCGGAACCGACGAATCGCAGCGCGACCTCGCCAGGTGGGCGCGTGAGTTCCTCGTCGAGACGCGTTCGCTGCTCAACACGCCCGCCGCGGAAGGCCAGCGGGAGCGCGCACTGCTGCAGGATCTCGAACTCGTTCTCGTCCAGATCGCGCGCCTCGGCCCGGACGCCCCGGACTTCGAGCGCGAACTGGCCCGCGAGAGCATGGAACGGCAGGGCACGCTGATGCGGCTTCGGTCCGCGAGCGGCACGTAAACGGAACCGTACGGAGGCATATGATGAAAGATCGCGTGAGACACCTGACGTGGACCGGGCTGCTGCTGGCCGGTCTCACGGTCGTAGACGCCGCGCCCCCGCGCGATGCGCTGCCGGTGTTCGGGGCGAGGACCCTTGCCGCGCAGACCGTGCAGCAGGAGGAGGTGGCGCGATTCCTCGAGGCGCGTCGCGCCATCAACGCGGAGGAGTTCCAACGCGCGGTGGCGCTCTTCCAGGCGGTGCGAACCGAGTCCGCGCTCGTGACGCCCCCGTTCGAGCCCGATTCCTACTACTGGGAGGCGTTCGCTCGTTATCGCCTCGGCGACCTGGCCGAGGCGCGGTTACTGCTCGAAATACTGATGGTCGGGTTCTCCGAGGCGCGGCCGGCGGAGCCTCGCCTGCACCGGGAGGCGGGGCGGCTGTACCACGACGCGCGGGCCCTGGACTTCGAGATCCGGAGCCAGCTCGCGTCTCAGGGGGACGCCGGCGATGCGGAGCGGCTGCTGCGCGAGGCGGAGGAGACCCTCGACGTCTCCGCCGCGACGCCCGGCTTCCGCGTGATGCCCATGGAGGTGGGGGGGCGCACCCTCGAACTTCCCGTGCGAGTGGCCGACCTGAGGACTCTGCCGGATTCGGTGGCCGCCGACTCGCTGGCCGACGCGCAGGGCGAGCCGGACGCGCAGGGCGAGCCGGACGCACAGGGCGAGCCGGAGGTACAGGACGCGGAGGACTATCTCCAGCGATTGGCTGAGTCCTCGGAAAGGATCACCGATTTCGAGCGGCAAGTTGCGGACTACGCGCAACGGGCCTTGACCGTCGATGTGCTGCAGGTCGATTGGCAACGGGCGGAATACCAGGAGGCCCTGCGCGCCGCGTCGCAGGAGCGGGGGACGTGCGACGACGTGTCGGTGCAGTTGGCGGCGCTCGAAGCGGTCATGCGCTACGAGAACGAGATCAACCGAATGCAGGTGCTTCGCGACGTCCTGGACCGCGACGACGAGTGTTCGCCGCGGCTGCACGAGGAGGCGGTCCAATTCGTCGCGAGACAGGGAACCGAGGAAGCCGAGGACGTTCTCCTCGGCATCTTCGAGACCCATGCGGAGAGATCCGTCCGCAGGCACGCGCTGCAGGAAATGTGGCGTTTCAACTCCTGGGATGCGTACCAGGTGCTCAAGCAGACGCTCGAGGACTCGGACGACTACGCCATGCAGAGCGATGCGATCGAAGCCCTCCGCAGGAGTGCGTTCGAGGGGACGACGGCCGGTGCCGCCTGGATGCAGTATGGCCTCCGCAACGGGGCCGTGAATGCACTCGTCGACGCGGTCCTCGATGATTCCAAGTCGGAGAGTATCCGGAACGCGGCGATCAGAGCGGTGGGCCGTCGGGATGACGTGCAAGCCGCCGCCTTCATTCCGCTCTACGAACGACTCGATTCGGATGACCTCAAGGAGTCCCTGTTCCGCGCCGTGCAACGAAAGGTGCGCGAGGAAGAGGACATGGAGACCGCCGCCTGGGCGCGCTCCGTCGCCTTCGATGCGGAAGAGTCCGGAGACGTGCGCGAGGAAGCCTTCACCGCGTGGGCGGGTCACCCGACGGTGACGGTGGCGTACCTCGCCGACCTCTACGGAGAGATTTCGGAGCCCTTCCTGAAGATGCAGACCATCTACGCCATCTTCGAGCGGGCCGATGCCGACTCCGAAGCCCCTCGGGTCCTGATGGAACTGATCCGCAACGAACCGGACCACGAGGTGCGGGAACGCGGCATCTACTGGCTCGGCCGCACGGGATCCGAAGAGGCGGTGGACTTCCTCCTTGAATTGCTGACCCCCCCGGCCGCCGATACACTGCCTCCTCCGGCCACCGATACGGTGCCGAAGCGGCCCGGATGAGACGCATCACAGGAGTCGACGTCTCGATTCCGGGTGGTTGAGACCGAGGCTCCTGGATGGGTGCGAATGCCATGAGACTCCGCCGCGTGGTGCCTGTCGCGGTCATGCTCCTGACCGCGACAACGGCGCCGAGCCTCGGCCAGGTGATCGAGGGGCCCGACGGTCCGGTCGAGTTCGTCGGGTTGAAGGAGTGGACCGCGCGCGAACTCTTCGACGCGATCCAGGAGCTGGCTCCCGGTCAGCCGTTCCACGCCTGCGCGGCGGTCATGCAGCGCGACCTCGGATTCGCCGAGGCGGCGGCCATGTCGTACAGAACGATGGGGTCTGACGACTCCTATACGGTCGTGGTCGGCGTGGAAGACGCCACACGGGTCCGCCCTCGCACGATCGGCAGCGACACCCTCGTCCTGCCGGAGGCCCTGGAGAGCCTGAAGGCGTTCGCGGAGGAGAACCCCGGGCTGCTGAGCAGGGCCGCCCAGGTGCTCTACGCACGGGGCGATGCCGATCGCACCGCCGAGGTGGCCGAATGGATGATGGGAATCGACGCCCGAGCCCTCGCGCAGGTCTGGAGTCTGCTCGACCGCGCGGACCGGCGGCGCGACTACCGCCTCGCCCTCGAGCTTCTGGCCAGGGATGCCTCGTGGCAGACGCGCGAGGTCGCCACGCTCGTGCTCAGCAACTTCACGGGTCGCGACGAGTCGTGGCACGCGCTGGTCCTTGCCGCGACGGACCCGGTGGACCGGGTCGCCGGAATGGCCGGCCTTGTGCTCCGCGGGCTGACCGGCCCCGACGACTCGCTGCGCCCGGTGGACTGGACTCCGGCGGAAGAGCCTCTGTTGGCGATCTTCGGCGGGACGAGCCCGTTCCAGTTCGGCACGACGCTCCGGGTCCTCGTCGCGACGGGAGTCGCACCCGAGTTCGGCCGGCGGCTCGCCCGGGGACGACCCGATCTCCTGCTCGCGTACGCGGGAGCCGAGCACCGCGGAACGCGCGCGCCCGCGATCACCTTCCTAAAGGCCATCAGCGGCGAGGACTTCGGCACGGACGTCGAGGCCTGGGCCGCGTGGATCCACGGCCAGCCGGACTGACGCGCAACCAAAGCCGAAGCTGACCGTGTCCCCGGTTCGGCAAGACTGAACCGATCCGGGGGAAAGAGTCATGCGTCAGTGGTTCCGTGCAGGTGTGTACCTTCCACTCCTGACCTTCGCCGCTACGTGCGGTGTCCTCGCCGCCTGCGGGGGGGATCCCGGGCTCACCGACGACCTCGGGTCCAGGTCCGGGACAGCGCCGGCGTGCGGATCGTCGAGTATGCCGGACAGCCGGAGGGCGAGGCGCCCTTCGCCCTGGCGGCGGAACCGCGATACCGGCACGGTGCGAACCCCGGCGACTACGAATTCCAGTTCGTCGACACCGGCCGGCTCCTGCCGGATGGAAGCGCGGTCGTTGCCTGGTACAGCGAAGTGATCGTCGTGAGTCCGGACGGCACGACGCACGAGGTGCTCGCCACCGCCGGAGAGGGACCGGGCGAAGTCATCTCCCCCCACGCGGTGTTCGTCCTGGGCCAGGACAGCGTCTTCGTGCCCGATGATCGTCTGTCCCGCCTGACACTCTTTGTCGGCGACTCGGTCGCGCGCATCTCGAGCCTCCCTCGGGCAGGGCACTTCGGCGTGGCCGGGATCGGTTCATCCGGCGAGCTGCTGCTCTGGAACCGACACCCCGCCAGCCTCTGGATCGATATAGAGGACGAGTGGCTCGCCGGGCACATGACCCTGTTCGATATCGAAACGGGCACCCTCGACACCGTTGCGTCGTACGACCACTTCCCGAGGCAGCGGTCGGGAGAGGAATCCCCGATCATCCGGCCCATGGGCGAGGTCACGGTCGCCGCGGGGCGGTTCGTCTACACCCGATCCGACCGGCCCGAGATCACCTGGCGTCTGCCCGACGGCACGATCACCCGGATCGTGCGCTGGCGGCCCGAGCCGAACCTGCTGGCCGAGGAACTCCTGGAGCACAGCGAGGCCTACATGCGGGTGCTCTACCGCAGGCACCGCGTAGGGTCCGAGGCCCGGCGCGAGGAGATTATCCGGGAAGACATGGCCCAATATCGCGCCATGATTGGCCAGCCGGTGCCGTTCTTCGGCACCCCCTTCGCCGACGCCGCCGGCAACGTATGGCTGCCTTCCTACCGTCCGGCCTACCCGGAGGAGGGCTCGCCCTACACCGTCATCTCCCCCGACGGGGAGTGGCTGGGACAGGTCGAGACCCCGCCCCGGTTCCGAATCCTCGACGTGACCGGAAACCTCCTCCTCGGCGTCCAGCGCGACAACCTGGACATCATAAGCGTCGCCGTGTACGAGCTGATCCCGAGCCCTCGGCGGTAAGGCAACGCTGTCCAGCGTCACGCAAGGATTGGGTCGGCCTCCGCGCAACCAAGGCGTCGCTGATCGTGTCTCCGGTTCGGTGCGACTGAACCGACCCCGCCTTCCTTCCGTGGACACGTCATGACAATCCGAATCGCGCGAACGATGTGGACGCTGCGGGCCACGCCCGCGCTCATCCTCGGCTCCCTCTCCGTGGCGTGCGGCGGCGGGGACGACGGTGGCGGCCTGCAGAGCATGGTGCGGGACAGCGCCGGGGTCACGATCGTCGAGAATCGGCGTCCCCTTCCGGAGTCACGCCTCGGGTGGCTGGTAGGACTGGCCCCGACCGCGACGATCGGGACGGCCGAGGGGGACCCCGCCTACGAACTCTTCCGGGTCGGCGGCGCGATGCGGCTCTCGGACGGGCGGATCGTGGTCGCCAACGCGGGAACCGGGGAGCTTCGCGTCTTCGATGCCGACGGTGTCCACCTCGAATCGTGGGGCGGTCAGGGCGACGGTCCCGGCGAATTCGGAGCCATGGCTCCAAGTGGACTGGAACCGTGGCCGGGCGACTCGCTGATGGCCAGAGATCCGTTCAGCGGCCGGATCTCCATCTTCTCCGGGGATGGAACATTCGGTCGCGCTCTCAGGCCGGAGGGCGGCTACCAGTCGGTCGTCGGACCGCTGCCCGACGGGAGCGTCTTCGCCGCCACTCTCACGACGTTCGAGCGCGGTGAGCCGGGCACCTCGGAGATCATCCGGCGGGATGTGGACTACGGCATCCTCTCGACGGACGGGAGCGTGCAGCGGGACCTGGGCGCGTACCCCGGATCGGAACTGTACATGGTCAACACGGTCGACGGGTCGCCTTTTCCCCGCCCCTATCCCTTCCGCCGAAGCTCGTTCGAGTTCACGTGGGGGGATCTGGTCGTCATCACCTCGAACGACCGTTACGAGATCCACGCGTACCGGCCCGACGGGTCGCTGGCGAGGATCGTCCGCCGCGACCACGAGGTCCGCGCGCCCACCAGGGGAGACCTGCGCGACGCCGTGGCCCGGCAGAACCCCGACCGGCCCGAGGCGCTGGATGACGTCGGCGACATGCCTCTCGTCGAGGCATTCCCCGCCTTTGGCCGGGCGCTCATCGACCGGCTGGGCTACCTGTGGATCGAGGAATACCGGCTTCCCGGGGAGGAGCACCGGCTGTGGACCGTGTTCGATCCGGAGGGACGCGCCCTCGGTCTGGTGGAGATGCCCGGGAGCTTCCGCGTCAGGGAGATCGGCGAGGACTACATCCTCGGCACGCGGGCTGACGAACTCGGCATCGAGTACGTCGAGTCCTGGTCCCTCGACCGCTCCGGTTCATGAGGCCCGCAATCCCGACCGCGATCGCCGTCCCCGTCGCGGTCGCGCTGCTCGCGGGCGTCGCGGCGTGCGCGGAGGAACCCCCCGCTCCGCCTCCCGAGGTCCCGGTCTTCGAGGGGGTGATCGACCTCGAGATCGGCGAGGTCGAGGGGGAAGATCCCTACCTGTTCACGAGAATCGGCTCCGTCGTGGCGGACGACGGCGGTCGGGTGGTCGTCGCGGACTACCAGACGCACGAGGTGCGGGTGTTCGAGCCGGACGGGGGCTTCGCCTTCCGCTTCGGCGGCCAGGGGGACGGTCCCGGCGAACTGACGAACCCCTGCTGCATGACGTTCGGGCCCGACGGCCTGCTGTGGGTGCGGGAGAGCGCCCGCTACAGCGCGTTCAGGCTCGGTAACGAGGGCGCCGAGTACGTGCGCAGCCTCAGGAGCGTCAACGCCTCCTTCAACCTGGTCGCGCCGGTGACGTTCGACGCGGACCGCCGGCTCGTCGATCTCGGGCTGGCGGCGGGCGACACCCGGTTCACGCGTTTCCACCTGGGGCCGGGCATGGCCGTGGACACGGTCCCGATGGCGACGGCCGAGGAGCAGGCCACCGGCTTCAGCCCCGTCGACATCCGGGTGGGGGATCAGGCCGCCACCTTCTACCTCTACCAGCCCTTCGGTCCGCTATGGATTCACGGGCACGGACCGGGTGGCTGGTGGGCCACGGCCGTGAACTCCGCGTACGCGGTCACGCTCCACCATCCCGACGGGAGCACGTCGTTGATCCAGGCACCGCTGCACGGACCGGAGCTGAGTCCGGATGAGCGCCGCCGCGCGCAGGCCCGGATCGACCAGGAGAAGGAGCGGTTCGCCCTGCGCGAGCACCCGTTCGGTGTGCCGGACCGCAAGCCGGTCCTGGCCGAACTCTTCTTCGATCGCGCCGGCCGGCTGTGGGTGGAAAAGACGGGCGTCGACGGGCAGGAGATGCGGGAGGCCGATGTCTACCGCGACGGTACGCTGGAGGCCCGATACCGCTGGCCGCGCCGCGTCGAACACCTCGCCTATCCCGCCTGGACCACCGAGACGGAACTCTACGGCACGACGCGCGACTCCCTCGACGTCTGGCGAGCCGCCCGCGTCCGCTTCACCCGAATCCCGTAACCTGCGCTGCGGCTCGCTCGCGTTGCGGGCGGGGGCTAGTTTCGGCGCGCGGATAGCCCGGCCCCATCTCCGCGGGGCCCGACCGGTTTCCGGTGACACCTTCCACGCGAACCTCGTGAACGGAGCGGCGTAATACCGGCGTGATGAACGGCATCGAGCGCGAGAAGATCGGTCCGCTGACGCTGCGTCTGTGGGGGCTTGTGACGGCCCTCGCCGTGTGGTCGCTCTACCTGCTGACGATCGCGCCGACGACCGGCTTCTGGGACACGTCGGAGTACGTGACGACGGCGCACATCCTCGGGCTCCCGCACCCGCCGGGGAATCCGGGCTTCGTCCTCGTCGGGCGCGTGTGGACGCTGCTGCTCGAGTTCACGGGACTCCCCGTCGCGCTGCGCATCAACATCCTCAGCGCCACGCTCTCCGCCGGGGCGAGCTTCTTCTCGTTCCTCGCGGTCGCGCGCATGGTCGCGCACTTCCGCGAGAACCGGCACGAGATCCTCGTGGCTTCGATGGTCGCGGTGTGGATCGGGGCCACGGCCTTCACCGTCTGGACCCAGTCGAATCTGAACGAGAAGGTCTACACGCTCTCGCTCTTCATCGTCTCGCTCGTGAGCTACCTGACGATGCTGTGGGTGGACGAGGCGGATTCGGCGCGCGGTAACCGGCTGCTCGTGCTGATCGCGCTCCTGCTCGGCCTGGGCTGGTCGAACCACACCATGTCGCTGCTGCCGGGTCCGGCGCTGGCGCTCTTCGTCCTGCTGCACCGCTGGCGCGCCGCCCTTAACCCGCGCGTCCTCGGGCTGGCCGTGGCCCTGTTCGCGGTCGGCTACTCGGTGCAGCTCCTCTTCGTCCCCATCCGGTCGGCGCAGAACCCGATCATCGACGAGGCGGACCCGGAGTGTCCGACGCTCATCTCGGCCGTCACGCCGAGCGTGATCGACGACCGTTTCGGGAACAGCAAGCTCTCGGTCGCGTGCGAGCCGCTGGCCCTCTCGCTGATCCGCGACCAGTACGGCCCGGGGCCGATCACGCAGCGCCAGGCTCCGTTGCACCGGCAGTACGCGAACTACTGGCAGTACTTCGACTGGCAGTGGGCGCGTTCGCTGCCGCCGGGCGGCCGGGTCGCCGCGAGCATGCTCTTCCTCTTTCTCGCCCTCCTCGGCCTCTGGACCCACTTCCGGAGCGACCGGAAGACCTTCGTCTACGCGGGGACCCTCTTCTTCACGGTCACGCTGTTGCTCGTCTACTACCTCAACTTCAAGCACGGCTACTCGCTGTACCTGGAGGAGGTGCCGAACATCCTCCAGCACGAGGTCCGCGAGCGCGACTACTTCTACATCATCGGCTTCCAGTTATGGGGGATCTACGCCGGACTGGGGCTCGTCGCGCTGTGGGGCAACTGGACCGTCCCGCCCGGGCGGAGGAGCGTCGTGCCCCCGGACCGGACGCGTCTGCCGGAGGACCGCCCGACCGGATTCGGCGCGCGGCACCGGAGGGCGGCGCCGATCCTGGCCGTCGCGCTCGTGCCCTTCTTCTTCAACTTCGCGCGCGCGGACCGGTCGGAGGACACCGCGGCCCGCGACTGGGCGTACAACATCCTGCAGTCGGTCGAGCCGTACGCCGTGCTGTTCACGAACGGGGACAACGACACCTTCCCGCTCTGGTACCTGCAGGAGGTGGAGGGGATTCGGCGCGACGTGACCGTCATCGTCCACTCCTACCTCGGCACGGACTGGTATCCGAAGCAGTTGCGGTCGCTGACGACGCCCTGCGAGCCGGGGGTGTCCGCGGCGGATTCCCCGACGACCGTCGTGTGCCAGCGTCCCTTCGACGCGGCGAACGCGGCGAGCCCGTACGTGGACGGGGCGGCGCCCTCTCCGACGCGCTCGATCATCGCCCTGAACGATGCGCAGATCGACGGGCTCGCGCCGGGGATCGCGGTCGCCCGCGACACGGCGTTCCGGGTCTCCAGCGCGGTGACGGCGACCGTGCGCGGCGGAGACTCGATTCTGTACCCCGACATCCTCGTGTTCCACATCATGCAGCAGTCGCTGGGGGACCGGCCGGTCTATTTCGCGGCGACCGCTCCGCCGGTGTACGGGAAGTGGGGGCTGCAACCGCACCTCGTCCGGCACGGGCTCGCCTTCAAGCTCGTGGACGCACCGCTGGAGGAGACGGCAGACCTCGTGAACCTGCGCGAGTACATGCCGAACACGGTGTCGCCGACGTGGAACGACCGCGCCCGCACCGAGGAACTGCTGTGGGACGTGTTCGAGGTCGAAGATGTGCTGGGATGGGAGGAGTGGCCCGAGCCGTCCACGCAGTCGAGCATCCCGGCCCAGTATTACCTTGCCTACTACCTGCAGGGCATGACGGAGGAGCACCTGGGCGACGTGGAAGCCGCTGAGCAGGCGTACGAGCGCGCGGACCGTTTCGGGCGGCTCGCCGGCCTCGGCGTGCCGTAGCCGTGAGCGGGATAGAACAGGAGAAGGTCGGCCCGCTGACGCTGCGGGTCTGGGCGTTGCTGACGGCGCTCGCCGTCTGGGTGCTCTATCTCCTGACCCTGGCGCCGACGGTCGGGTTCTGGGACGCGTCGGAGTACGTGACGACGGCGCACATTCTCGGACTCCCGCACCCGCCGGGGAATCCGCTCTTCGTGACCGTCGGCCGCGTGTGGGACCTCCTGACGGGGTTCACCGGCCTCCCCGTCGCGCTGCGGATCAACGCGCTCGGCGCCACGCTCTCCGCCGGGGCGAGCTTCTTCTGGTTCCTGGCCGTCGTCCGCATCGTCGGGCGCTTCCGCGAGAACCGGCACGAGGTGCTCGTCGCCGCGGTGGCGGCCGTGTGGATCGGGGCCACGGCCTTCACCGTGTGGACCCAGTCGAACCTCAACGAGAAGGTCTATCCCCTCTCGATGTTCGTCGTGGCCCTCGTGAGCTACCTGGCGATGGTCTGGATGGAGCAGGCGGACACGGCGCGCGGGAACCGCCTCCTGGTGCTCATGGCGCTGGTCCTCGGCCTGGGCTGGGCGAACCACACCATGTCGATGCTGCCGGGGCTGGCGCTGGCCGCGTTCGTGCTGCTGCACCGGTGGCGGGCCGCGCTGAACCCGCGCGTCCTGGGGCCCGCCGTCGCGCTGCTCGCCGTGGGCTACTCGCTGCAGTTCCTCTTCGTCCCCATCCGCTCGGCGCAGAACCCGATCATCGACGAGGCGGATCCGGAGTGTCCCTCGCTCGTCTCGGCCGTCACGCCGCGGCGGATCAACGACCAGTACGGGCAGAGCAAGCTCGCCGTGGCGTGCGAGCCGCTCGCCCTCTCGCTGATCCGCGACCAGTACGCCCCGACGCCGATCACCGAGCGCCAGGCCCCGCTGACCGCCCAGATGGCGAACTACTGGCAGTACTTCGACTGGCAGTGGGCGCGGTCGCTGCCACCCGGCGGCCGGCTCGCCGCGAGCGTCCTCTTCCTCTTCCTGGCCCTGGTCGGCCTCTGGACCCACGTGCGAAAGGATCGGAAGACGTTCGTCTACGCGGGCACGCTCCTCTTCACCGTCACGCTGCTGCTCGTCTATTACCTCAACTTCCGGTACGGCTACTCGATGTACTGGGAGGAGGCGCCACTCCTCGCCGCCCACGAGGTCCGCGAGCGGGACTACTTCTTCATCATCGGCTTCCAGTTGTGGGGGATCTACGCCGGGCTGGGACTCGCCGCCCTGTGGGGACGGTGGACCGCGGCGCGCGATCCGGCCCCGCTGCCGGCGGGGTTCGGCCCCCGGCACCGGAGGGCGGCCGCGCTCCTCGCGCTCGGTCTCATCCCCTTCTTCTTCAACTTCGGCCAGGCCGACCGGACGGGAGACCACGCCGCCCGCAATCTCGCGTACAACATGCTCCAGTCCGTCGAGCCGTACGCCGTCCTGTTCACGTACGGCGACAACGACACCTTCCCGCTCTGGTATCTGCAGGAGGTGGAGGGACTCCGGCGCGACGTGACGGTCATCGTCCAGTCGTACCTGGGGACGAACTGGTACCACAAGCAGCTGCGGCGGCTGACGAAGCCGTGCGAGCCGGGGGAGTCGGCGGAGGACTCCCCGACGACGGTCGTGTGCCAGCGGTCGTTCGATCCGTCGACGGCGGCGGATCTGTACGCGGACATGACCGTGACGCCGCCGACGCGTTCGGCCATCCCGCCGTCCGATACCGGGATCGATGCCCTGTCGCGGGGACAGCTCATCCCGGAGGACTCGACCTATCGGCTCTCGGACTGGATCGCGGGGCCGCTGCGGGAAGGCGACGTCTTTTCGCCGGCCGAACTCCGCGTGCTCCAGATCGCCCGGCAGTCGCTGGGGGACCGGCCGGTCTACTTCGCGGCGACGGCCTCGCCGGTGTACGGCAAGTGGGGACTGCAGCCTCACCTCGTCCGGCAGGGGCTCGCCTTCAAGCTCGTGGACGGACCGCTCGAGGAGTCCGGGACGCTCGTCGACCTGAGCGAATACTTTCCCGATTCGCCGCTGCCGACGTGGAACGACCGCGTCCGCACCGGAGAACTGCTGGAAGACGTATTTCTCGTCGACGACGTCCTGGCGTGGAACAGGTGGCCGGATCCGTCCACGAGGTCGAACATCCCCGGCGCCTACTACATGGCGCACGCCTTCCAGGGAGTTTCCGAGGAGTTGTACGGGAATACGGAAGCCGCGGAGTGGGCCTACCGCCGGGCGAACCACTTCGCGCGGCTTACCGGCGCCGACTGACCGCCGCTACATGGGGCGGATGGTGCCCAGCAGCGTGACGATCAGGATCAGGACGCCGTTGATCGAGGCCACGATCGCGTTCGTCTTCCGGAACTTCACGAACGACGCGCTTGCCTCCCCCGCGTTGGCGGAAGCCTCCGCGGCGCGCGCGAGCCTTCCCGAGTTGGGGATCTGGACCGCGACCGCGAGGACGAAGGCGATGAGCCCCAGCACCTGCATCTGAAACTGCCAGTGCGGCGTGAGCCGGAAGACGCCGTAGCCGCCCAGCCCGGCGAGGCCGAAGCCGGCGACCGTGGTCAGCAGCATGCCGAGGAGCCCGGGGCCCCGGAGCAGCCGGTGGCCGGCGCGATAGAGGAACGCGATCACGTTCCGGTCGCCCGTCTTGTTGGCCCGGACGCCGAGGATCGCGAGCGAGAAGGTGACGCCGAACCAGAGCGCCAGCCCGATCAGATGCAGAAAGAGCATCACTCCACGCATGTCCATGCGCGCAAAGTCCGGGCGGCGTGCGCACGGGTCAAGAGACCGCGATTGACGCGGGGCGGGGCCCGGCGGCAACGTCCGGCATGAGCATGATCGCGCAAACGAAACGGACTCCGCTCCCGGCGGCGCTCGAGAACGAACTCGAAGAGGTGTTCGGCGACCGGTTCACGACGGCCGAGGCGATGCGCCGGCAGCACGGCGAGGGCGAATCGTTCCACGCCAACGAGCCGCCGGACGCGGTGGTGTTTCCCGAGTCCACGGCCGAGGTGTCCGCCGTCGTGCGCGCCTGCCACCGGCACGACGTCCCGATGATCGGGTTCGGGGCCGGGACCTCGCTCGAAGGGCATGTCGCCGCGCGGCGCGGGGGAGTGACGATCGCGACGAGCGGCCTCTCGCGCCTCATTGAGCTCAACCCCGAGGACATGGACTGCCGCGTCGAGGCGGGGATGACGCGCAAGGCGCTGGAGCCGCACCTCAAGGGGACGGGCCTCTTCTTCCCCATCGACCCGGGCGCCGAGGCGAGCCTGGGCGGGATGGCTGCCACCGGGGCTTCCGGGACGACCACGGTCCGCTACGGCACGATGCGCGAAAACGTGCTCGGGCTCACCGTCGTGCTCCCGGACGGGACCGTGATCCGGACGGGTGGGCGCGCGAGAAAGTCCTCCGCCGGCTACGACCTCACGCGGCTTTTCCTCGGCTCCGAAGGCACGATCGGCATCATCACGGAGGTCCTCCTCCGGCTGCACGGGATCCCGGAGGCGATCGCCTCGGCGGTGTGCTCCTTCCCCACGCTGGCCGACGCGGTGGACGCGGTGATCTACACGATCCAGAGCGGGGTGCCGGTCGCGCGGGTCGAACTCCTCGACGACGTGCAGATGGACGCGGTGAACCGGTACTCCGACTTCGACTACCCCGTGCGTCCCACGCTCTTCTTCGAGTTTCACGGGACGGCCGCCGGCGTCGAGGAGCAGTCGACCGAAGTGGGTCTCATCGCGAAGGAACTCGGCGGGACGGACTTCGAGTGGGCCACGCGGGCCGAGGAACGGTCGCGGCTGTGGGCCGCCCGGCACGAGGCCTACTACGCGTCGCTCGCCCTCCGTCCGGGCTCCCGGGGGTGGGCGACGGACGTCTGCGTCCCGATCTCGTCGCTCGCCGACTGTCTCCTGAAGACCCGGGAAGAGATCGACGCGGAAGGTCTGCTGGCGCCGATCGTCGCGCACGCGGGAGACGGCAACTTCCACGTCCTCTTCATCATCGATCCGGACGATGAGGAGGAGATGGCGCGCGCGAAGCGGGTGAACGCGCGCATGATCGAGCAGGCGATCTCGGTCGGGGGCACCTGTACCGGCGAACACGGGGTCGGCTACGGCAAGGTCCCCTACATGCGGGCCCAGCACGGGGATGCCGTCGACGCCATGCGCTCGATCAAGGAGGCGCTCGACCCGAAGGGCCTCATGAACCCCGGAAAGGTGGTCGCATGACGATCAAAATCCGCGCATTCCCGCTGCTCCTCGCGCTCGCGGCCTGCGCTTCCCCCGATGGCGGAGACGGCGGAGACGCGGCCGCCGGAGGGGAGGGTGTCGCGGACCTCGTCATCCTCGGCGGCCGGGTCATGGATCCGGAGACGCGACTGGACGCCGTGCGCGACGTCGCGGTCGCCGACGGTCGTATCACCGCCATCTCCGAAGGGGGCGTCGCCGGACGGGACACGATCGATGCCACCGGCCTCGTGGTCGCGCCCGGCTTCGTCGACCTGCACGCGCACGGACAGGACACGGTGAGCGCGAAGCTCCAGGCGCTGGACGGCGTGACGACGGCCCTCGAGATGGAGATCGGCGTGTACCCGGTGGCCGAATGGGTCGCCTCCCGCGAGGGGACGGCGCCCATCCACTTCGGGGCGACGGTGAGCCACCCGGGCGCGCGCACGAAGCTGCTCGCTGGTTTTGATGTCGGCCACTCGGTGATGACGCCGCCGGGCGAACCCAGCCCCTTCGAGTTCGAGGCGGTCTACGGGGCCGTCGACGACGACCAGATGCTCGAACTGAACGGGCTCATCGCGTCGGGCCTGGAGGAGGGCGGGCTCGGGATCGGGTTCGGCATCACGTACACGCCGGGCGCCTCGCGGACGGAGATCTACCGCGTCTTCCAGCTCGCGGCCGCGCAGGGGGCGCCGGCCTACGTCCACATCCGGGGCGAGAACTCGGGTGGCACGCTGGGGGCCTTCCAGGAGGTGATCGCGAACGCGCTCTCGACCGGCGCCTCGCTCCACATCGTCCACATGAACTCGAGCGCCGACGAGATGGCGCGCATGACGCTGGAGATGATCCGCGGGGCGCGCGAGCGCGGGATCGACATCACGACGGAGTCCTATCCCTATACGGCGGGCTCGACGCGGATCGAATCGGCGCTGTTCGACCCGTGGGAGGGCCGCCCCGACGACGAATACGGCCGTCTGCAGTGGTCGGGGACGCCGGAACGGCTGAACGCCGCGAGCTTTCGGCGCTACCGGGAGCAGGGCGGCTGGGTCGTGATCCACGGGAGGAGCGAGGAGACGAACGAGTGGATCGTCGCGCAGCCCGACGTGATCGTGGCGAGCGACGGGATCCCGTACCTGTACCAGGCGATCCACCCGCGCGGCGCCGGGACGTATTCGCGCGTGCTCGGATACTACGTGCGCGAGCGCGGGGCGCTGAGCCTGATGGACGCGCTCGCGAAGATGACGATCCTGCCGGCGCAGCGCGTCGAGGGGTTCGCCCCCGTCATGGCTCGGAAGGGAAGGGTTCAGGCCGGCGCGGACGCGGACATCGTCGTGTTCGATCCCGATACGATCATCGACCGCGCGACGTACGCGGACCCGGCCGCGCCCTCGGAGGGCGTCCACTATCTGTTGGTCGAGGGCACCGCTGTCGTCCGGGATGGAGAGATCGTGCCCGGCGTCTACCCCGGGCAGGCGATCACGAGCGGCACGCGGTAGCGTCCGGCTCTCGGGCCGGGTCGATTATTCGCCGGACGGGTATAGGCGGTGACGCTCTCCTCGCGCTCGCGGCCCTTACGCTCCTCGTGTGGACGAGCATCGCGGGGACCGTCATCTACAGCGAACTCAAGGTTGGCCGGCTCGATGAAGTGAAACCTGCCGGTGCCGACGAGCCCCCGCTTCCCCGCCTCTCCGTGATCGTGGCGGCCCGGAACGAAGAACCGTCGGTGGAGGAGGCGCTCCGCTCACTGCTCGCCCTCCGCTACCCGGACTTCGAGGTTCTCTTCGTGAACGACCGCTCCGAGGATCGCACGGGCGAAATCGCCGCACGATTGGCGGTCGAGGACGACCGGCTCTCGGTGATCGACGTGGAGGAGCTTCCCCCCGGCTGGTTCGGGAAGAATCACGCCGCCCAGCGGGGTGCGGACGCGGCGGCGGGAGAGCTTCTGCTCTTCACCGATGGCGACATCCGCTTTGCGCCAGAGGCCGTCTCTCTCGGTGTGCGACACCTCATGCGCGAGCGCCTCGATCATCTGAGCGCGGGCCCTGGAATCGTGGTCGGCGGCCGCATGCTTCGGGCCTCCATGATGGCCCTCCGCCTCTGCATCTCCGCCACGATGCGTCTCTGGAAAGTCCGCGACCCCCGGAGTTCGGCTTTCATGGGCGTCGGTGCCTACACGCTCATGCGCGCCGACGCCTACCATGCCGTCGGTGGCCACCGAAGCGTCGCTCTGCGGCCCGACGAGGATCTGAGAATGGGGCAACTCGTGAAGACCTCGGGGCTGCGGTCGGACTTCCTCAACGGCGAAGCGATGATCTCGTGCCCCTGGTACGATTCCCTCGGAGGCTTCATTCGTGGGACCGAAAAGAACCTCTTTGCCGCGCGAAACTACCGTCTCTCGGAGGCGCTGGTCGCCAGCGCCGGGCTGTTGTGGCTTGCCATCGCCCCCATCGTCCTGACACCGCCGCTGTGGGCCACCGGCGAGATCGCGCCTGCCGCCATCTTCGCTACGTGCCTCCTCATCGGCTGGTTGCCGGCGATCACCGTACTCAGGGACAAGGCCCACCCCTGGTGGACCGGCCTCCTCCTTCCGCCCGCGATCGTGATCGTGGCGTACACGCTGTTGCGGTCCACGGTTGTCGCCGTGGTGCGAGGCGTCGCGTGGGGAGGTCCTCCGATCCCCCTCTCCGAGCTGCGCGGGGAGCCCGATCCCACCGCGAGCAATCCCCGGGAAGGCGATCACGTTCCTTGATCGACCTCATTTCCGTCGCGGGCGCGGGCTCAGAGGTTGGCGAGCGACCTCAGTTCGTCCACGAGTTGGGACCGGACCTTCGCGTCGCGGCACAGCACGAGGATCGTGTCGTCTCCCGCCACCGTCGCAAGGACGCCATCAAGATCCGCCTCATCGAGGGCGATCGCGACGGCGTTGGCGCAGCCGCTCAGCGTGCGAATCGCGAACAGCGCGTCACCCGGGCCGACATCCAGCGCCAGTTCGCTCAGCGTCGCGGCCAGCATGCGTTGGGGGCAGGGCGGCGTCGTGTCCCGCCCTCGACGCTGATACCTGGGCCCGCCGGAGCCGGGCCGCTTCACGATCCCGAGGCGCTGGAAGTCCCGCGACAGCGTTGTCTGAGTGGTCGAGATCCCCTCTCGCGCGAGCGCCGCCACGAGTTCGATCTGACTCCGGATCGGCTGGGTGTCGATGATATGCATAATCGCCCGCTCGCGGGTCCTGCGGCGCTCGGGCGTCATGAGAGCACCCCCTCCAGCAGCCGTTCCTCGAGGTGGGCGCGCCGGATCGGCGGATCGCGGCGCGCGTCGAGCCAGGCTTCGAGGGCGGCCACTTCGCGGTCCACCTCCTGCAACTGCTCCAGCACGCGCCCCGGCGCTGGCCCGCCGGGCGAATCGTGCGCGGCGACGGCGGCGGTCGGCCGCAGCACGCCGTGCACGTCGTCACCCGCGGACGGACAGCACGTCCTCAGCGCCTCGAGGTCCAGATCCCACAGTTCCACGCCGCGTTCTTCAGCCATCCGTACTGCTTCTCCCACTTGATGGTGTGCCGTCCGGAACGGGACGCCGCGGCGGACGAGATGGTCGGCGAGTTCGGTGGCGGTCAGCATCCCGCCCCCGAGCGCGGCCTCCATGACGTCCGTCCGGTAGTTGACGCCCCGCGCGACCGCGATCGCCGCCGCGAGCGACCAGTCCGCCGTATCGAGCGTGTCGAAGAGGCGTTCCTTGTCTTCCTGAAAGTCGCTGTTGAAGGTGAGCGGAAGACCCTTCATCAGCGCGAGCAGCGCGGTCACGTTCCCGATTGTCCGGGCCGACTTCCCGCGCAGGATCTCGGCCGCCTCGGGGTTCTTTTTCTGTGGCATGATGCTGCTGCCCTGCGCCACCGAGTCGTCGAGTTCGATGAACCCGAACTCCCGCGTCGACCAGAGCACGATCTCATCCGCCCAGCGCGAGAGGTGGATCGCGACCATGGCGCACGCGTAGGCCGCGTCGAGCACATAGTCGCGGTCGCCGACGGTGTGCATGCTGTTCGCGAAGGTGCGGTCGAGCCCGAGCAGGGCGGCGCTGCGGGCCGGATCGATCGGGAACGACGTGCCGGCGAGCGCCCCCGCGCCGAGCGGCGACACGCCCGCCAGCCGGTGAGCGGCCCGGAGCCGCCCCGCGTCGGCGCCGAGCGAGGCCACGTGGGCGAGAAGGTGGTGCGCGAGGCTCACCGGCTGCCCGCGCTGGAGGTGCGTATAGCCGGGCAGAAAGGTCTCGCGATGCGAGGCCGCCTGGCCGGTCAGCACGCGCTGCAACCCGGCGATGCCGGAGAGGATGTCCTCGAGGCGCTCGCGCACATACAGCCTCAGCGCGACCGCCGTCTGATCGTTCCGGCTTCTCGCCGTGTGGAGCCGCTGGCCGGCGTCCCCCACGCGTTCGACGAGCGTGCGTTCGATCCACGTGTGCACGTCCTCATCCGGGCCTTCGACCTCGAGTTCCCCGGTCTCCACCTCCCGCAGGATCTCCGACAGGCCGGACAGGATCAGGTCGCTGTCGCTCCCGGAGAGGATCTCCGTCTCGCGCAGCATGCGGGCGTGCGCAAGGCTCGCGAGGAGGTCGTGCCGGACCAGCCTGCGGTCGAACGGCAGCGAGTTCGTGAACTCCTGGATCGCCGGATGTACGGGAGCCGCGAAGCGCCCTCCCCAGAGAACGTCATCCGGCATCGGACGGTTCAGCCTGAGCCGGACGCCACCGCCCGCCGGGGCCGCTGGATCGGCGTCGACGAAGTCCGCGCCGCCTCGACGGAGGCGGTCGCGGCCCAGTCCCGCCCGCCGTCCGCCGCCGCGGCCCGCACCCGCGCGGCGAGACTCGAGGGGAGGCCCCACAGGCGGACGAACCCGCCGGCATCGGCCTGATCGTAGACCGCGTCCTCCTCGAACGTGGCGAGATCCTCCCGGTACAGCGAGAACCGGGACGTCCGCGCCACGGGCATCGCGGAACCCTTGAACAGCCGCACGGTCACGTCTCCGGTCGACATGGCGTGCGCCTCGTCGAGGAACGCGTCGAACGCGGCCCGCAGCGGCGAGAACCAGAGACCCTGGTAGACGAGTTCCCCATACCGGTCGGCGATGCCGCGCTTGAAGCCCGCCGTGTCCCGGTCGAGCGTGAGCGCCTCCAGGTCCGCGAGCGCGGCGAGGAGCACGGTCCCGGCCGGCGTCTCATAGACCCCGCGGCTCTTCATGCCGACGAGCCGGTTCTCCACGAGGTCGACCCGCCCCACGCCGTGGGCTCCGGCCGTCTCGTTCAGGCTCCGAACGAGCGCCACCGGATCGAGGGTTTCACCGTTGAGCGCGACGGGAACCCCGCGCTCGAACGAGATCACGACGTCCTCCGGCGTGTCCGGCGCCTTGGCCGGGTCGACCGTCAGTTCGCGCAACTCGTCGGGCGTCGCCGCGGTCGGGTTCTCGAGGATGCCGCCCTCGAACGACGTGTGCCACAGATTCCGGTCGATGCTGTAGAGCTTCCGAGGGCTCCCCGGCACCGGGATGCCGCGCTCCGCGGCGTACGCGAAGGCGTCCTCGCGCGACGTGATCTCCCACTCGCGCCAGGGGGCGATGACGGTCAAGTCCGGAGCGAGCGCCTGGTAGGCGAGTTCGAAGCGGACCTGGTCGTTGCCCTTTCCGGTGCAGCCGTGCGCGACGGCGTCGCAGTCGAACTCCCGCGCGACCTCGACCTGGGCGGCCGCGATCACGGGCCGGGCCAGAGACGTCCCGAGCAGGTATCGGCCCTCGTACACGGCCCCCGCCTTGAGCGCCGGGAACGCGCACTCGGTGAGGAACCTCTCGCGGAGATCGATGACGCGGCAGGCGGCGGCCCCCGTCGCCAGCGCCTTCTCGCGGATCTCGTCGAAGTCTTCCCGCTGTCCGACGTCCACGACGGCGGCGACGACTTCGCAGCCGTAGTTCTCCTTCAACCAGGTGACCATCACGGACGTGTCGAGGCCGCCGGAATACGCCAGGGCGACCCGTTTCACGTTCTTCGTCGTGCGTGTATTCATGCGGCGATCCTGAAATGGCAGTTGGGCGGATTCATTCAAGGGGCGGAAATATATACAGCCGAATGAATAAATATGCAACTAGATGAGCACCGCCAGGTCAGACCCGAACCGCGAGCCCGTCGTGGAGGGCCGTGCGGTAGGCCTTGAACGCGGGCACGAAGCCCATCAGGAATCCGGCCGTCACCACGGCGCCGAGGAGGAGAAGCTCAATGGGGCCGGGCGGCCGGATCGGGATGAAGAGCCCCACCTGCGCCTCGACGATGGACTGCCCGGCCGCGAGCAGCCCGTACACGACCGCGAGTCCCGCGAGCGCCCCCGCCGCGGCCAGGCATACTGACTCGAGCACGAGCAGGGCGAGGATCCGGTTCGGTCCGGCTCCGACGGCGCGCAGGATCGCCATCTCCCGCCGGCGCTCGTTGAGCGACGTGTAGAGTGAGACCAGCATCCCCAGCAGCCCCACCAGGACGACGAAGATGGCCACCAGCCGGAGGCCGGTCTCGGCATAGCCCAGGCCCTGCCACATCTCGTTCAGCGCGACTCCGGGGAGCACGGCCATCATCGGCTCGTCCTCGAAGTCGTTGATATCGCGCTGCAACTGGAGTACGTCCCGACGGTCGGTCGTGCCCACGAAGAACGAGGTCACCTGCGTGACTTCGACGTCCTCGATCGAGACGTCCTCCGCGTGAGCATGGCCGTCGTCCGCGGGGGCCGCTTCGGCCTCTTGGTCGTGGGCGTGGCCATCGTCCGCGGGGGCCGCTTCCGCCTCGTCGTCGTGGGCGAGTTCGTCGTCCGGCGCTGGCGGCACACCGTCCTCCCAGTGGATGGCCTCCATGCCCTCGAGGGTCACGTAGATGGCGCGGTCGACGGGCGTGAACGTCTTGTCGATGATGCCCACCACCGTGAAGGGCATGTGGTCGTGGGTCACGAAGCCCAGTTCGCCGAGGCCGTGCGTCACCGAGATCTCGTCGCCCATCGCGTAGTTCAGCTCGGCCGCCACGTCCGCGCCCAGCGTCACGTCGAACAGGTCCGTGTTCCCCCGCCCCTCCGCCAGCGTGATTTCCTGACCTCCGCGGTAGCGGTAGTGCCGATAGAAGTCCTCGTTCGTGCCGACAACCCGGAATCCCCGGTGGCTGTCCCCGAGGCTGTAGGGGATCGTCCACTCGACCGCGGGGTGCTCCGCCCACTCCCTGTAGGCCTCCCACGAGACGTTCTCCGTCGGCGCTCCCATGCCGAAGACCGAATACAGAAGCAACTGGATCGTGCCGCCCTTGGTGCCCACGATCAGGTCGGTCTGGCTGATCGTGTTGGAGAAGCTCTCGCGCATGCCCACGCGCACGTTCTCCACGCCGATCAGGAGAGCGAAGCTGAGGGCGATGGAACTCACCGTGAGCGAGGTGCTGAAGGCGCGATTGCGGAGCGACTTGAGGGCGAGGTCGAACACCAGCATCAGGGCACCGCCTTGTTGACGTCGGGGAGGGAGATGGTGCGGGAGAACATGCCCTCCAGCGTGCGGTCGTGGCTCACGAACATCAGCGTGGAGCCGGCGCGCTCGCACTCCTGGAAGAGCAGTTCGAGGAAGGCCTCCCGGCGGTCGAAGTCCAGGGAGGAGGTCGGTTCATCGGCGACGATGATCTCGGGCGACCCGATGAGCGCCCGGCAGGCGGCGACCCGCTGCTGCTGGCCCACCGAGAGTTCCGTCACCGGCTTCTTCAGCAGATCGCCGATGTGGAGGTGATCGGCCAGCAGCGCGGCGGTCTCCTTTACGCCCGCGCCGTCCAGGCGGGCTCGGCGTCCCGCGCTCATGCGCGCCGGGAGCGCGATGTTGTCGAGTACCGAAAGGTAGGGGATGAGGTTGAACATCTGGAAGACATAGCCGATGTGCTCCGCCCGGAAGGCGTCCCGCTGTGCGCCCGAGAGCGACGCGAGATCCTTGCCGAGAACCCTGACCTCGCCTTCGTTCGCTTCCAGGACCCCCGCCAGCACGCCGAGCAGCGTGGTCTTGCCGCTCCCGCTGGGACCGAACAGGAACGCGCGCGCCCCCCGCTCGAGTGTCAGTTCGCGGATGTCCAGCACCCAGGGGCCGCCGCCGTAGCGGAAGCGCAGGCCCCGGAGGTCGATTGCGAGACTCACGCGCTCAGGGCGGGCACGTGGCCGCAGCGCGGATCAGGAGCCGTACGGATAGACCCGCTGGCCGGCGAGGGTGAAGCCGACGTAGCCGTACACGCTCTCCGTCAACTCGATCTCGAGCACCCCTTCGACCCAAACCGGGTTCCACCCGTCCAGCTTCGCCCGCTTGCCCTCATCCATCTCGATGTAGACGAGCTGGTTGGGCGGGGGAGGCGGCGTGTGGATGCAGGCGCCGACATAGGGCACGAGCAGGAACTCCGTCGCCGAGGACGCCCAGTCTTCGAGCGGCACCGTGAATCCGGGGATCTTGACGAGTTTGCCCGCGAGCGCCGCCAACTCCTCGCTCGGCTCGCCGGTGCGGTAGTTGAGGCTGGCCAGAAGGCGCCAGCCTACCTCGGTGGGATCGTCGTCCGATGCGACAGGCGGTGCGTCGACCGGGGGCTCCGTGACCGCCGCCGGAGGGCCGCCCGCGCCGGCAAGGGTCACCACGAGCAGCATGGCGGCGGCTGTCGAGAGAAGTCTGCGGCTCGCGTCGATCATCGGAAAACTCCGGCTGTGAAAGTCCTCAGTTCGATCCCGGTCTGTCCTGCCGGTCCTCCTCGGAAGCCGGCCGCGAGAGCGTCGGATATTTGATACCCAGTTGATCAAGATACGTGTCGAAGCGCGTCTCGTCATAATAGAACGGTTCCAGGAGCGGACGGAACGTGTCCATGATCTCCCTGTTGAGATCGATCGGGGGCGGGTCGTCCGGGCCGATGAAGGGAACATACTCCACGCCTGAGGTCTGTTCCTCCCGGAAGTAGGTCCACGCCTCCTCGACCAGCTCCGGCTGGGCGAAGAGCTGGAGCGCCGTGCGCGCCATGACCCGCGCGCCGGCGACCGCGCCCTTGTGCGCGATGGGAGTGGCCATCGCCATGGCGCTCGACCAGTGGTGACCCGGAAGCCCTGGCACGTTCGACGGGAAGCGCAGGGTCACCGTGGGCACGTTCCACGAGATGTCGCCGATGTCGTCGGATCCGCCGCTCCGGCGCGGCCCCGGCTCGCCCAGTGGCGACAGGGCGATGGGCATCCCCGACGGGACGCTTCCCACCGATTCCTGCACGGCGCTCGCGAAGTCGTGGTCGTCCTCGGTCCACTCGGGCAGCCCGACCTCCTCGATGTGTCCGTACATCGTTTCGGCCACGACCTTGTTGAAGTGGCGGGGCCAGGCGGCGCCGATGATCCGGTACGACATCTCGGTGTCGGTCATCAGGGCCGCGCCTTCCGCGATGCGGATGGCGGTGTCGAAGTTGCGCTTGATGTCCTCGTAGTCCATTTCGCGGATGAAATACCACACCGAAGCACTCGGCGGCACGACGTTCGGCTGATCGCCGCCGTCGCTGATCACGTAGTGGGAGCGCTGGTCGGGCCGCAGGTGCTCGCGCCGGAAGTTCCAGGCGACGTTCATCAGCTCGACCGCGTCGAGCGCGCTGCGGCCGCGCCAGGGAGCGCCCGCGCCGTGGGCGGCCTCGCCCTCGAAGGTGAACTCCACGGAGACGAGCCCGGTGCCGCTCCCCTGGCCCCAGTTCACCGACAGGTTGCTGCTCACGTGCGTGAAGAGGGTGACGTCGATGTCCTCGAGATAGCCGTCCCGCACGTACCAGGCCTTGGAGCCCAGCTGCTCCTCCGCGACTCCGGGCCAGAGCACGAGCGTTCCCTCGATGCCCTCGGCCTCCATGACGTCCTTCAGCGCGAGCGCCGCCACCACATTCACGGCCTGCCCGGAGTTGTGGCCCTCGCCGTGGCCGGGCGCGCCCGGAATCAGGGGGTCGTGATAGGCGACGCCGGGCTTCTGGTTGGCCTTCGGGATTCCATCGATGTCGGATCCGAAGGAGATGACCGGCTCGCCGCTGCCCCAGCGCGCGAACCAGCCGGTCGGGATGCCCACGGGCGCGTACTCGACCGTGAAGCCGTTCTCCTCCAGGATCCCGGTGATGTAGGCCGAGGTCTCGATCTCCTGCTGTCCCAGTTCGGAGAAGGAGAAGATCTTGTCGACCATGACCTGGGCCAGCTTGGCGCGCTCGAGCACGCCCTCTTCGACACGGGCCACGAGGGGCGCCAGTTCATCGTCGGAGAGGCCCTGCGCGGCCGCCAGGACGGTGGGGGCGGTGAGAAGGGCGACCAGCGCCGCTGCCAGTGTTCGTTTACCCATTTTGTCCATGGAGATACCGGGAAGAAGGGACCGGGAGGCGAAATAGTCTCGAAGCATACGCACGGGCGACCCGCGTCGGAAAGTGGGCCGTCAGGCGGAGCCGGCGGTCCTCGTGAGTCTGTCCTCTTCCACTTCGACGACATCCCGCGCCTGGAGGCTGTGGACCGTGTGTCGGCGGTGCCGGAGGGCGATGATCGCGTCGGCGGCCGCGGACGCCGCGGAGAGCGTCGTCGTGTAGGGCACGCGGCGGGAGACGGCGGCGCGGCGAATCATGTAGTCGTCGTACTGGGCGTGCTTGCCGAGCGGGGTGTTCAGGAGGAGCTGCACGTCTCCCGAGACGATGCGGTCGAGGAGGTTCGGACGCCCCTCGTGCACTTTGAGGATGCGCTCGCACGGAACGCCGCGGCCCCGCAGATACCTGGCCGTCCCCTCCGTGGCGAAGATCGTGAAACCCAGTTCGTGGAAGCGGCGCGCGATCGGGACCATGTTCGGCTTGTCCTGGTCGTGCACCGTGATCGCGACGGCCCCCTCCGTCGGCAGCCCCTGGTAGACGGAGATCTGGGACTTCGCGAACGCGAGCCCGAAGCTGTCCGCGTATCCCATGACCTCCCCCGTCGAACGCATCTCCGGCCCGAGCACGGTGTCCGCGTCCGGGATCTTGTCGAAGGGGAGCACCGCTTCCTTCACGGAGACCTGGTGCGGGACGAGTTCGTCCCCGAGTCCGAGGTCGTCGAGCTTCACGCCGGCGAGCACCCGGGCGGCCACCCGTGCGAGCGGGACCCCGGTCGCCTTGCTCACGAACGGCACCGTGCGGCTCGCGCGCGGATTCACCTCGAGCACGTAGACCGTCTTCTCGTGTACGGCGAACTGCACGTTGATGAGGCCCCGGACGTCCAGCGCGAGCGCGAAGTCCCGCGTGAAGCGGCGCATGGCCTCCATGTCGACGTCGCGCAGCAGGTAGGGCGGCAGGACGCAGGCCGAGTCGCCCGAGTGGACGCCCGCGTCCTCGATGTGCTGCATGATCCCGCCGATCAGGACCGTCTCCCCGTCGCACACCGCGTCCACATCCGCCTCGAAGGCGTCCTCGAGGAACCGGTCCAGGAGCACGGGATGTTCCGGAGACGCCTGCACGGCGCGCGCGAAGTACTCCCGCAGCGAGACCGGGTCGTAGACGATCTCCATGGCGCGGCCGCCGAGCACGTAGCTGGGCCGGACGAGCACGGGATACCCGATGCTCTCCGCGATCTCGAGCGCCTCCTCGATGCTCGTCGCGGTCCCGCCCGGCGGCATCGGAACCCCGAGTTCGCGGCAGAGTTCGTCGAAGCGGCGGCGGTCCTCGGTGCGGTCGATCGACTCGACGCTCGTCCCGAGGATGGGGACGCCGAGTTGCTCCAGCTTGCGCGCGATCGTCAGCGGCGTCTGTCCACCGAACTGGACGATGACGCCCTCCGGCTCTTCCTGCTCCACGATCGCGAGCACGTCTTCCACCGTGAGCGGCTCGAAGTAGAGCTTGTTCGAGATGTCGAAGTCGGTGGAGACGGTCTCGGGATTCGAGTTGATCATGATCGTCTCGAACCCTTCGTCGCGCAGCGCGAGCGAGGCCGAAACGCAGCAGTAGTCGAACTCGATGCCCTGTCCGATGCGGTTCGGGCCGCTGCCGAGGATGATGATCTTCCGCCGGTCCGAGCGCTCGGATTCGTTCTCGTCCTCGTAGGTCGAGTAGAGGTATGGCGTGGCAGCGGGGAATTCGCCGGCGCAGGTGTCGACCGTCTTGTAGACTGGCCGGTGTCCCGCGGCCTGGCGCACCTCGCGCACCTCGGCCTCCGGAATCCCGCGCAACTGTCCCATCTCCGCGTCTCCGAACCCGATTCGCTTCAGCCGTTCGACGTCCGCGGGCGTGACCGCGGCGGCCGCCGCGAAGGCCTGGCCCTCGCGCACGAGTTCCTCGAGTTGGGAAAGGAACCAGGGGTCGATCCCCGTGATCCGGTTGATCTCGTCCACGGAGAGGCCCGCCTGGAAGGCGCGGTAAAGCTGGAAGGGACGTTCCGGCGTCGCGGTGCGGATCGCGGCCCGCACCGTGTCGACGGCGTCGTCCTCGAGACGGTCCGCGTCCGGGTCCGGCGAGGGGAGCCACCCCGAGCGCCCGTTCTCGAGCGCGCGAAAGCCCTTCAGCCACGCCTGCTGGAACGTGCGGCCGATCGCCATCACCTCGCCCACGGCCTTCATCTGCACGCCGAGCGTCGCGTCCGCCTTCGGGAACTTCTCGAACGCGAAGCGCGGGATCTTCACGACCATGTAGTCGAGCACCGGCTCGAAGCAGGAGGGCGTCACCTGAGTGATCGCGTTCGGGATCTCGTCGAGGCGGTAGCCGACCGCGAGCTTGGCGCCGATGCGCGCGATGGGGAACCCGGTCGCCTTCGACGCGAGGGCCGAACTCCGGGACACGCGCGGGTTCATCTCGATGACGAGCATCTGGCCCGTCGTCGGGTGCACGGCGAACTGGATGTTGCAGCCGCCCGCGTCCACGCCGATCTCGCGGATGCACGCGATGGCCGCGTCCCGCATCGCCTGGTACTCGCGGTCCGAGAGCGTGAGCGCCGGCGCGACGGTGATCGAGTCGCCCGTGTGCACGCCCATGGCGTCGAAGTTCTCGATCGAGCAGACGATGACGACGTTGTCCGCCCGGTCCCGCATCACCTCCAGCTCGAACTCCTTCCAGCCGATGATGCTGCGGTCGATGAGCACCTCGCCGATCGGCGACGAGCGGATGCCGGCGCGGACGAGGTCCTCGAACTCCTCGCGGTTGTAGGCGGTGCTGCCGCCGGTGCCGCCGAGGGTGAAGGACGGCCGGATGATGGCGGGGAATCCCGTATCCTCGACCAAGGTGAGCGCCTCGTCGAGCGAGCGGGCGAAGCCCCCCGCGGGCAGTTCGAGCCCGATGCGCTGCATGGCCTCGGCGAACTGCTCGCGGTCCTCGGCGAGCTGGATCGCCCGGACATCGGCCCCGATCAGCTCCACCCCGTGCTCGTCGAGCACTCCGCGTTCGGCCAGTTCCAACGCGACGTTGAGCGCCGTCTGGCCGCCCATCGTCGGGATGAGCGCGTCGGGCTTCTCCGCCTCGATGACCCGCGCGACCCAGTCGGCCGTGAGCGGCTCGATGTAGGTCGCGTCGGCGATGTCCGGGTCCGTCATGATCGTGGCGGGATTCGAGTTCACGAGGATGACTCGATATCCCTCCTCGCGGAGCGCCCGGCAGGCCTGCGTCCCGGAGTAGTCGAACTCGCAGGCCTGGCCGATCACGATCGGGCCGGAGCCTATGAGAAGAATCGAGGAGATGTCGTCGCGGCGTGGCATCGGGCGCGCAAGCTATTCGGTTGGACGGCGGATCGCAGCCCCCGGCGGCGCGGCCCCCGGAGGTGGGGAGAAGATCGGGGCTACCGCATGAGAAGCGAGATTTCGCGCAGGGCCCAGACTGCGGTTGGCCGACCGTCGCGGAGGGCGGGGGCGAAGAGCAGTCCGCGGGCCGCCCGCACGGCCGCCGCGTCGAAGGCCTGGTCGCCGGATGAGACCTGGACCGCGGTCGCCTCGACCCTTCCATCGGTCCGCACGAGAAGCCAAATGGAGGCCGCGATGTCCGCGTCGAGTCCCTCGCGGCGGATCACGGGAAGCAGGGTCGTCGCGAGCGCGGCCTCGGCATCGGTGTCCCATACGAGGCGGGCCGCCTCGTCGTGGGCGACGTATACGGGACCCGATTCGCGGAGCTCCGCCAGCTCCGCTTCGACCGCGGCCCGGGCCACCTCGATGCTGGCCAGTGAGTCGCGCCGGGTGGCGGCGATCAGGGAGTCGCGCCGGGCCGCCTCCAGCGAGTCCCGGAGCGCGGCGGCCCGCTGCGCCTCGAGGATGGAGTCCCGGCGCGCGGCCGCGGCCCGCTCGGCTCTCGCGATGGAGTCCCGACGCGCAGCCTCCCGCGCGGCCCTCGCGATCGAATCCTGCCGCGCAGCCTCCCGCTCGGCAGCCGCGATCGAATCCTGCCGCGCGGCCTCCCGCTCGGCAGCCGCGATCGAATCCCGGCGCGCGGCTTCCACGACCGCATCGGGCGGACGCATCGCGCGGGGGATGGGGAGGAAGCACGATCCGACCCCCAGCGCGGCCAGCGTCACCAGGAGGATCCGTCCCCCGCGGCGCCTCTCCCTCATTACGGGCGGCTAGCTCTCTCCGCCTCGCTTGGCGCCTTCCTTGCGCCAGGCGATCGACGCGAGGACGGCGAGTCCTCCCCAGACGAATCCGAGGATGAGGATCATCATGATGATCGTCGTCGTGGTCATGCTCCCCCCGGGCCGTTCAGGCCGAGATCTTCCACTGCAAGCTGCATGGCGGCGATGACGAAGGCGATGTGCTCGCCCATGTCTTCGCCCAGTTCAGCGCAATTCTCCAGCATTTCGTCGCGGCTGATCGCGGCGGCGAACGCCTTGTCCTTCATCTTCTTTCGTACCGACCGGGTCTTCATGCCGGCGAGCCGCGTCGGGCGCACCAGGGCGCACGCGGTGATGAAGCCGGTGAGTTCGTCCACGGCCCGGAGCGTCTTCGACATCCGCGTCGTCGCTTCGACATCGGTGTAGTCCGCGTGGGCCATGATCGTCTCGAGGATGTCCTCGTCCACCCCCTTCTCGCGGAGGATGGCGACCCCGGTCGAGGGATGCTCCGCATCGGGCGCGTGGTCGTGGTTGGGCCAGCGCTCGTAGTCGAAGTCGTGCAGCAGCCCCGCCACGCCCCAACGGTCTTCGTCCTCGCCGTACTTCCTCGCGTAGGCGCGCATGGCGGCCTCGACCGCCAGCATGTGGCGCCGGAGCCCGGGACTCTCGGTGTATTCGTGGACGATCGCGAGCGCCTCATCCCGTGTCGGGAGCATCCGTCGTCACTCTCCTCCGGTGGTTTGACCGGCCGTTTCCATGGTGTGGCCGGCCGTCTCGTGCAGCGCGTCCAGAAAGCGCCGCGGCTCGCTCTGGCTGACGAGGAGCGAGTACCCGTCGAGCGTGGGAATGTACACCACGCGTCGGCGGTCCGTGAGGTAGAGGAGCGCCTTCTCCCCGCTGCGGAGCCGGAACCACCCCGCGGAGTAGCCGCCGAGCGCCGTCCCCATGGTGCGCCGGCGAGGGACGAGATCGGGTTCGCCGCGGAGGTCCACGACGCGGGCATCGTCGAGTTCGAGACGGTCGAGGGGGATCGTCCGGCCCCAGAGGTCGCCCACCAGCTTCAGGCCCGCCGGCGACACCTCCGCGCGGCTGTTCCTCGTGGACCAGGCCGCCCAGCCCAGCATGAGCGTCACGCCGATGAGGACGACGATGATGATGATGAAGAACCAGAGGACGCCTCGCCCGGAGGCCGGCGGAATCGGGAATACCTGCATGATCGTGTTCCTCGCTACGTGTCTCGCACGTTCGAATCGAGAAGGGCGGCCCGCTTGAGCGCGTCCCGGCCGAAGCGGTCCGCCACGGCATCCATCGTCTTCGCCAGCTCGCGCCGGCTCTCCCCGGCGGAGGTGGCCGGGTCGTCGTCGCCGAGGAGCCCGAGTTGCTCGTCTTCCGGATGGTCGAAGCCGGAGAGGCTGACGCCGATGAGCCGGACGCGGCGGCGGGGATCGTCGGCCTCCCGGAACAGCTCCCGCGCGACGGGCCAGATGGCTTCCGTCATGTCCGCCGGTCGCTCGAGCGTCCGCTGGCGCGTGTGCGTCTCGAAGCCGTCCCAGCGCAGCTTCAACTGCACCGTGCGCCCCGCGATCCCCTTCTTGCGCAGCGACCGCGCGACCCCTTCGCAGAGGGCGAGCAGGGTCCGCTCCACGCGGGCTCGATCCTCGACGTCGCGCGGGAAGGTCACCTCCTTGCCGAGTGATTTTCGCCCCGGCCGCGGGTCGACCCTTCGCACGTCGAGGCCGTTCGCGAGTTCGTGCAGACGCCGCCCCAGCTTGCGGCCCAGCGACGCCTCTAGGAACTCGGGCTTGTTGCGGGCCACGTCCCCGATCGTCTTGAAGCCGAGTTGGGCCAGGCGGGCCTGGACCTTCGGCCCCGCCCCCCAGAGCCGGGAGACGGAGAGCGGCGCCAGAAACTCGCGTTCGGTCCCCGGCGGTACGACGACGAGCGCGTCCGGCTTCCTGAGGTCGCTCGCCACCTTCGCCACGTACTTGTTCGAGGCGACGCCGACGGAGGCCGTGAGCCGCTCCTCGTCGGCGATCCGCTGCCGGATCCGGGTCGCGATCTCCGGTCCCGTGCCGAACAGCCGCCGGCTCGCCGTCACGTCCAGGAAGGCCTCGTCCAGCGAGAGCGTCTCCACCTGGTCGGTGAAGGAGCGGAAGATGTCGAAGATTCGCCCGGATATCTCCGCGTAGAAGGCGATGCGCGGGCGCACGTAGACGCCGCCGGGGCAGCGGCGCCACGCCTGCGAGATCGGCATCGCGGAGTGGATCCCGTAGCGCCGGGCCTCGTAGTTCGCCGTCGAGACGACGCCCCGTCCGCGGCCCTTGCGCGGGGCGGATCCGATGATGACGGGCTTGCCGCGCAGCGACGGGTCCTCGCGCATCTCGACCGCGGCATAGAACGCGTCCATGTCCACGTGGAGGATCGTCCGCGACCGCGTCTCAGGCTGCGGCATCTCTCCCCACCTCCCTCTCGTCCAGGATCCGGCGGGCCCGCCCCGGGGCGTCGCTCACGAGCCCGTCCACGCCCCAGTCGAGGAGGCGCCGCATGTCGTCCGGGTCGTTCACGGTCCAGACGAAGACCCCCATGCCGTCGGCGTGCGCGCGCCGAACGAAGCGCGGCGTGACGATGCGCAGCGCGCTCTGCCGTTCGGGCAGCATGGCGGCCGCGCAGCCGGCGGGGGCGAACCGGCGGCCGAGGCCGACCTTGCCGAGAAGTACGTATGTCCGGAGTTCGTCCTGGTAGGCGCAGTGCCAGCGCGCCTGCCGGCTCGCGGGCTCCACTTCCTCCCGCTCGAAGCCGCCGACCAGGATTCGCTCCCGATCCGCGCGATTTCGGCTCCGCTGCAGCCACGCGCCCAGTTCGTGCCCCGCCGCCGCCGACTTGATCTCCGCGATCACCGGCAGGTCTCCCACCGCCTCGAGCACCTCTTCGAGGGTGGGGATGCCGACCCCCTTCCCCCGGAAGGGGAAAGTCTTCCCGTGGTCCGTCGTGAAATGGAATCCGGTGTCGAAGGGGCGCAGTTCGTCCCGCGTGAGTGCCTCGACGTCCCCCGCCCCGTCCGTCGTGCGGGGGAGGCTCGGATCGTGGATGACCATGAGGCGGCCGTCCGCGCTCCGGTGCAGGTCGAGTTCCACCGCGTCGGCCCCCACGCGCACCGCATGCTCGAAGGACGGAAGCGTGTTCTCGGGCGCGAACGCCGCCGCGCCCCGGTGGCCTATGACCCGCAGCGGGGAGCCGGGACCGAAGAGATCGTCGGGCAGCACCGTCAGGTCAGGAAGCCACGCGCCGTGCCTGGGCCCGCCCGAGCGCGACGGAGAGTACGATCCACATCCCGGCCAGCGGCGCCGTGGACATCGCGACCCACGCCAGCGTGAGGCCGAGCATCGCGAACAGGCTGTCGATTCCGGCGCCCGCGAGGTCGCCGCCCCGGTACAGGAAGACGTCGACGATCGGCTTCCCCTTGTACTTCTCCGCGGGTGGCACGACCGAGAACAGCGTCTCGCGCGAGGGCCGCGAGATCGCGTACCGCGTCGCGCGGTGGACGGCCTGGAAGATCATCATCACCCCGTAGATCGGCCACACGGCGAGCACGACGAACCCGAGCACGGTGACGAGCGGCAGGATGGCCAGCGTCCACCCGACACCGAGCTTCCGGATCAGGTGCGTTGTGATGAAGATCTGCGTCAGCAGGGTGCCGAGTTGCGCCAGCGAGTCGAAGTCGGCGAAGCTCCCGACGCGCTGGCTGAACGTGTCCGTGGCCCCGAGGATGACGTTCGCCTGGGTGAAGTAGATCAGCGTGTTCGAGATCGCCATGAACACGACCCAGAGGCCGACGCCGAGCAGGTAGGGCGAGGTGAACACGGCCCGCAACCCTTCCAGCGCCCCGCCCCCGATCCGCGTGCCCCCATCGCCTCGTCGCCGGGGTCCGGTTTCCGACGCCCCGCCGTCCGACGCCACCGGTCCGCCGGCCGGGTCCGCTCCGAGCCGGGACAGGTCCGACGCCCCGGCCCTCCGGTCGAGGATCAGCATGACGGCGATCGCGAGCGCGAAGCAGCCGGCCCCGATGAGCATGAGACCGGCGGGCAGGTACGGACTCTCGGTCAGCCCGCTGACGAAGCTCGCGCCGCGCCCCCCCAGGAACGCCCCCAGCGTCCCGCCGATCCCGATGAAGGGGAACATCCTCTTCCCCTGATCGACGTCGAACACGTCGACCATGAAGGACCAGAATACGCTGGTCGAGAAGAGGTTGATGACGCTCAGCCACACGTAGAAGGTGTAGCCGACGCCCCGCGCGAGGCCGGTCTCCGCGTCGGTGCCGATGAGTCCGCCGCCCGCCCGCACGTCCTGGATCAGCAGCGTCGCGAAGCCGATCAGGCAGGCAATGACGAACAGGTACGCGACCGGAATGAAGCGCCGCCGGTTCGTGCGCGCGACGACGCCTCCGAAGATGAGGACCGCGAACAGGGAGGCCACCGACGTCACGGCGAAGAGCCAGCGCAGGTCGTCCATACCGCGGGCGACCCCCATCGCCTCCCGCACCGGACGGAGGAAGAAGTAGCCGCAGAGGACGAGAAAGAAGAAGAGTGCGGACAATACCGCGAGCCCGAACTCGCCCCGCCTCATGTTGAGGATCCGCCGGGCGGCGCCGATGATACGTTCTCCCAAGCTGGCCACGTTCGCTCCCACCGTTAGGTTCCCGGATCCTCTGAAGAGAATCCCTTTTTCCATCGACCGGCAAGCAGAGCCACCATGACCCCGCCCCCGGAGAGCGAACCGCACACGCTGGCCGCCAGGCTGACGGGCGCCCGCCCGGAAGAGGCCGGGCTCGTACTCCTGTCGGCGCTCTACTTCTTCTTCATCCTGTCTGCGTACTACGTGATCCGGCCCATCCGCGAGGAGATGGCCGTGGCGGGCGGGGTCGAGAACATCCCCTGGCTCTTCACGGGTACGCTGACGGCCATGCTTCTCGTGCACCCGATCTTCGCCGCGGTCGTGTCACGGTGGACCCGCCGGCGGTTCGTGACCCTCACGTACCGCTTCTTCATGCTGAACCTGCTGGTCTACTTCGTGCTGCTGAGGGTCGTGACCGACGGCGACGCTTCCGTATGGATCGGCCGGACCTTCTTCGTCTGGATCAGCGTCTTCAACCTGTTCGTGGTTTCCGTCTTCTGGTCGTTCATGACCGACATCTTCCGGGAGCGCCAGAGCCGCCGCCTGTTCGGCCTCATCGGAGTCGGCGGAACCGTGGGGGGGATCGTGGGGTCCGCGATCACGGCCTTTCTGGTGGGGTTCCTGTCGCCCGCGACACTCCTCCTGTTCTCGGTGCTGCTGCTCGAGGGCGCGGTCGTCTGCCTCAAGGCCCTCGATTCGCGCTGCGCGACCTCCGCGGCCGCGGGTGACGATTCGGGTGTCGCCGCCGGCGGCCGGCCGGACGTGGCGGGCGGCGAAGGCGAGATGGAGGAGGTGATCGGGGGTTCGGCGCTGGAGGGGATTCGGCGGGTCCTGGCGTCGCCCTACCTGCTCGGGATCGGCGCCTTCATGCTGCTGTTCACGATCGGTTCCACCTTCCTCTACAACATCCAGGCGGACATCATCTCCCGTACCTTCGCGACGGGCGCGGAGCGGACCTCGGTCTTCGCGCGCATCGATCTCTCGGTGAACATCCTCACGCTGTGTACTCAGCTCTTTCTGACGGGCCGCATCCTGAAGTGGCTCGGCGTGCGCCTGGCGCTCGGAATCCTCCCCGTGCTCAGCGTCCTCGGCTTCCTGACGCTCGGGGCGGCGCCGGTCTTCGCGGTGTTCGTCGTGTTCCAGGTGCTGCGAAGGGCGGGGAACTTCGCGCTCGCGGTGCCGACGCGGGAGGTGCTCTACACCGTCCTTCCGCGCCGCGACAAGTACAAGGCCAAGAACTTCAACGACCTGTTCGTCTACCGGGCGGGCGACCAGATCGGCGTGTGGTCCTTCGCCGGACTGCGAGCGCTCGGGCTGGGAAGCTCCGCGCTTGCGCTGACCATGGTCCCGCTTGCCGGGGTGTGGCTGCTGATCGCGCTGTGGCTGGGAAAGAAGCAGGCGGCGCTGGCTCGGAGTCCGGCCGGGCGTCGCGCGGAGGCGGGCGCGGCCAGCTAGCGGGGGTTCAGACGGCGCACAGCTCCACGGCTTCGCGCAGCGAGCGCAGGGGGTCGCCGCTCCGCGGGATGAACTCGTGGGCCATGTATCCCTCGAAACCCGTGTCCGCGATCGCGCGCACGATCGGGGGATAGTTCAGTTCCTGCGTGTCGTCGATCTCGGCCCGACCCGGGACCCCGCCGGTGTGGTAGTGGCCGATCCAGGGGCTCGCGTCCGTCAGCGTGCGGATGATGTCCCCTTCCATGATCTGCATGTGGTAGATGTCGTAGAGGATCTTCACGCGGGGCGAGTCGACGGCCCGGATGATCTCGAGCGCGTAGTCCATGCGGTCGCCGATGTAGTCGACGTGTCCGCCGGGCTTCGAGTTGAGGACCTCGACGAGGATCGTGACGCCCTCGGACTCGGCGATCGGGGCGCACGCCTCGAGGCAGCGTATGGAGTTCTCGATTCCGACGCCGTTCTCCATCCCGCGGCGGTTGCCGAAGAAGCAGATCACGTTGGGGACCGAGACGCGCGCGGCATGCGGGATGTGGCGCTCGAAGGCGTCGATGATGCCGGCGTGGTTTTTTGTCTCGTTCAGGCCGTCCTCGATCGTCCCGGCCGCCACGTCGCCGCACGAGACCGTGAGGCCGTGGTCGTGCGCGACGGACCATTCCTCGACGGTGAGCAGGTCCATCGCGGTGAGACCCATGTCGGCCACGCCCCGGCAGAAGGGGATGAGGGGAATCTCCTCGAAGCACCAGCGCGCCACGGACTGTGTGATGGTGTTGGCGGACCGGCGGGCGCCGGCGAGTGCCACGGCGGAGTTCGCCGTGCCGCCGACGAGGAGACCGAGCGAGGCGGCGCCCGTCGCGCGCAGGGCGTCGCGGCGGCTGACCGGCTTCCGGTCCGGGGGTACGGTCGGATCAGCCATCGAACGACGCGAGGTGCTCGTAGCTCGCGCGCACCGACCCGATCGGATCGCCCGGCGTGTCGTGCTCGACGAAGTAGTGGATGAGCCCCGCCTCGTCCGAGCGCTCGAAGATCGCCGCGAAGTCGATGACGCCCGCGCCCACGTCCACCATCTCGCCATCCGCCGTGCGGTCCTTCACGTGGCAGAGGTCGAAGCGGCCGGGGTACCGGCTGATGTAGTCGAACGGATCGCCGCCGCCGTGCACGAGCCAGTAGAAGTCGACCTCGTAGCGGACCAGTTCCGGGTCCGTGTTCTCGATCATCACGTCGAGCAGGCGGAGACCGTCCACCTCCTCGAGTTCGAAGTCGTGGTTGTGATAGGCGAAGACGAGTCCGGCGTCTCGGCAGCGCGCCCCGAGTCCGTTGAATTCGTCCGCGAGCCACCGGTATCCGTCCACGAGGGCCGTTCCCGTGGCGCCGTCGTTTCCCGGCCGCTCGGGGCCCGCGAGGTAGGGGAGGACGAGGTACCGGTGTCCGATCTCGGCGGCCGCGTCGGCGGCTTCGTCGAAGCTCGACCGGAGTTCCTCGAGCGACAGGTGGGCCGCGGGGGCGGTGAGGCCTTCCGCTTCCAGCGCGGTCCGGATCTCGGCCGGCGAGCGGCCGAAGTAGCCGGCGAACTCCACCTCGCCGTAGCCGATGCGGGCGACGGATGCGAGGGTCCGCTCGACATCGCGCGCCATCAGCGACCGCACCATGTAGAGCTGGAGCCCCCACGCCTCGGGGAGCGTCCGGGCCGCGGGGAGGGTCGGGGCCGCGGCGGCGGCCGCGCGTCCGGCACCCGTGAGGAGGAGTCCGGCTCCGAGCGAGTGCTGCACGAATCTCCGTCTGTCCATGCGCGCAATATGTCGCGCGCCCCGGCCGGCGTCGATCCGCTGCCCGACAGAATGCAGGGCCGCACGAATGCTGCGGGGCTTTTGCCGCGGGCTGCCGGGCCTATGTTGGCGGTGCGCGGCGGCGCCTCCGCCGTCCGCGCGCGTCGATGCGGGCCGGGAGGAGGGACTGTGAGACGGCGCAGGGCTCTCGAGATCATCGGTGTGGCCGCGGGCGCGCCGCTGCTGGCGCCGGGGAGCGCGGTGGCGGAGGCCCTGGCGCTCGGGCAGCGCATCCGGTCGGTGGCCGGCCCGGTCGGCGGCGCGCCGCCCGCGACGCTCACGCCCGCGCAGGCGCGGACGGTGACGGCGCTCGCCGAGGTCATCATCCCCCGGACCGACACGCCCGGCGCGAGCGAGGCGGGCGTTACCGCATTCGTCGATGCCCTCCTGACCGGTTGGCTGGACGCGTCGGACCGCGACCGGTTCCTTGCCGGCCTGGACGCCGTAGACCCCACTGCCCGGGCGGCCCACGGCGCCGATTTCGCCGACTGCACGCCCGCGCAACAGACCGAACTCGTCGGACAGATGGACGAAGACCTCGACCGTCTCCGCCGGGATCCGGATGAAGACGAGCGGCAGACCTTCTTCTACGACATGAAGCGCTTCACGCTCGCCGGCTACTTCACCTCGCAGCCCGGCCTGCGCTCGCTGGGATACCGGATCATCCCCGGCGCCTTCGAGGGGTGCGTCATCCTCGACCAGTACGGCACCGGCGAGCGACGCCGAGGCGGAGGGCAGCCGTGAGCCGCCGCCAGGACGTCTGGGACGCGATCGTCGTCGGCTCGGGGATCACCGGCGGCTGGGCCGCGAAGGAACTCACCGAACTCGGCCTACGCACGCTGGTGCTCGAGGCGGGGCCCATGATCGTCCCCGAGCGGGACTACGTCGAGCACGTGCCCCCGTACCGCATGCCGTACCGCGGCTGGAACGACCGCAAGGCGCTCGCCGCCGAGCAGCCCGTGCAGCGCGAGTGCTACGCATGCGACGAGATGGGCCGGAAGTTCTTCGTCAACGACATCGAGAACCCGTACACGACACCCGACGAGAAGCCGTTCCTGTGGATCCGGGGTCGCCAGGTCGGCGGGCGCTCGATCATGTGGGCGCGCCAGTCCTACCGCCTCAGCGACCTCGATTTCGAGGCCAACGCGCGCGACGGGATCGGCATCGACTGGCCGATCCGCTACGCGGAACTCGCTCCGTGGTATTCGTACGTCGAGGACTTCGTCGGGATCAGCGGGCAGCCCGAGGGGCTCCCGCAACTGCCCGACGGCGTCCTTCTGCCGCCCATGCAGATGACGTGCGTCGAGAACGCGGTGAAGGAGGCGATCGCGCGGGACTTCGGCGACACCCGGATGATGACGATCGGACGCACGGCCGTCCTCACCGTCGACCACAAGGGACGGAGCGCCTGCCACTACTGCGGTCCCTGCCACCGCGGCTGCCGCACCAGGAGCTACTTCAGTTCGCTCAGCGCCACCCTGCCGGCCGCCGAGGCCACCGGCCGAATGACGCTGCGACCGGACAGCGTCGTGCACAGCGTGATCTGGGACCCCGCCCGCGGGCGCGTCACGGGGGTCCGCGTCATCGACCGGCAGACGGGCGAGGATCTGGAGTTCTTCGGCGAGATCGTGATGCTCGGCGCCTCGGCGCTCGAGTCGACCCGCATCCTCCTCAACTCGACGTCCGCCGACTTCCCGGACGGGCTGGCGAATTCGAGCGGGGTCCTCGGCCGCTATCTCATGGACCACACGATGAGCACCGGCGCGAAGGCGAAGTTCCCCGGCTGGGAGAATCACGGCTACACCGGCGAGCGTCCGAACGGGATCTACATCCCCCGCTTCCGAAACGTGACGGAACCATCGCCCGACTTCATCCGGGGCTACGGCTACCAGGGCTGGTCGACCCGGCAGGGCTGGAGCCGCGGCCTCGACATGCCCGGCTTCGGGGCGGACTACAAGCGCCGGCTCACCGAACCCGGCGTGTGGGAGTTCGAACTCGGCGCCTTCGGCGAGTGTCTTCCGCGCGAGGAGAACTACATCGAACTCGACCCGGAGCGCGTCGATGCGTGGGGAATCCCGGCCCTGCGCATCCACTGCGAATGGGGCGACAACGAGCGCCTGATGATGCGGGACAGCGCGGACCGCGCCGCGGAAATGCTGGAGGCCGGCGGCGGCACGGACGTCGAGTTGCTGACCGAGATCACGGCGCCGGGACTCACGATCCACGAGATGGGGACGGCGCGGATGGGGCGGGATCCGGCGACCTCCGTCCTCAACGGCTTCAACCAGGCCTGGGACGCGCCGAACCTGTTCGTGATCGACGGCGCGGCGATGCCGTCCTCCGCCTGCCAGAACCCGTCACTCACCTACATGGCCCTCACCGCCCGCGCCTGCCACTACGCGCTCTGGGCAAAAAACCGCGCCGAACTCTAGGCGGAGGCGGCAAGCGCGTCGGCGATCTGCTCCATCTCCGCCATCGTGTTGTACATGTGCGGGCAGAGGCGGATGCCCGGGAACACGCCCCGGCGGAGCGCTCCGGCGACGCCGTGTTCCTCGTAGATGCGGTTGTAGATCTCCGTGTGATCGTCGACCCCCAGCTCCGCGATGACCACACCTCCGCCGAGGCCCGGAACGTCGGACGTGTGGAACTTCACGCCGGGGATGCGCTCGCGGATCGCCGCCTTGAGGCCGGCCGCGAGGGCACGCATGCGGGCCTCGATCGCCGCCGCCCCGATCGCCTCGTGGAACTCCACCGTCGTCCCCACGCCCGCCACCGCCGCGTCGTCGCGCTGGCCGTACGTGCCGAACTTGTCTGCTCCGCCTCCCGCGACCGCGCCCTCCCAGCCCACGCCGACGTCGCTCGGCCACAACTCTGCGACACGTTCGGCCCGGACATAGAGGACCCCGGCTTCCTTGGGTCCGCAGAACCACTTGTGGGCGCTCCCGGTGTACGAGTCGCAGCCCATGGCGTGCAGGTCGACTTCCACCGCGCCGAAGCTCTGGGCCCCGTCCATGTGCACGTAGATGCCGCGGTCGCGCGCGATGCTGCACAGACGCTTCGCCGGCAGTTCGACCCCTGAGATGTTCGAGATCTGCGTGACCGCGAGGACGCGCGTCCGGTCGGTGAAGGCGCTCACGAAGGCGTCAATCAGTTCGTCTTCCGTCTCGGGCGTCGGCGGCGTCGTCACGCGGATCACCTTGTAGCCCCAGCGGTCGGCCCGGACGTCCCACGCCACGTTGTTCGTGGGATGGTTCTGGTCCCACAGCACGACCTCGTCGTCCGCCCCCAGCGTGAGTCCGTTGATGACGGTGTTGTTGCTCTCGGAGGTGTTGCGCGTGATCACGATCTCCTCGGGCGAGGCGCCCAGCAGCCGCGCGAGCGCATCCACGGACTTCGCGGCCAGCGCGTTGAACTTGGCCCGGTTGTGGAACGAGGCGTCCCGGTCGATGTCGCGCGTGTACCCGAACACCGCTTCCTGCACCGGCCAGGGAGAGGGACAGAGGTTCGCCGCGTTCACCAGGATGAGTCCGGGGCGGAGCGGGAACTGGGACTTCACCATCTCCCAGAAGGACTCGTCCTCCGTCCCCATGAAGTCTCGCCGCGCTGACAGGTCCTCGAGGCCAAGGGTGGGCTTCGAGCGCGCGAAAGTCCACGCCGGCGTGGCCGCGAGGGCTGCGCCCGCGGCGGCACGCTTGAGGAATCGGCGACGGTCGGGCAGGCGGGTCGCGTCGGTGGGCGTGCGAGTCGTCACGGAAACCTCCCGGCTTGTGGGCCGCCGCATCCCGCGCGGCAGCCGCGGTCGTTCGCTGATGCAACATACGCCGCGTGACTTCGGGCGGCATGGGGGCGTGCGCGGTGGGGCGCGGTCTATGCACGCGGCGAGGCGCATCCCATGTTGCAAAAGGCCCCGCGCCCATCACACGAGGAGGTACCATGGACACGCGCGCCCCCGCTTCCCCCCGCGTCCCGCTCCGATTTCTCGCCGCACCCGCAACTCTCCTGATACTCTGCGGCCTCACCGCCCCCGCCCTCGTCGCGCAGGAAGCGAACGGCGCGCTCGCGCTCGAGTCCTGGCTCGACTGGGAGCGGGTCCAGGATCCGCAGATCTCGCCGGATGGCGGCGCCGTGGTATACGAGCGTCTGTGGGTCGACAAGATGAACGACGCGTGGGAGTCCTCGATCTGGATCGTGAACCCGGACGGCAGCCGTTCCCGCCACCTCGTCGACGGGTCGTCGCCGCGCTGGTCTCCCGATGGCAGCCGTCTCGCATTCCTCGCGCCCGACGACGAGGGGAACACGCAGATCTTCGTGCGCTGGATGGATGCCGAGGGCGCCGTTTCCCAGGTGACGCGGCTTACGGACAGTCCTTCGGACCTCGCCTGGTCTCCCGACGGGACGCGCTTCTCGTTCACGATGCGCGTGGGGGCGGAGCGGCCCACGGCGCGCCACTGGTCCATTTCGCTCCCCCAGCCGGAGGGGGCGACGTGGACGCCGGGTCCCCGGATCATCGAGCGCCTCGTCTATCGACAGGACCGCATCGGGTTCCTGGGCGACAAGTACCGGCACATCTTCGTCGTCCCCGCCGAAGGCGGTACGGCGCGCCAGCTCACCGAGGGCGACTACAATTTCGGCGTCCCGACGTGGGAGCCGGACGGACGGTCGCTCCTGTTCAGCAGCCTCATCATCGAGGACGCGGAATACCGGTGGCAGGAGACCGAGATCTATCGGCTCGACGCAGAGTCCGGCGAACTGAGTCAGGTCACGACGCGCAAGGGTCCGGACAACCGGCCGGTGCCCTCGCCGGACGGGCGCATGATCGCCTACGTGGGGCACGACACGACGACGTTCGACTACATCGAATCCGCCGTCTACGTGATGAACGCGGATGGATCGAACCCGCGTGCCCTTACGGCCGAAATGGACCGCAGCCCCGGGACGCTGCACTGGGCCCCGGACGGTGGCGGCGTCTACTTCGACGCGTCGGCCGACGGCTATCGCAACATCCACTACGCCTCGGTGGACGGAGAGGTGCGGGCGGTAACCGAGGGCCCGCAGATGTTCGGCGTCAACGATGTGAGCGACGGCGGCATGGCCGTCGGGATGTGGGGGGACGCGCACGAACCCGGCGACATCTATGCCTTCCCCGTCGATCGGCCCGACCGGCGCACGAGGCTGACGAATGTGAACGCGGACGTGCTCGCGGGCGTGACGCTGGGCGAAGTCGAGCAGGTCTGGAGCGAGTCATCCCATGACGGCCTCGCGATTCACGGCTGGGTCATCAAGCCCCCGGACTTCGACGGGTCGCGGCAGTATCCGCTCATTCTCGTGATTCACGGCGGCCCGCACGGCATGTACAACGGCGGGTTCAACTTCTCGTGGCAGGAACACGCCGCGAACGGCTACGTCGTCCTCTATACGAACCCGCGCGGAAGCTCCGGCTACGGGACCGAGTTCGGGAACGCGATCCAGTACGACTATCCGAACCACGACTTCGACGACCTGATGTCGAGCGTGGACGAGGTCATCTCCCGCGGCTACGTGGACGACAGCAACATGTTCGTCTACGGGTGCTCGGGCGGCGGCGTCCTGACGTCGTGGGTCGTGGGGCACACGGACCGCTTCCGGGCCGCGTCGGCGAACTGTCCGGTCGTGAACTGGTTCAACTTCCCGAACGAGGTCGACGGCAACTACCTGCGCTGGTACGCGGACTTCCAGGAGTTCCCGTGGGTGGACCCGAGCGAGCACATCCGCCGCTCGCCGATCACCTATGTGGGCAACGTTACGACGCCGACGATGCTCATGACGGGCGTCCTCGACCTGCGCACGCCGATGTCCCAGACGGAGCAGTTCTACCAGGCGCTCAAGGCGCAGAACAAGCCGACCGCGATGGTCCAGTTCCAGGGCGAGTGGCACGGCACGTCGCGCCTGCCATCCAACTTCCTGCGGACGCAACTCATCCTGAGGAAGTGGTTCGAGCGCTGGGGCACCCACGACGACGACCGCACCGCCGCAACCATGCCATGAACCGGACTGCTGGGAAGGTCTCTGCCCCTAGCTTGCGGAGTCTCGCCACTTACCGATAGATTGTTATACATGCGTAAAACAATCTTGGCGGTGCGACTGGAGGAGGAGTTGCGGGAGGCGGTCAACCGCCGTGCTGCTGCAGAGGGGACGACGGTGTCCGGCTTCGTACGGGAGACCCTTCGCGAGGCGGTAGCGGACCGGCCGGTCGGCGATCGGATCCGTCACCTCAAGGGGACCGTCCAGCTGGAAGCCGATGACGACGAGTGGCGCACGACGCTTCGGAGCCGCAACTGGCGCCGCTGACGGAATGGCTCGTGGATACGGGTCCGATCGTTGCCTATCTGGATCCGGGCGACCCCGCTCACCAGGAGGTCGGCGAGGCACTCGACCACTTCCGGGGCGTGCTCCACACGACAGGTGCTGTGGTGACCGAGGCCATGCACTTCATCACCCGTTCTCGCCGCGGCCCGTCGGCTCTCGCGGACTTCGTCGCGTACGGTGACGTGTGCGTCCACGACGCATGCCAGCCTCCCGGCATCACGAAGGCCGCGCTCCTGATGGATCGCTATGCGGACACGCCGATGGACTTCGCCGACGCCACGCTTGTCCTTCTCGCGCAGCGACTCGACGTACATGACATCTTGACCCTCGACCGCAGAGGCTTCCGCACTTACCGCACGGACGATGGCCGGCCCTTTCAGCTCATCCTGGATCAGACCGAAGCCGCGCCATGATCGAGCACAAGGGCTACACCGGGGCGTCAGGGCTGGAAGGTGGTTTCGGTAAGGATGTCGTCGAGGTTGGAGATCAGGAGGTCGGCGTCGGCTTCGGAGAAGACGAGGGGGGGCTTCATCTTGATCACGTTGTGGTCCGGGCCGTCCGTGCTGAGCAGGATCCCCTTGTCGCGCGTCCGCTGGACGGCGGCGTCGGCGAGGTCGGCGGCCGGTTCGAGGTCGTCGCCCTCCCGCACGAACTCGATGCCGGTGAAGAGGCCGCGGCCGCGGGCGTCCCCCACCGGGGCGTGACGGTCGCGGAGGTGTTCAAGGCCGGCCAGTAGACGCCTGCCGACGACGGCGGCGTTCTCCCGCAGTCCCTCGTCCTCGATCACGTCGAGGACGGCGAGGCCGATGGCGCAAGAGACGGGGTTCCCGCCGTAGGTATTGAAGTACTCCATCCCGTTGGCGAAGGATTCGGCGATCTCGCGCGTCGTGATGACCGCCGCGAGGGGATGGCCGTTTCCGATCGGCTTGCCGAGGGTGACGATGTCGGGGACGACGTCGTGCTCCTCGAAGGCCCAGAAGTGCGACCCCACGCGGCCGAAGCCGACCTGGACCTCGTCGGCCACGCACACGGCGCCGTGCTCGCGGGCCGCGGCGTAGGAAGCCGCGAGGTATCCGGACGGGAGCGGGATCTGTCCGCCGCAACTGAGGATCGATTCATGGAAGAAGGCGGCCGCGCCGGGCGGGCGCTCCTCGAACCAGGTGGGCTCCGTCTCGAGCGCCCGCGCCGCGTCGCCGACGTATGCCGCGTACAGGGGCGCCACGTCCCGTTCCGGCCCGCGGTGGATGCCCCGGAACAGGTCCGGCATGGGCGCCATCCGGACCCAGGGCCGGAGCCCTTTCCCGCCGGGGCCGTTGAACTTGTAGGGGCTCAGGTTGACGACCGAACTCGAGTTTCCGTGATACGCCCCGTCGAGGACGACCGCGCCCACCTTGCCGGTGTGCGTGCGCGCCATGCGAAGCGCGAGTTCGTTGGCCTCCGTGCCGGAGCACACGAGGAAGCATACGTCGAGCGGGGCCGGGAAGAGGGCCGCCAGCCGCTCCGTGTATTCGAGGATGGTCTCGTGCAGGTAGCGCGTGTTGGTGTTGAGCGCGGTCATCTGGCGGCGGGCCGCCTCGTTCACGCGCGGGTGCGAGTGGCCGACGTGCGCGACGTTGTTCACGCAGTCGAGGAAGGGCTGACCGTCGATGTCGTACAGCCGGCTTCCGCGCCCCCGGACGATGTGGAGGGGTCTCCCGTAGGAGAGGCTCAGCGAAGGACCGAGCCACCGATTCCGGTCCTCGACCAGGGCTGCGTGGCTGCGAGGTCGTGGCGCCGCCGCCTCTCCGGGGAGTTGAAGCAGGTGGTTCGGGTCGGGGCTCACCGCCGTCCAGGTGCCGCGGGCGCTCGGGGCGGCGACGCCCGGGAACGTTCCCTCGTAGCCCAGTGGGTCGAGGAAGATCTGGAAGTGGAGATGCGGGGCCCAGTCGCCGTTGGCTGGCGGGGCCCCGATCCAGCCGATCGTCCCGCCCGCCTCCACGACATCGCCGGGCGCGACTTTCGATAAAGCTTCGGCTGACAAATGCCCGAACAACGTCCGAAATCGGACCGGTCCATCCGCCCCGCCCGCCGGGTCCTCCAGCTCGTGCTCGAGGATGATCGTGGGGCCGTAGTCCAGGCGGTCGGCGTTGTCCTGCACGGACACGACGCGACCCCCGAGCGGCGTGAGGACGGGCGTCCCCGGCTCCGCGAACAGGTCGACGCCGAGGTGAACCGTCCGCCACTCGTCCATCTCATTCCCCGGCGCGCGGAAGGCCTCGCCCGTGTACCACCACCTCACTTCGTCGTAGCGGCCGATGCCGACCGCCGCCCCCGCGTCCCGCATCCGGTCGAACAGCCGCTGTGAGAACGCCGCATGATCCGAGGGATCGAAGGTTCCACCGTCGTCCCCCGACTCGACGCTCAGGTCCAGCGTGACCGTGGGTGCGGTGCGCGGATCGGGGTCGAGCACGGGCGCGGCGTCCGGGGCGGCGCGTTCGAGCGCCGCGATGACCCGAGCGGTCGAGGGACAGGGCGCGTGCCCGCACGCTTCCCGCAGCCGGAAGCGCCCCAGGTTCGGGGGCGTCGCGTCCAGGTGCCCGAGCACTTCCCAGGCCGGTGCCCGGCTCACGAGCAGGTACTCGTTGTCCGGCTCCTGGGCGCCGCGCACCGACGAAACCGTCACGCTGAGCGCGAGCCGCAGCCGCGCCAGTTCGTAGACCACATCGGCTTCGGCCTCCGTGAGTTCGTACTCGGCCGCGTAACCCAGGGCGACGTCGCAGAACGCGCCCACCGGATCGCGCGTGCCGAGGCCCGCGTACGCGCAGGCCACCGCCAGATCGGCGATGGTCCACGAGCGCATCGCGTCGCCGAAGTCGACCACGCCGACGAGTTTCGGCGCGCCGTCGAGAATCCTCGCCGGATCGACGTGGATGTTGGCGGGGTTCGCGTCGTTGTAGATCGGACCTTCCCGGAGTCCCGCGCGCCGCGGTGAGACAACCTCCGCGTACCGCTCCAGGATATGAGAGAGGATCGCCCGGCGTCCCGGGTCCGGGATCGCGACCAGGTTCTCCGCGACAAGCGTCGCCGCGCCCCGCAGATCCCAGATCATGGGCCGGTCTTCGATCGCGACCCGACCCGCCTCCGGCCCCGAGGCGAGGGAGCGATCCAGGATCCCGACCATACGCCCGATCTGGCGCCGGAGTTCAGGTCCATGCGGCCGGTATCGGTCGAGGGACACTCCGGGCACCGGATCCAGGAAGCGGATCAGGTGGGTGCGGCCGTCCAGCGCTCGTTCGATCAACGATTCGCCGCCGGCGGTGGCCCGCCACGTAGGGAGCCGGTAGCAGGATTGGGACGTGAGACCGTCGAGGATGGCGGCTTCGGCCCCGAGCACCGACCTGCGCTCGAGCGCGTTCGAGACCTTCAGGTAGCCGAGGGGTCCGTTGGCGCCCCGAATCTCGAACACGCGATCCCGCTCGCTCGCGCACTCACGAGCCTGGCCTTCCACTCCCCAGCCTTCGGCGGCGAGCCGCGCCGCCTCGCCCTCGCCGAGCGACGGCCTGCCGCCCGCATACGCGGTATCGAGCGTCTCCATGAGGGCCGAAGCTCCGACGCCGCCGGGACCGGGTCAACCACGCGCGTTGTTGCCGCCCGCGTCCGTCGCACCGAGCTTCCGGGTCCGGTCGAACCGCATCCGTACACGGAGGATCACGATGTCGCTCCGCTCCGCCCTTTTCGTTCCGATCTTCGCTGCGGCCGCCGCGGCCGCCGCCCCGCCGATCCTTGCCGCGCAGGAGCGGGTATACGCGGTCGCTTCACCGGCTGAACTGGAACTCGAGGTCGGAGCGTCCTTCCAGCTCACCGCGGAGATCCAGGGAACCGCGGAGGAAGGTGCCACCTCGGAGGTGCGCTGGTTCGCGGCCGACGATGGTGTGACGGTGACGCCGGAGGGCGTGGTGACGGCGGTGCGACCGGGCGAGTCGCGCGTGGCGGCGATGTTCCGCGGCCAGCCGAGCTGGGTGACGATCCGCGTGCCCCGGCTCGAGCCCGCCCGCATCGAGGCCCGCGTCGCCGGCCCCGTCTACGCGGGCGCGACCGCGGTCCTTCATCTCGAGGCCTACACGGCACCGGGCGGCGCGGTGGACGATGTCGAGTTCGCGTTTGCCTCCGCCGACCCGGACGTCGCGACGGTGGATGGTTCCGGACGCGTGCTCGGCCACGGGCCGGGACAGACGGTCATCACCGTTTCCGCCGGAGACGCCTCGACCCGGATCGACGTGACCGTCGAGCCGAACACCGCCGAGGACTACGAACTGGAGGCTTCCGGGGATGTAGGCTCGCTGTCGACGGGGGATGTCACGGCCTTCCGGCTCGTGGGCCGGGACGCCGGGGACAGCGAGATCCCCCTCGCGCCGCTGTGGAGCGTGACACCCAGCGGGGCGAGCGTCGAACCCGTCGACGGCCGCGGACTCTTCGTGGCGGAAGAGCCGGGGACGTACCACGTGACCGCGGTCGCGGGCCCGGCCATCGCCCGGACGGTTTCCGTGCGGGTCGGCCCCCGCCGCCACACGGCCCGGCTCGAACTCGTGGGGAGCGGGATCACGTCCACGCACCGGGCTGGCGACACCTGGGTGTTCGAGGGCGTGGACGGACGCGACTACGCCTATCTCGGCACCTTCTATCACGACTGGATGAAGGTGTGGGACGTGACGGATCCGACGCAGCCCGTCCTCACCGACTCCATCCAGCTCGATGCCCGCCGCATCAACGATGTGAAGATCCACCCCGACAACCGTCTCGGGATCGTCACCCGCGAAGGGGCCTCCAGCCGGAGGAACGGGATCGTCCTCCTCGACCTCTCGAATCCCGCCCATCCGGAGATCCTCTCCGAGTACACGGACACGGTGACGGGGGGCGTGCACAACGTCTGGATCCTGGGAGAAGAGGATCTCGTCTACGCCTGCCACAACGGCACGAGCGAGATCGTCATCATCGACATCTCCGATCCGGCGAACCCGCGCGAGATCAACCGCTGGGCGCACGACGAACCGGTCCGCAGCCTGCACGACGTGATCGTCCAGGACGGCTACGCATACGCTTCGTTCTGGAACGAAGGCATCTACATCCTCGATGCGGGGGCGGGCACGCACGGGGGCACGGCCCGCGATCCGAAGCTCGTCTCGCGGTGGGTGTCGGGGCAGGGGAACACGCACGTCGCCTGGCGTCACGGCAAGTACCTGTTCGTGGCGGCCGAGATCTACCCGTCCGACTGGGATCCGAACGCGTTCGGCCCCATCGAGGCGCGGGGCTACGTGGAAGTGCTCGACATGACGGACATGGACGACCCGGTGAAGGTCGCCCATTACACCGTGCCGGAGGCGGGGGCCCACAACCTGTGGAGCGATGACCGCGACCGGCTCTACATCGGCTACTACCAGGCGGGGCTGCGGGTGCTGGACATCTCGGGTGAACTGCGCGGCGACCTCTACCGCCAGGGCCGCGAGATCGGAGCGATCAAGACGTCATCGCCGGACGCCGCCGTCCCGAACTGGTCGATGACGTGGGGAGCCCAACTGTTCAAGGGACGGATCTTCACCTCCGACCTCCACTCCGGCCTGTGGATCGCCCGCCTCGTCGAGGAGGAACTCGTCCCATGAGAACGAAAGAGAGCACCATGAACCGCGCCACCGTGATGGTCGCCGCCGTCCTCATGTCGGCGGCGCCGATGTTTACCGCCGACGTTCTGGCCCAGGAGACGCCCGCGCCGGCCCCCGGGCAGACGGTCGTGCTGGTTACCGGATCCACCTCCGGCCTCGGGCGCGAACTGGCCCTGCGGCTGGGCGCGCGGGGCGATCACGTCATCGTCCACGGGCGCAACGAGGAACGCGGCGCCGAGGTCGTGGAGGCCATCAATGAGGCGGGACCCGGGAGCGCCCGCTTCTACCGCGCCGACTTCGCGTCACTCGCGGAGGTCCGCACGTTCGCCGAGACGCTGCTGGCCGACTACGACCGGATGGACATCCTGATCAACAACGCGGGTTTCGGGTCGGCGCCGGACGAGCGGTGGGTGACCGAGGATGGGCACGAGTACCGCTTCCAGGTGAACTACCTCTCCACCTTCCTGCTCACGCACATGCTGATGCCGCGCCTGCTCGACAGCACCCCGTCCCGCATCGTGAACGTGTCGTCCGGGGCGCAGACGCCGATCGACTTCGACGACGTGATGATCGAGAACAACTTCAGCGGGCGCCGCGCCTACGCTCAGAGCAAGCTCGCCCAGATCATGTTCACCCACGACCTGGCCGAGGACCTGGCCGGCACCGGGATCATCGTCGGCTCGCTACATCCCGCGACCTACATGCCGACCGGGATGGTGCGACGGTTGGGGGCCACGCCGCGAGCCACCATCGCGGAGGGGGCCGATGCCGTCATGCAGGTCGTCGACTCCGACGACTTCGAGAGCGGGCAGTATTTCAGCGGTCTCGATCCGACGCGCGCGAACGACCAGTCCTACGACGCCGGAGCGCGCGCCCGACTCAGAGAGCTGAGTCAGGAACTCACCGGCCTCACCTGCGGAATGGGCCGCTGCCGGCTGGATCGCTGACCGGCGGGCGGCTCCGCCGGAGCCGCTCCGCCAGAAAACTGCCCTCCTAGCGCTCCAGGGCTTCGAGGGCGGCGAGGATGTCCGCGTGCTCGGGGCGGACGCGGTAGTCCACTTCGGTGAAGCTCCAGCGCACCGTCCCCTCCATGTCGATGACGTAGGTCGTGGGGTGCGGGATCTGGCGCCCGCGCCCGTCGTCCTCGTTCAGGAGGCCGTAGCGGTACGTGATCGCGGATCCGTCATCGGACAGGAGCGGGAAGTCGAGCGCGTAGTCGTAGTCCTCGACGACGCGGTCGACCATGAGCCCGATGTCCTCGGGGCTGTCCGGGGCGATCGCCAGGAGCTGGGTCCGTTCGCGCTGTTCGGGCGTCATGAAGTCTCGCAGCTCTCCGAGCTGCTTTGCGCAGTACGGTCACCAGTGGCCGCGGTAGAAGAAGAGGATGACGTCCTTCTCCCCGCGGTAGTCCGAAAGCGTGATCGGCTCGCCCGTGCTCGAAAGGGCGGTGAAATCGGGCGCGGGGCTGCCGGCGAGCACGCGCTCGAGGTCCGCCGGGGGCAGATCATGCCCATCCAAGGGGCCGAGCACCACCTGAGCGGCCTCCTCGGCCACCGCTTCGGCGGCCCCCGCCGCCGCGGAGGCATCGGCATCTCCGGTGTCTCCCTCGGGTGCGCAGCCGGCCAGCCCGACCGCCACGACCGCCCCCGTTGCCCATAACCGGAGGTCACGCGCGTCCATCATCCGCATCTCCCTGTCTCCCTTCCCGTTTGTGTGCGCCCGCGAACGCCGCAGCCGTTCGCCGGCCCGGCAACGCTATCGTGCCGTGGGGCCGCGCGACAGCGGCGGCGGGGCGGAAACGGCGGTACCGGCGCGCCCGGGGCGGGTTCCGGCGCGTCTTGCGTGCGCCATGGGCGGTTCGGACTTTTTCCGGGACACGACACCAAGTGGTCCCGATCACCGGTTCAGGGGACCTCGGTCATCAGCTGGAGCCCGCAAAATGCGACACGATTACAGCCCTCGAATCCTTCGATTCTCCCTCTCCTTCGCCTTTCTCCTCGCCGCGGCCGCGACGGATGTCGCCGCGCAGGAGGGTGCGGACGGATACCAGACGCCGGCCGCCGAACTCGCCGCGCTCGTCGATGCCCCGGCGACGCCGGGGATCAGCCTGAGTCCCGACGAGTCGGTGATGCTGCTCACGATGCGGCCCAGCCTGCCGTCGATCGCCGAGGTGGCGGCGCCGGAGCTGCGGATCGCCGGGCTGCGCATCAACCCGCGCACGAACGGCCCCAGCCGCGCGCGGCCCTCGAACGGCCTCGCGCTTCGCACGCTCGATGGTGAAGAGCGCGCCGTGACCGGGCTGCCGGAGAACCCGCGCATCCGCAACACGCGCTGGTCGCCGAACGGGAGCACGGTGGCGTTCACCCACGACACCGACTCGGCCGTGCAGCTCTGGATACTTGACGTCGCCTCCGCGGCGGCGCGGCGGCTGTCGGACCTCGATCTCGTGAACGTGGGCTTCGGGGCCCCGTTCAACTGGTCGCCGGAGGGCGACTTCCTCTACGCCATGGCAGCACCGCCCGGCCGCGGCCCGGCGCCGGCCGAGCCGATGGTGCCGACGGCGCCCATGATCGAGGAGACGTCGGGGGAGGCGGCCCCCGCCCGGACGTACCAGGACCTGCTGCAGGACCAGCACGATGAGGCGCTCTACGAGTACTACTCGACGGCGCAGCTGGCCCGCGTCGGCCTCGACGGGTCGGTGGCCATGGTCGGCGATCCGTCGATCTTCTCGGGTGCCTCGCCATCGCCGGATGGCGAGCACCTGCTCGTGCAGACGACGCACCGGCCGTACTCGTACCAGGTGCCGGCCTCCCGCTTCCCGCGCACGATCGAGGTGTGGGATGCGCAGGGGAACGTGGTTCACCAGGTCGCGGAACTCCCGCTCCAGGATGGCGTCCCCACGTCGTTCGGGTCGGTGCCGACGGGCGTGCGGTCGATCTCGTGGCGCGCCGACGCGGACGCGACGCTGTACTGGACGGAGGCGCAGGACGGCGGCGACGCCCTCGCCGAGGCGGACATCCGCGACCGGGTGTTCATGCACGCGGCGCCCTTCTCGGGCGAGCCCGTCGCGATCGCGGATCTCCCGCTCCGCTACGGCGGGGCGATGTGGGCGGAGGAGGGATTCGCCTTCGTGAACGAGAACTGGTTCTCCACCCGCCAGCAGCGCACCTACCGGATCGATCCGGACGCCCCGGGCGAGATGGAGCTGATCTTCGACCTGCAGACGGAGGATCGGTACAACGACCCGGGCTTCCCGATGTTCACGACGAACGATCGCGGCCAGGGCGTCCTCATGACCGCCGACGGAGGGTCTTCGATCTACCTGGCGGGGCAGGGCGCTTCGCCCGAAGGCAACCGCCCCTTCCTCAGAAAGCGGAACCTCGACACGGGAGAGGAAGAGGAGTTGTTCCGCTCCGAGGCGCCGTACTACGAGGGCGTGGTCACGCTCCTTGAGGACGGGCGGCTGATGACACGGCGGGAGTCGGTGGACGAGCCCCCGAACTACTTCCTGCGCGACCTCGAGCGGGGGACGATCAGCGCGGTGACCGAATTCCCGCACCCGTACCCGCAGTTCGCCGGCATCCGCAAGGAGGCGATCCAGTACGAGCGCGGGGACGGCATCCCGCTCTCGGCCACGCTCTACCTGCCGGCGGACTACGACCAGGAGCGCGATGGTCCGCTTCCGACCTTCGTGTGGGCCTATCCGACCGAGTTCAAGAGCGCGGCGGCGGCGGGCCAGCGACGCGACTCGCCTTACCAGTTCACGCGGATCCCCTATGGCGGCGCCGTGCCTTACGTGACCCGGGGCTATGCCGTGCTCGACAATGCGTCGATGCCGGTCATCGGCGAGGGCGACGCGGAGCCCAACGACACTTTCCGCGAGCAACTGGTGGCGAACGCCCGGGCGGCGGTCGACGAAGGTGTGCGGCGCGGGGTTGTGGATCCGGACCGGGTCGGCGTCGGCGGACACTCCTACGGCGCCTTCATGACCGGCAACCTGCTCGCCCACTCCGACATCTTCCGGGCCGGCGTGGCGCGGAGCGGCGCCTACAACCGGACGCTCACGCCGTTCGGCTTCCAGCGGGAGCAGCGGCTGTTCTGGGAGGATCCGGACCTCTACCTGTACATGTCGCCCTTCATGCACGCGGACAAGGTGAACGAGCCCATCCTCATCATCCACGGCGAGGACGACAACAACTCGGGCACCTTCCCCATCCAGTCGCGGCGCTTCTACGCGGCGCTCAAGGGGCTGGGCGCGACGGCGCGGCTCGTCTTCCTGCCGGCCGAGAGCCACGGCTACGCGGCGCGCGAGTCGGTCCTGCACGTTCTGTGGGAGACCGACCGCTGGCTCGAGATGCACGTGAAACCGGCGAAGCCCGTCACGACGACGGACGACGCGGGAAACTGAGCGCCGCCGCCGAAGTCCCGCTTCTGGTCGAGGCGGAGGGTCCCGTCCGGATCCTCCGCCTCAACCGTCCCCGTCGTCTCAACGCCGTGAGCCTCCCCATGTACGAGGCGCTGGAGGCCGAGCTCGCGCGCATCGGAGCGGACTTCGAGACGCGCGTCGTCGTCGTGACGGGGACGGGACGGGGGTTCTGCTCCGGCGCCGACCTCAAGGCGCACCGCGATCACGAGGCATCGCGGGCTGAGCGCCACGCCTACATCGAGACGAGCCAGCGCGTGTTCCGCGCGCTCCAGACGTTGCCGCAGCCCGTGGTGGCGGCCGTGAACGGACACGCGATCGGTGCGGGCTGCGAACTCGCCCTCTCGTGCGATTTCGTCATCGTGGCGGAGGAGGCGAAGCTCCGCATGCCGGAGGTCGCGCTGGGGACGTTCATCGGCGGCGGCACGGCCTACACGCTCCGCCGGCGCGTCGGACACGCGCGCGCGGCCGAACTGATCCTGCTGGGGCGCTACTTCACCCCGGAGGAGGCGGGAGCATGGGGGCTGGCGAACCAGGTGCTCCCCGCGGAAGAGGTCCTCCCCGCCGCGCTCGATCTGGCCGGCCGGCTGGCCCGCAACGCCCCGATCTCCATGCGCCTCGCCAAGCAGCTCCTCGACCGCGCGGAATCCATCGACCCCGAGGAGGCGCTGCGCCTCGAGGCCGAGGCGCTCTTCGCCTGCATGGCCTCCCAGGACTGGCGCGAGGGGCTGGAGGCCTTCGCCGAGAAGCGCGCCCCCGCCTACCGCGGCCTCTAGCGGACGGACTGCTAGCCGCCGCCATTGCCGCCCTGCCTCTACGTGCCACACGTTTCACGGGCTCAGCGACTCAGCCCGCGCAAGGCAGAGGAGGACATAATGGTTTCCGCCCGCCGCTCCGCCCGGATGACCGGGGTTCTCTCGCTCGCGGCCTTCGCCGCGCTCCTTGGGGCTCTGCCCGCCACCGCCCAGGACGGGACGATCGCGCTGGTCGGAGGCCAGCTGCTGGACGGGTACGAGGTGCCTCCGATCCATCATGCGGCCGTCGTCATCGAAGGGAACCGGATCGTCGCCGTGGGGCCCGCGGCCGAGATCGAGATCCCGCCCGACGCCGAGGTCATCGATACGCGGGGCAAGACCATGATGCCCGGGATGGTCGACGCGCACGTGCACATCATGATCCTCGGGCACGGCGACTACAGCCAGTGGTTCCCGTGGTTCGAGGGGAACGACGACCTCGTGTACGAGACGTCCGCCCGGCAGTTGCTCGCGGCGGGTGTGACCGCGGGGGTCGATCTCGCGGCGCCGATGTCCAGCCTCGCCTTCCGCGACCGGGTCAACCGCAACGAGGTGCCGGGTCCGCGGCTGCTCGTCAGCGGCCCGTGGGTCACCCGCTACGCCTGGGATTTCCTTCCCGACGAACTCCGCGTCCTGCACCGCACGCCCGAGGAGGCGGCGGAGCGGACGCGGATGCTGATCGATGCCGGAGTCGACGTGATCAAGACGTGGATCGGCACGACCGAGGAGGACATGCGGGCGATCAAAGCGGTGGCGGGACCGGCGGGCGTCCCCATCCACTGCCACGTCTACGAGGAGGAGGTCGTGTGGGGCGCGATCCGCGGCGGCTGCGACGTGCTCCAGCACGCGGGCTCCGGTGGAAGCGTCCCGGCCTACTCGCAGGACCTCGTCGACTACATCGCGATGGAGGGGATCCCGGTCGTACAGACGATTTCGCACCGGATCTGGATCTATCCCGCCACGCTCGAGTTCCCGGAGCGGCTCTGGGACCCGGATATCATCAACAGCTTCCCCGAGCCGATCCGGGAGCAGGTGCTGAACTCCTACACGAAGGACGACTTCTGGCGGAAGCCCTACTTCCGCAGCACGCCGCGGCAGATACGGAACAGCGAGCGTGCGTCGCGCCAGTTCATCGATGCGGACGCCTTGATGGCGATGGGCACGGACACCGGGTCACCCCTCAACTTCCACGCGGAGTCGGCGTGGCGTGAGGTGTCGGCGCTCGTCGACATGGGGATGACGGAGATCGAGGCGATTTCATCGGCCACCAAAGTTGCGGCGGAAGTGCTCGGGCTCCGCGAGACGGGGACGATCGAGCCCGGCAAGCTCGCGGACATCATCGTCGTGGACGGCAACCCGCTGTTCGACATCAACGTGCTCGGCTACGTGACCGACGTGATCAAGGACGGGATCGTCTACAAGCGAAACGGCGTCCCGGTGTGGGAGATGGAGAGCGCGCGGACCAGCACGAGCGGGCGGTGATGCGCCGGACCCTTCCGCGGCCGGCGCCGGGACTTGTCGCCGCGCTGGTCCTCACCGCATGCGGCGTGGTTCCGGAGTCGGCGGACGACGGCGCGACGACCCGCGCCGGCGACGCTCCGTACGACCTCGTGATCGTCGGTGGAACGGTCGTCGATGGCACCGGCGCCGACCGCTTCACCGCCGACGTGGGAATCCGCGGCGGCCGCGTGGTCGAAGTGGCGCGCGACGGCGGGCTCTCCGGGCGGGGAGCCGAGGAAATCGACGCCTCCGGCCTCATCGTCTCCCCGGGGTTCGTCGACCACCACAACCACGTCCAGAACCAGGTCCACCGGCGACCGCTGGCCGAGAACTTCATTCGCCAGGGCATCACGACCATCCTTCCCTCGCTTCACAGCGGCGACCAGCCGTACCCGCTGCGCGACTACATCGAGGACCTCGAGGTCGCACCCAACATCGGCTTTTTCGCGGGCCACACCTGGACCCGCGAGCAGGTGCTCGGGATGGAGGATCGCGCGCCGACGCCGGAGGAACTCGACGAGATGCGCGACCTCGTGCGCGAGGCGATGGAGGACGGTGCGCTCGGGCTCGCGACCGGACTCCTCTACGTCCCGGCGAACTACGCCGAGACCGAGGAGGTCATCGAGCTGGCGAAGGTCGCGGCGGAATACGGCGGCATCTACTACACCCACATGCGGGACGAAGCGCGCGGTCTCCTGCCGGCCGTGCGCGAGGCGATCCGCATCGGCGCCGAGGGCGGGCTTCCCGTCCACATCAACCATTTCAAGGCGATGGGGGTGGACAACTGGGGGAAGACCGTCGAGTCCCTCGCGCTCGTGGACTCTGCGCGCGCCGAGGGGATCGACGTCAAGGTCGATCTCTACCCGTACCTGGCGGGCAGTACGGGCTCCAGCGTGCTCTTCCCGCAATGGGTGCTGGCCGGCGGCGTCGACTCGTTCCGGGTGCGGGTGACCGACCCGGAAATCCGCCCGCGGGTGGAGCGGGAGACCGAGGAGTGGATGCGCCGGGACTGGACTGGTGGAGACCTGTCACGAATCCAGTTCCGCACGCTCCGCGCCTTCCCGGAATACAACGGGAGGCGGATGTCGGACCTCGCCGCGGACCGGGGGCTCCCGAACAACGACGCCACGGGCGTCCAACTCGCGATCGAACTCCAGTTGGCGGGCGGGTTCAGCGCCATCTACCACTTCATGGACGAGGCGGACGTCATCCGCATCATGCGGCACCCGCAGGCGATGTTCGAGACGGACGGGGATCCGGTCGGCTACGGGCTCGGGTTCCCGCACCCGCGGAGCTACGGAACGTTTCCCCGCATCCTCGGGCGCTACGTGCGCGAGATGGGCGTGCTCACGCTGGAGGAGGCGATCCGGAAGATGACGTCGATGTCGACGGACGAGATCGGCCAGTCCGAACGCGGCCGGATCGCGCCCGGCATGTGGGCGGACATCACCGTCTTCGACGCCGACCGCATCATCGACCGCGCCGACTACGTGGACCCGCACCGCTACTCGGTCGGAATCCACCACGTGATCGTGAACGGCGTCCCCGTCATCCTCGACGGCTCCGTCACGGGCGCGAAGCCTGGCCACGTGCTGAAAGGCCCCGCCCGCCACCTGACCGAAACCCGCGGCTAGCCGGCGGTGTCGGCCTCCGGGTCGCCCGTCCGTTGGCCCAGTTCGGTCTCGAGCATGAGCAGGGCCGACTTGTCGTCGCCCGCGAGCCGCAGCCGATCGACGATGTCGGAGATCGTCTTCTCCTCCTCGACCTGCTCGTTGACGAACCACTGCAGCATGACCTGGGCCGGATAGTCGGCTTCGTCCATCGCGAGGCGATAGAGGTCGCCGATCATCCCGGACACCTTCCGCTCGTGCCCCAACGCCGCCTCGAACACCTCCAGCGGCGAACCGAACTCAGAAGGCGGGGCGTCGATCGCCCCGAGCGAGACCTGTCCTTCACGGTCGTGCACGAAGTCGAAGATGCGGAGCGCGTGCTCCCGCTCCTCCTCGGCCTGCGCGCGCATCCAGCGCGCGAAGCCCGGAAGGCCTTCGCCCTCGAAGTGCGCGCACATGGAAAGGTAGACCTGGCTCGCGTACAGCTCCTGCGTGATCTGCCCGTTGAGCGCCGCCTGCATCCTGGTGCCGATCATCTTGTCCGCCCGCTCCTCTCGTCTCGTCAAGAATGCGCGCCGCGACGCGGATATGCGCCACGCTCGCGCCGGACCGAATCTCGTTTCCCGCGTACCGGATCGCCAGCGACAAATGGTTGCTCCTCTTTGCCGGCGGCGGCTATCGTTGCCGCGCTCGCGGCCGGAGTCCCTGCCACAATGTCCGAGGCTCCGGTGATTCCAGCCGATTCCGCCGCCGCGTCCAGCGCGAGTGGCTGTCGAAGATATCCATGACCGACAACATGAACACGGATTCCGCCGCCGATTCGGGCCATCCGCCCGGCTTGATGGACAAGCTCGTGTCCCTCGCCAAGCGGCGCGGGTTCATCTTCCAGTCCTCCGAGATCTACGGCGGCGTCGGGTCCGTCTACGATTACGGCCCGCTCGGCATCGAGCTCAAGAACCGCATCCAGGATCTGTGGTGGCGCGAGATGGTGTATCGCCACCCGAACATCGTGGGGCTCGACGCGGGGATCCTCATGAACCCGGAGGTGTGGGTCGCGAGCGGGCACGTGGGCGCCTTCACGGACCCGCTCGTCGAGTGCCGGAGTTGCCACCGCCGCTTCCGCGCGGACGACCTCCCGCAACTGGAGTCGGGCGAGCCCGAAGCCCAGCAGTGCGGCGTGTGCGGGACGACCGGCCAGTGGACCGATCCCCGCCAGTTCAACCTCATGTTCAAGACGTTCATGGGGGTGGTGGAGGACGAGGCGTCGACCGTCTACCTGCGGCCGGAGACGGCGCAGGGGATCTTCGTCAACTTCCGGAACGTGCAGGAATCCGTGCGCCAGAAGGTCCCGTTCGGAATCGCGCAGGTGGGGAAGGCGTTCCGGAACGAGATCACGCCCGGGAACTTCATCTTCCGCACGCGTGAGTTCGAGCAGATGGAGATGCAGTTCTTCGTCGCGCCGGGGACGGAGGACGAGTGGTTCGAAACGTGGAAGGAACGCCGCATGGCGTGGGTCGAGACGCTGGGCATCCGTTCGGAGCGGCTGCGTTTCCACCGGCACGGGCCGGACGAACTCGCGCACTACTGCAAGGATGCGTCGGACATCCAGTACCGGTTCCCGTTCGGGTGGCAGGAGTTCGAGGGAATCCACAACCGGACGGACTACGACCTCGGGCGTCACCAGCAGCACTCGGGGAAGAAGCTGGAATACTTCGACCAGCCGGCGAACCGGAAGTACGTGCCGTACGTGGTCGAGACCTCCGCGGGACTCAGCCGCACCCTCCTCGTCGTGCTCGCCGATGCCTACGACGAGGAGGAGGTCGGGGGCCAGAAGCGCGTCGTGCTGCGGCTCAAGCCCGCGCTGGCGCCCTTCCACGCGGCGGTCTTCCCGCTCGTGAAGAAGGACGGGATGCCGGAGATCGCCGACAAGCTGGCGGACGATCTGCGTGGCACGTTCAACGTGTTCCACGACATCGCGGGGTCGATCGGCCGGCGATACCGGCGGCAGGACGAAGCGGGAACGCCGTTCTGTCTGACGATCGATGGCCAGACGCTCGAGGATGAGACGTGCACGGTGCGCGATCGGGATTCTCTCGAGCAGACGCGCGTGCCGCTGTCGGGCGTCGCGGCGTGGCTCGGCGCCGCGATCGGCGGCGCCTGACCGGGCGGGCCGCCCTTGCCGTTTCGCGTAGCGGAGATCCGTGACCGGGCCCAGCGCCTGCAGAGCGCGCTGGCGCGCGCCTACTATCGGCTCCGCAGCGGGCTGGACGAGCGGTCTTCGCTCGCGTCGCTGTACCGACAACATCGGCTTCTCCTCAGTCCCGGAGTGCTTCAGGCCATCCAGCGCGACCTTTCCGAGGCGCAAGGGGATGAGCGCCGGCGCCTGAAGACGCTTTTCAACTGGGTCGCGGGGCAGCAGATCGAGGCCGAACTCGCCCCGCTGGAAGACGAACTGCGGTCGTGGGAGACGGGGACGACCGTCGTTCTCGCCGAGCGGGAGATCCCGCTGAGACGCGTCCCGGACTGGATCGTGCGCGCGGAGGACCGCAGCGAGCGGCTGGGGTGGGAGGCGGCGCGCCACCGCCGGATCGAAGAGGCCGCGGCGCTCCGGCTGGATGTCGTGCACCGGGGACGCGAGGCCGTGGTTCAGCTCGGTCTTGGGGAATTCACCGAGGCGCGGGAGCGGCTGGCCGGCCTGGACCTGCAGCATCTGGAGCGCGACGCGGCGGCGATCCTCGAGGGTACGGAGGCGCGCTACCGGCGGATGTTCGCGGCAGAGACGGAGGCTCGCCTCGATCCGCGCGACGGGCCGCCTTCGCGAGCCGACGCGCGGTGGCTGATGGGGATGCGCTGGCTCGGGCGGTACTTCGAGATCGAACCGTTCGCCGCGCGTCTTCGCCGCGCCGTCGAGGTGCTGGGACTCGGGCGGGTGTTCGATCGTTCCGTACGCGTCGATATCGACGGACGACGGCTCAAGGACGAACGGTCGTTCACGGCGGTCATCGACGCACCCGAGGACGTGCGCCTCGTCGTGTGTCCGCTCGGCGGCTGGATCGACGCGCGCCGCCTGCTCCACGAAACGGGACACGCGCTCCACTACACGTACGCATCCGCCGCGCTCTCGTGGGAGGAGCGGGTGCTGGGCGACGATTCGATCGGCGAATCCTTCGGGCTGGTGTTCGACTCGCTGACGCTGGATCGCGGATGGGTCGAATCCGCGACGGGACTCGAGGGCGCCGCGCTCGAGGACTATCGGCAACTCGCCGCTTTCCTCAGGCTCTACCGTCTGCGCCGCGACGCCGCGCGGCTTCTCTGGGAACTGGAGTTGGCACGGGCGCAGCGGCCCGGCGAGCAGGCCGACCGATACGCCGCACTGCTGAGCGAAACGACCGGGTTCGCGCACCATCCGGGCACCTACCTCACGGATCATCGTCGGGGCTTCCAGGCCGCCAGGCGCCTGCGGGGCTGGATGCTCAGCTCCATCATCATCGATCGCCTCAACAGCCGCTTCGGGGCCGGATGGCACGGCAGCGCCGCGGCCGGCAAGTTCCTGCTCGAGGTTCTCTCGGCCGGCCGGCGCGAAGACGCCGCCCAGCTTGCGCCGCAGTTCGGCGTGGAGGGGCTGACGCCCGAGACGCTGCTCGCGCGCGTCGAGCGCTGGCAGTGAGCGGACGGCGGTGAGCGGGCTGCGCTGGCCCGGCAGGTTCGCGCTGGGCGCGGCGGCCGGGCTCGCGGGCGTCGCGTGGTGGCTGGCCATGACGCGCCGCAACGAGGCGCTGGTGCGGCCGCCCATTCGGGACGGCTCCGGCGAGGCGCTCCCCGGCGGTGTCATCGAGTACTCCGACGGCGAGAGGGTCGAATACGTCGACGCCGGGTCGGGGGATGCGCTCGTCTGGGTCCCCGGTGCGGACGGACCGAAGGAGACGTTCCGCTATCAGCTGCCGAGCTTCGCCCGGCGCCATCGCGTCGTGTGCGCGGATCTGCGGCGTGAGTTTGCGGTGACGGACGACTTCGACCGCCTGGTCGACGACGTGGCCGAACTCGTCGAGGCGCGCGACGTCGAGCGCTTTGTGCTCATCGGGACGAGCCTCGGGAGCGCGATCGCGATGCGCTTCGCGAGCCGGTTTCCGGAGCGTCTGCGGGGGATCGTGCTGTGCAACCCGCTGGCGCGCGTCTCCTACCGCCACATCGGCTTCAACCGGGCCGCGCTCATCCCTCTCGCCATGGTGACGACCCGATATCTCCCGACGGAACTCTCCCGCGGCCTGGCCCAGGTCTGGAGCCGTCTCGGCGTCTGGATCTTCGACGACTCGCCGGGTCGGGATGCCCTGATCGAGTACGCGCTCTTCACCGGGCCGCGAACCGTCCGTCCCACCGTCTCCGACCGCCGCGTCTCAGGCCTGCGGCGGGTGGATCTGCGAACGGATCTGCCCCACATCGCGGTGCCCGCGCTCGTGGTGAAGGGCCCACGCGACGAGTATTGTCCGGTGGACTGGGCGCGCGAAATCACCGAGCTGCTCCCGGACGCCGAGTACGTCCCCATTCAGGGCACCGGGCACTGCTCGCACATCTCGCGCCCCGGCGCCTTCAACGAGACACTGGACGATTGGCTCCAGCGGCTCCGGGCGCGCGAGGAAGCGGAAAAAGAGTCAGCCGAGAGAGGCGACGCATGACGAATCCCGTCTTCAGCTCCCGGGCCGCGATGATGCTGGCCATGCTCGGGATGGCCGTCGGAACCGGCAATATCTGGCGCTTCCCGCGTATCGCGGCCTCCAACGGGGGCGGCTCCTTCCTCGTCGCATGGGTCGTTTTCCTCTTCCTCTGGTCCGTGCCCCTGATTCTCGCGGAGTTCGCCGCCGGCAAGGCGACACGCTCGGGCCCCATCGGAGCGTTCACGAAGCTGGGGGGGAAGAAAACCGCCTGGATGGGCGCCTGGATCGCCTTCATCTCGACCGCGATCATGTTCTACTACACGGTCGTGATGGGGTGGACGATCCGGTATCTCGTCGGTGCGGTGACCGGAACCGTGCCGACCGCGCCCTGCGAGGTCGGGGCCGCGGCGTGCATCGGGCCGCAGGAATACTGGGACACCTTCATCGGCTCGCCGTGGCCGATCCTCACGCACGCGATCGCGATCGGGCTTGCGGTGATCGTGGTCCTGCGCGGCGTGAAGGGGATCGAGCGCGCCGCGCGCTTCCTGATTCCGAGCCTGCTGCTGCTCGTCCTGGCGTTGACGGTCCGGGCGGTCACGCTCCCGGGGGCGAGCGCGGGCCTCGCGTTCCTCTTCACGCCCGACTGGGCGGAGCTCGGCAATCCCACCATCTGGCTCGAGGCCCTGACGCAGAACGCCTGGGACACGGGCGCGGGCTGGGGACTGATCACCGCGTACGCCGTCTACATGAAGAAGCGCGAGGACACGACGCTGAACGCCTTCATGCTGGGTTTCGGCAACAACTCCGTGTCGCTGCTGGCGGGGATCATGGTGCTGTGCACGGTGTTCGCGATCCTTCCCAACGCGGCCGACCAGATCGTGGGGGCGGGGAACGAGGGGCTGACCTTCATCTGGGTGCCGCAACTCTTCGGGCTCATGCCGGGCGGGTCCGTGTTCATGGTCCTCTTCTTCCTCGCGCTCGTGTTCGCGGCCTGGAGCAGCCTGATCGCGATGATCGAGATGCCGACCCGCGTCCTCGCGGATGCGGGGATCGCGCGCAAGAGGGCCGTGCTGACGATCGGCGGCCTCGGGTTCATCCTCGGACTGCCGTCCGCCATCTGGATCGAGGTGTTCCGCAATCAGGACTGGGTGTGGGGCGTCGGGCTGATGATGAGCGGTCTCTTCTTCTCGATCATGATCATGCGCCACGGCGTGGACCGCTTCCGCACACGGCTGGTGAACAGCGTGGGCAGCGATCTCGTGGTCGGAAGGTGGTGGAACATCGTGATTCGACTCGTCGCCGCGCAGGCGGTCGTGATCACGGTGTGGTGGCTGTGGCGGTCCGTCGACCTGAACGACCTGGGCGCGTCGTTCACGCTGTTCTCGGAGTTCAACGTCGGAACGGTGCTCATCCAGTGGGCGATCGCGATCGCGGCCTTCCTGGGTCTCAACCGCTGGCTGGCCGCGAACGCCGCGGGCTCCCCGGCTTCGGCGGACGACGCCTGACGGGGGCGGCGACCGTTCGATCGCGCGGTGAACTTCAACCGATTCGAGACGGCGGCTCGCCGCATGTGGCACGAGATCCCCGCTGAAGCGCGGGAAGGGGTCGACGGGCTGACGATCGAGCCGGAGGCCGCAAGCCACCCCGACTTCCACTGGGTGTACACGATGGGGGAGTGCCTGACGGAGGCGTGGCCGAGCGGTGCCGGCGGAGACGGCGACGTGCGTTCGGAACTCGTCCTCTATCACGGTTCCTTCCGGGCGCTCGCGGGGGAGGACCCCGACTTCGACTGGGAAGGCGAGCTGTGGGAGACGATCCTGCACGAACTGCTGCACCACCGGGAATCCGCCGCCGGGGAGGCGGGTCTGGATGAGGTGGACTGGGCGCATGAACAGAATCTGCGGCGGCTCGCCGGGGAGCCCTTCGACCCGGACTTCTGCCGGGCGGTGCCGTCCGGCCCGGACGGCGTCGTGAAGCTCGAATCGGAGCTGTTCGTCGAGTCGGTGATCACGGAACGCGCGGATGAAGCCGTCTTCGAATGGCGCGGGCGACGCTACGCCGTGGAGGCTCCGCCGTACGCGAACCGGGCGTTCGTGGAAGTGCCGAACCTGGCCGGGGGCCGCCTGTGCGTCATCATCCGCCGACGCCTTCCGTGGTGGCGCTTCGGACGAGGGAAGAACTACCGGCCCGCGGAAGTCTCCCTTCGGGCGTACCCCCTCCCCCCCGGCGACGGCTGATGCCGCTGTTCGGCAGCTTCCGGATCGGACGCTGGTTCGGCTTCCCCATCCGGATCGACTTTTCGTGGTTCCCGATCGCGGCGCTCGTGATCTGGACCTTCACCACGCGCGAATTCCCGCGTGCGCTGCCCTTCTATCCCTCATCCACGTACCTCGCGATGGGGACGGCGGCGGCGCTCCTCTTCTTCCTCTCCGTAGTCCTGCACGAACTGGGTCACGCCCTGGCGGGCCGAGCGCGCGGCGTGGAAGTCGAGCACATCACGCTCTTCATCTTCGGCGGCATCGCGCAGGCGCGAGATGAGGCCCGGCGTCCGCTGGATGAGTTCCTGCTCACCGCGGCGGGTCCCCTCGCGAGCGTCGCCCTCGCCGCCGCCTTCCACGGAGGGCGGGTGGCGGCGGAAGCCTGGGCCGCCCCGGCGCCGGTGGTCACGGTGCTCGGGTTCCTGGCGCTTCTCAACTTCGTGCTCGCCGTCTTCAACATGATCCCCGGTTTTCCGCTCGACGGGGGCCGGATCTTCCGCTCCATCGTATGGGCCGTCACCGGAGACCTCGTCAAAGCCACCCGGTGGGCCACACAGGGCGGGCGGCTGTTCGGCGGCGCGCTCATCGTCCTCGGGCTCTTCAACCTGAGCCGTGGACAGTTCATCTCCGGCGTGTGGGCGGCCTTCATCGGTTGGTTCGTGGTCAATGCGGCCTCGTCGAGCCTGCGACACTTCGAACTCCGCACGCTCCTGCGCCGGATCCCCGTCGCGAGGGTGATGAACCCCCGGCCCCGCATGATCGAGGCGGCCATGCCCGTGGAGCGGGCCATATCCGACTACTTCCTGCGCGGACGGGAGGAGGCGTATCCGGTAGAGCGGGACGGCGGCCTGATCGGGGTCGTCGAAGCCCGGGCCGTCTCCGCGGTGCCGGAGAACGCTCGCGCGACAACGCCGGTATCGGCGGTCGCGCGACCCGTCGAGGAGTTCCCTTCGGCCCGTCCCGACGAGTCTCTGGCGGAAGCCCTGTTCCGGATTCGGATCCAGGTGTCGTATCTGCTCGTGATCGAGAACGGGTTCGTCGTCGGCGCGCTCGACCCGCGTGAGGTCAGCGCGAGAGTGCAGCGGCTGCAGCGGATGGGGCTCGTGAGCCTCGGGCCGCCGCCGGCGAAGAGCGCCTGACCCGGTGGCCCGGCCTCGTTCCTGGAAGGCCCGTTCCGAGCTGGCCGCGGCGTTGTCCCCGCGACTTGCCGCCCTCTACCCGGACCTTACCGTCTCGCTGGACTGGGAGACGCCGCTCCAGCTGATCGTCGCGACGGTGCTCTCGGCCCAGTGCACGGACGAGCGCGTGAACCGGGTCACGCGCACCCTCTTCCCCGCCTATCCCGACGCCCGCGCGTATGCCGACGCGCCGCTGGAGGAGCTGCGGGAGGCCGTGCGCCCGACCGGATTCTTCAACAACAAGGCGCGCCACCTGAAGGGACTGGGCCGCCGTCTCGTCGACGTGTACGACGGGGAAGTCCCACGGACGATGGAAGACCTGCTCACGCTCCCCGGTGTTGCCCGGAAGACTGCGAACGTCGTGCTCTCCAACGCGTTCGGGCTTCACGAGGGCGTGGTCGTGGACACGCACGTGAAGCGGGTCACGCACCGCTTCGGCCTCACGAACGAGGTCGATCCCCCGAAAGTGGAGAAGGATCTGATGAGGGTTCTGCCGCGCGAGGAATGGCACCCCTTCGCGTGGCGCTCGATCCTGCACGGCCGCACGGTCTGCTACGCCCGGAAGCCGCGTTGCGCCGCGTGCCCGGTGGCCGATCTCTGCGTCAGTGCCGGGAAGTTCGGGTGACGTGAGCGTCGGCCGCGATGGCGCCGCGCTGAAGCGGGCCGTCCGCGCCGCCGCGCGGGCCGCCGGGTTCGACCAGGTAGGGTTCGCTCCGGCGGCGCCCCCGGCGCACGCGGACGCATACGAGGGCTGGCTCGCGAGCGGCTACCATGGCGAGATGGCCTACATGGCGCGGGAGGACGCCGTTCGCCGCCGCCTCGACCCGCGGGAGGCCCTCCCCGGCTGCCGGACGCTCATCGTCGTCAGCCTCCTGTATGGGTCGAGGCCTGCCGCCACGGCGCCGCCGCGCGGGCGGCCCGTCGACGCCTGGGACTCCGCTCCGGATCGCCGACTGCCCGTCGTCGCCCGTTACGCGCTGGGCCGCGACTACCACGACGTGTTCGAGGAGCGGCTCGATGCGCTCTCCGCCGCCATCGAGGATCTCTCTCCCGGCGCCCGCACCAAGCGCTACGTGGACTATGGTCCCGTCCTCGAGCGGGACCACGCGCAGCGCGCGGGGCTGGGCTGGATCGGCAAGAACACGATGCTCCTCCACCCCGACCTCGGGTCCTACTTCATGCTGGGAGAGCTGCTCACGGACCTCGAGATCGAGCCCGATCCCCCCTTCGTCCACGACCGCTGCGGGACCTGCCGCCGCTGCATCGACGCGTGCCCGACGGACGCGATCCTGGACGGCCGGCTCCTCGATGCGCGGCTCTGCATCTCGTATCTCACGATCGAACTCCGAGGCCCCATCCCCGAGACGCTGCGCCCCGCGATCGGCAACCGGGTGTTCGGCTGCGACATCTGCCAGGAGGTGTGCCCCTGGAACTCGGAGGCGTCCGCCCCCGAGGAGGCGCCGTTCGCGCCCCGGCCCGGCCAACCGGTGCCGCCGGAGGACATGGTCGCGTGGGCGGAGGAACTGGCCTCCCTCGATGCCGACGAGTTCCGCACGCGCTACCGGGGCACCGCGTTCCGCCGCCCCGGCCGCGACGGGCTGCTCCGGAATCTGGCGGTCGGCCTCGGCAACTCCGGCGGGCCCGGCGCGCACCGCATCCTGCGGCGCCTCGTGGAGGACCCGTCGCCCCTCGTCCGGGAACACGCCCGGTGGGCGCTCGACGTACTCCAGGGTTAGGTTGGACCGTCGCACCGAAACGCGGAGAACTGAGGAGAAAAACGCATGCCGGGTTATGCGGTCCTGGGAGAACCGTGGTGGATCGCCCTCGTGTGGATTCTTGTCGCAGGGCACCTCACGAACATGGTCAACACGCTCTATCTGCACCGCTCGGCGACGCACGGCGGCGTCGTGTTTCATCCGGTCGTCGAGCACGCCATGCGTTTCTGGTGCTGGCTCACGACCGGGATCGTCACGAAGGAGTGGGTCGCGATCCACCGGAAGCACCACGCCTATGCGGACCGCGAGGGCGATCCTCATTCGCCCACGCTCGAAGGTCTCGCGAACATTGCGTTCGGCGGGCTCTTCTTCTATCGGAAGGCCGCGAAGGACGAGACGCTGCTCGAGAAATACGGGAAGGGGACGCCCGACGACTGGGTCGAACGCAAGGTCTACGCCAAGCGCCGTGGCCTGGGGCTCAGAATCATGCTCGTCCTCAATCTGTACCTGTTCGGGATCATTCCCGGGCTCATCGTCTGGACGTGCATGGTGTTCTGGATGCCGCTCACGGGGAACATCATCAACGGCCTCGGACACGCGCTCGGCTACCGGACCTTCGGCACCCGCGACGACAGCCACAATCTCTATCCCTGGGGGATCTGGATTCTCGGCGAGGAACTCCACAACAACCATCACGCGGACCCGCGCTCGGCCAAGTTCAAGGCGCACTGGTGGGAGTTCGACATCGGCTGGTTCTACATCCGGATACTGAGCGTCCTGCGACTCGCCAACGTGCTCTACGCGCGCACGGCGACCCCGCGGGAATTCGCGGCGAAGTTCTACCGTGACTCGGCGGACCGCATGAACCGGCGTCTGGATCGGGCGCTGTCGCGCATCCAGCGGACCCGCGAGGCCGGACTGCGGCGCATCGAACGCGCCCGCGAGGAACAATCCCTCAAGCGTCTCGACCGCGCCGCCGCCAGAGCGCGGGCCCGTCTGGATCGGGTCCGGCCCGGCAAGTTCGCGCGCGTCGCCCGGGCGAAGGCTGAGGCCGGCGCCGAACTCGACCGGGCTCGAGAGGCCGCCCGCACCCGCATCCTCCGCGCCGCGGAGGCCTGACCCTCGAAAGCCGCCCCGCCCCGGACTCACCGGATGCTTGTTGACGCCGCTCGTAGTTCCGTGCATCTTCCGAAAACTATTTTTAGCCTAGGCTAAAAATCAGCCCGGGCCGCGGCCCGGATCGGTGTTCGGGGGAAATCCGGAGGACAGGTGAAGCCGGAGAAGCTGAGTCGGCGTGACTGGCTGAAGCTTGGCGCAGCGGGGGTTGCCGGCGTATCGGGAGCGACGGTGCTGGATCTGGCCTCCCGGGGCGGGGCCAGGGAGGCTCTGGCGGCCAGCGGGGCCATGCCGCGCGAGCCGCGAGTGGACGGAGCCGCGGCGGGCCCGCACGCGGGGCACCAGGAGGCGATGGGGATCGTCGGCATGCCCGGGCCCGACGGCACATTCGACCCGGCGGCCTTCCTCACCGACTTCGACTACGGTGAGGTCACGACTCGCGCCGACGGGCGCGTCGTGCGGCGCTGGGAGTTGGTGGCGCTCGACCGCGACATCGAGATCGCGCCCGGCGTCTTCTTCCCGGCGTGGACCTACAACGGGCAGGTGCCGGGTCCGACGCTGCGCTGCACGGAGGGGGACATCCTCCAGGTCGAGTTCATCAACGCGGGCTCGCATCCCCACACCATCCACTTCCACGGCACGCACCCGCCGGAGATGGACGGCTTCGAGCCCATCGTGGAACCGGGCCAGCGCTTCACCTACGAGTTCGAGGCGAAGCCGTTCGGGCTCCACCTGTACCACTGCCACACGATGCCGCTCAAGCGGCACATCCATAAGGGTCTGTACGGGACGTTCATCGTGGATCCGCCCGAAGGCCGGGAACCGGCGCGGGAGATGGTGATGGTGATGAACGCGTTCGACAGCAACCTGGACGGGGACAACGAGGTGTACGCGGTCAACACTTCGGCGTTCTACTACCACCACCATCCGGTGCGTGTGGGCGTGAACGATCTGTGCCGGATCTATCTCGTGAACACGACCGAGTTCGACCTCATCAACTCCTTCCACCTGCACGCGGGCATGTTCAAGGTGTTCCGAACCGGCACCCGGCCGGACCAGTACGACCTCACGGACACGATCATGATGTGCCAGGGCGAGCGGCACGTCCTCGAGTTCCGCCTCGAGAACCCGGGCATGCACATGTTCCACGCGCACCAGAGCGAGTTCGCGGAACTGGGGTGGATGGGTTTCTTCGAGGCGGTCGAGCGGCTCGCCGCCGACGAGGGCGCGCCCGTGCGCGCCGCATCCCGCAGTGTCTGACGAGCGGTCCGACGCCGCTCCGCGCGGGGGCGGCCCGGCGCGCTGGGTCCTTGGCCTCTTCCCGCTCGCGCTGCTGGCGGGGCTCGTCGCGTTCTTCTTCGGCGCCGATCCCACGGCCCCCTTCCGGAACGCGTTCCCGCCCGTCGAGGATCTCACGATCGAGCGCGTGAGCTTCCCGGAGAGCGGCGTCATGCGCGTGCACGTCGTGAACGGAGGCCCCGAGGCGGCCACCATCGCGCAGGTGATCGTCGACGATGCCTTCTGGCAGTTCGAGATCGAGGGCGATCCGACCCTGCCGCGTCTCGCCCGAGCCACGCTGGAACTGGACTACCCATGGGTGGAGGGAGAACTCCACGTCATCCGGCTCGTGACCTCCACCGGACTCACCTTCGATCACGAGGTGGCGGTGGCGACGCTCTCGCCGCGCCCCAACGCCCTTTACCTCACGACGTTCGGCCTCCTCGGCCTCTACGCGGGGGTCATCCCCGTCCTCGTGGGCCTGCTGTGGTATCCCTTCCTGCGCCGGATCGACCGCAAGTGGATCCACTTCTACCTCAGCCTCACCGTGGGCCTCCTGGCTTTCCTCGTTGTCGATGCGTTCGAGGACACGCTCGAGGCTTCGGCGCTCGTGCCGGAGGGATTCCAGGCGGCGGGGCTGATCGCCGTCGGCGTCATCGGCGCCATCGTCGGTCTCAGGGCCCTGGGGAACCTCGGACGCGGCCGGGGCGGCGGAGGCTCCACCGGAGCGGGCGGGGGCGGGGCGAGCAGCGGGCTCACGGTGGCGTACCTGATCGCCATCAGCATCGGGCTGCACAACCTCGGCGAGGGACTCGCGATCGGGGCGGCCTTCTCCCTCGGCGAGATCGCGCTCGGAAGCTTCCTCGTCATCGGCTTCGCGCTCCACAACACGACGGAGGGGCTGGCGATCGTCGCGCCCGTCGCGGACCGGCGGCCCGCGCTCCGACACTTCGCCTTCATGGGCGGAATCGCCGGACTGCCGACCGTACTGGGAGCGTGGGCGGGCGGATTCTCCTACTCGCCGACGCTGGCGACGTTCTTCCTCGCGCTCGGCGCCGGAGCCATCCTGCAGGTCATCGTCGAGGTCACCCGGCTGATCCGGAAGAGCTGGCCGCAGGGCCTGTTCACGCCGCTCAATGCCACGGGCCTCCTCCTCGGCCTGCTGGTCATGTACGGCACGGCGCTGATGGTGACCGCGTAGCCTGACGGCCCAACCAAAAGGAGGCAGGATGCTCGGCGGCAGAAACCCCGGCCTCGGTCTGGCCATCCTCCGCGTCGTGATCGGACTGATCTTCGTGATGCACGGCTGGCCGAAGCTGGCCGGGGGCATCGATGGGACCGCGGCGTTCCTCGGGTCGCTCGGAATCCCGCTCTCGGGGATCGCGGCGTGGGGGATCGCGCTGGCCGAGACCCTGGGCGGCGCATGCCTGGTCGCGGGCCTGTTCGTGACGCCCTTCGCCCTGGTTCTCGCCGCACACATGCTGGCGGGGGTCTTCCTCGTGCACCTGGCCAACGGCTTCTACGTCGTGGGCCCGGGCCAGGGGGGCTACGAGTTCAACCTGCTCCTGATCGCCGCCCTGCTGACCCTCGTGCTGGCGGGATCGGGGATCGCGACGGTCAAGATCCTCTTCGCGAAGGACGTCGAGGTGGTCATCGAATAGTGCGGTGCCGCCGAGCAGGGACGTTTTCGTGCCTCGACACGGCGGACAGGGCCGTTTAGACTGGCATCATGCGCCAACTCGCCGTTCCCCTGCTTCTTGCGACGCTCGTGCTTCCGTACGCGCGCGCACCGCTGTGCGAGGCGGGCTCGCACGAGCACGGCGAGCACCACGCGATGGCGGAGTTGCCGACCCTCGTCGAGCCTTCGACGGAGGGCGCGGACGCGGGAACGGACTGTCACTCGCTGATGGGTTGCGCCGTCTTGCTGCAGGCCTCGCTCCCCATGAGCACGACCGGCTTCCGCGCCTTCGCGTACGACTCGGACGCCGCGCTCGCCGGCGCCGCATGCCAACTCCGGTCCAGAGCCTCTCCCGACACCCCTCCGCCCAAGACCGTCTGAACGGACGCATCCACACGAGCGCCCCGATCGCCGACTGACGACGGCGACCCCTGGGCGAGTTGTCACCGTTCAGACGAGAGGCATCTCATGCCATCCGTAACTCATGCCCGCGTGTCCCGCATGAAGGGCGGGATCCGCCGGGGCATCCGGTGCTTCGCGTGGGCCGTGGCGGCCAGTGGGGCCGTGGCGTCCCCGTCGCGGGCCCAGGAGCGCGATACGCTCCACCTGGCCGACGCGGTCGCCGCGGCGCGCGGCGCGAACCCGATGCTGCGGGTCGCACGCCTGCGGGCCGACGCCGCCCGGGCCCGCGTGCCACAAATGGGCGCGCCGCCGGATCCGGTCGTCTCGTTCCGCCTCGGAAACCGTCCGCTCGACGGGTTCGGAGCGGGCGAGCGAATGACGATGAACACGCTCCAGCTCCAGCAGACGCTCCCCTGGCCGGGGAAGCTGGGGTTCGCGGAGGCGCGCGCGGCACACCTCGCGGTCGCCGAGGAGCTGGCGGTTCTCGACGCGGAGGCCGCGCTCGTGCGGCGCGTGAAGGCCGTGTACTTCGAACTCGCCTTCGAGGACCGGGCGCTGGACATCATGCGCGACACACGCGACCTCCTGCGCGAGTTCCTCGATGTCTCCAACACGCTCTACGCCGTGGGGACGGGCCTTCAGAACGATGTCCTGCAGGCCCAGGTGGCCGTCGCCACGATGACCGAGGACATCGCGGCGGCTGAGCAGACGCGGCTCGCCATGGCGGCAAGGCTGAATGCGCTGCTGGGGCGCGAGCCCGAACGAACCGTGGGGGCGCTCGAACTGCCCGCCGCCGGTGAGTCACTTCCGGCCGTGACGGATCTCATGGCCCTGGCGGCCGAGAGACGGCCCGCGCTGCGCGCCGCGCGCGAGCGGATCCGGGCGGCGGAGTCGGCCTACGAGGGTGCCCGCCGCGCCCTGTACCCGGATCTGAGGCTCGGGGCCGACTACGCGCACCGGCCTCGGTTCGCAGACATGCTGAGTTTCAGCGTTGGCGTCAGCATCCCGCTGTGGGCGGGCTCCCGCCAGTTGCCCATGCGGGACGAGGCGTTCGCCTGGCACGCTGCTGCAGAGGCTGCCGAACTCGAACTGCTGAACGAGACCTACGCCCGGATTGCGGAGGCGCGCGCCGAGTCCGACCGCGCCCTGCGGCTCCACGACCTCTACGCAACGTCGATCCTCCCTCAGGCCCGGGCGGCGGTCGAATCGTCGCTCTCCGCCTACCGCGTGGGCGAAGTCGATTTCATGACGCTCGTCCAGAGCGAACTCACGGTGAACCGCTACGAGATCGAGCGCGTGCGGCTGACCGCCGCCTATCACACCGCCGTCGCGGAGATCGAAGCCCTGCTGGGGGGCGAAACGGAGGTAGTCCGATGAAACGACTCAACTTCTTCCCGTTCGTGCGCGCTCGGCTCGGATTCGTTCCCGTCGCGGCGGCGCTCTGGGCCTGCGGCGGCGACTCGGAGATGGCGGAGATGCCCGGCATGGAAGGCGATCATGCCGCGCACATGCCCGGCATGGCCGCGCCCTCGGAAACCGACACGCTGCCGGCGCTCGGGCGCGGTCTGGTGCAGCTCACGTCGGAACAGGAGCAGGCGCTCGGCGTCACCTACACCGCCGTGGAGCGGATCTCGGCGGTGCGTGAGATCCGGACCGTGGGCCGCATCGATGCCCCGGAGGGCAATATCGCCGACATCACGCCGAAGACAGACGGCTTCGTCGAGGAACTCCTGGTCGCGACGACCGGGGAAGCGGTGCTCCGCGGCCAGCCGCTGCTCACGATCTACAGCCCCGCGCTCGTCGCCGCGCAGGAGGAGTTGCTGACCGCGCGCCGGCTTGCCGCGCAGGTCGACCCGGCCGCCACCGAGGCGTGGTCGAGCGCGCAGTCCATGCTCGAGGCGAGCCGGCGGCGCCTCGCCTGGTGGGACATCACCGACGAACAGATCGAGCGGCTCGAGCAGACGGGCGAAGTCACGAAGACGCTGCGCCTCGTCGCTCCGGTGAGCGGAATCGTCCTCGAGAAGGATGTCGTCGAGGGACAGCGGATCACGTCCGGCACACGACTGTACCGGATCGCCGACCTCTCGACCGTTTGGGTGGAGGGGGAAGTGTTCGAGCGGGACCTGCAGTTCGTCGAGGTGGGTTCCCAGGCGCATATCGAGGTCACCGCCTATCCGGGCGAACACATGATGGGTACGGTGAGCTTCGTCTATCCCGTCGTGGAGATCGCGAGCCGCACGAACCGCGTCCGGGTCTCGGTCCCGAACCCCGGCCTTCGCTTCAAGCCGGGGATGTTCGCCACCGTCTTCTTCGAGGTGGCGGCGATCCAGGACGACATCGCGGTGCCGCTGGAGGCCGTCGTCGTGACCGGGGAGCGCAACCTCGTCTTCGTGCGCGACGAGGCGGGCGTGCTGATGCCGCATGAGGTCGTGCTGGGGGCACGGGCCGGAGACCAGGTGCAGATCCTGAGCGGACTGGCGGAGGGAGAGACGATCGTCGCTTCCGCGAACTTCCTCATCGATGCCGAATCGCGGCTGGGCGCGACGGGCGGGGGCATGCCCGGCATGCAGCACGCGGGCCACGGCGAGGAGGGGCGATGATCGGCCGCATCATCGCCTGGTCGATCCGAAACCGGTTCCTCGTCCTGCTCGGGACCGCCGCCATCGTCGGTGCGGGGCTGTGGGCCGTGCGCACGACGCCGCTCGACGCGATCCCCGACCTGTCGGACGTGCAGGTCATCATCCAGACCGATTTCGCGGAGCAGGCGCCGCAGATCGTCGAGGACCAGGTCACGTATCCGATCGCGTCGGAGATGCTGAAGGTGCCGGGAGCGCGCGTGGTGCGCGCGTTTTCCTTCTTCGGGCTCAGTCTCGTCTACGTCATCTTCGAGGACGGCACGGACATCTACTGGGCCCGCTCGCGCGTTCTCGAATACCTGAACGGAATCCGGCGGCAGTTGCCGGAGGACGTCGAACCGGTACTCGGTCCGGACGCGACGGGCGTGGGCTGGGTCTATGAGTACACCCTCGAGTCGGACAGCCTGGACCTCGCGGAACTGCGCACGCTCCAGGACTGGTACATCCGCTATCAACTGACGGCCGTGCCGGGGGTGGCCGAGGTCGCGAGCCTGGGCGGGTTCGTCAAGCAGTACCAGGTGGAGGTGAATCCGGAGCGGCTGCGGGCGTTCGACATCCCCGTCACGCGGGTGTCCCGGGCGATCGGCGACCACAACATCGACATCGGCGCGCGCGTCCTCGAGATGGGGGGGCGCGAGTACATGATCCGCGGTCTCGGCTACCTGCGGGGCACGCTGGACATCGAGAACGTGGCCGTCGGGTCGACGCCGAACGGCACGCCCATCCGGGTGGCCGATGTCGCGACGGTACGGGAAGGCCCGGCCCCGCGGCGCGGCGTCGCGGATCTGGACGGCCGCGGCGAGGTCGTGGCCGGGATCGTCGTCATGCGCTTCGGCTCCGACGCGCTCGAGACGATCGAGCGGGTGAAGGAGCGGCTGGAAGAGATCAACGCGGGGCTCCCGGCCGGCACCCGGCTGCGGCCGGCCTACGACCGCAGCGACCTCATCCACCGGGCCATCGACACGCTCCGCGAGAAGCTGGTGGAGGAATCGCTCATCGTCGCCGCCGTGGCGCTGGTGTTCCTGCTCCACTTCCGTTCGGCGCTCGTCGCGATCGTGACGCTCCCGCTCGGCATTCTCATCTCTTTCATCGTCATGCGCTGGATCGGCGTGAACGCCAACATCATGAGCCTCGGCGGGATCGCGATCGCGATCGGGGCGATGGTCGACGCGGCCATCGTCATGATCGAGAACATGCACAAGCATCTCGAACGCGCGGCCCCCGGCACATCGCGCTGGGACGTCGTCCTCGAGAGCGCAAAACAGGTGGGTCCGCCCCTCTTCTTCTCCCTCCTCATCATCACGTTCAGCTTCCTCCCGGTGTTCGCGCTCGAGCAGCAGGAGGGCCGGCTGTTCAAGCCCCTCGCGTTCACCAAGACGTTCGCCATGGCGGGGTCCGCGTTCCTCGCGATCACGCTGGTTCCCGTGCTCATGGGGTATCTCGTGCGCGGGCGGATCCGCCCGGAGCGGGCGAACCCGGTGAACCGCATCCTGCGCTGGCTCTATCGACCCTTCCTGGGCTTCGCGCTCCGACGCCCGTGGCTCGTGGTCGTCGTCGCGGCCGGGGTGCTGGGCGCCACGGTGCTGCCGTGGCAGCGGCTCGGCAGCGAGTTCATGCCGCCGCTCCAGGAAGGATCGATCCTGTTCATGCCGACCACCGTGCCGGGGGCGTCGATCGCCCAGGCGCGCGAGATCATGCAGTACCAGGACAGCGTCCTCGCGTCATTCCCCGAGGTCGAGAGCGTGCTCGGAAAGGCGGGACGCGCGGAAACCGCCACCGATCCGGCCCCGCTCGACATGTTCGAGACGACGATCACCCTGCGGCCGCGGGAGGAATGGCGACCCGGGGTGACGTACGCCGGGCTGCTCGCGCAGATGGACGAGGCGGTTGCGCTCCCCGGCGTGACGAACGCATGGACGATGCCGATCAAGGGGCGCATCGACATGCTCGCCACGGGCGTTCGCACGCCGGTGGGGATCAAGATCTTCGGCCCGGATCTCGACACGCTGCAGGCGCTCGGGGAGGAGGCGGAGCGGATCGTGCGCGAGATTCCCGGGACGCGGAGTGCGTTCGCGGAGCGTGGGGTCTCCGGGTACTACGTCGACATCGACGTCGACCGGCCGGAGGCGGCGCGCTACGGCCTCAACGTCGGGGATGTGCACAACGCGATCATGGCGACCGTCGGCGGGATGAACGCGACGGTCACCGTGGAGGGTCGGGAACGCTACGCGGTGAACGTCCGCTACCCGCGGGAGTTGCGCGACGACCTGCAGAACCTGCGCGAGGTGCTGGTGCCCGTCCCCGATGGGACGCAGATCCCGCTCGGCCAGGTGGCACGCGTGGCGGCCGTCCAGGGGCCCATGGCCGTGAAGACCGAGAACGCATTCCCCGTGACGACGATCTTCGTCGATATCGAGGGCGTCGACGTCGGGAGTTACGTGGAGGCGGCCCGGCGCGTCGTCGCCGCCCAGCTCGAACTCCCCAGCGGATACTCCCTCGTGTGGAGCGGGCAGTACGAGTTCATGCAGCGGGTGCAGGAGCGTCTGCGCGTCGTGATTCCGGTGACGCTGGGGATCATCTTCCTGCTCCTGTACCTCAACTTCCGGGGTGTGGCCGAGTCGCTGATCGTGATGCTCGCCCTGCCGTTCTCGCTCGTGGGCGGGATCTGGTTCCTGTGGCTGCTGGGCTACAACACGAGCGTCGCGGTCTGGGTCGGGTTCATCGCGCTCGCCGGCGTAGCGGCGGAGACGGGTGTCGTGATGCTGATATACCTGGACGAGGCCTTCCGCCGCCGCCGCGGCGAGGGCCGGATCCGGACCGCCGCGGACGTGGCGGCCGCGGTCCGCGAAGGGGCGCTGGAGCGGCTGCGTCCCGTCGTGATGACGGTGATGGCGATCACGGCGGGGCTGATGCCCATCCTGTGGAGTTCCGGCACGGGCGCGGACGTGATGAAGCGGATCGCGTCACCCATGGTCGGGGGGATGATCTCCGCGACGGTTCTCACGTTGCTCGTGATCCCCGCCATCTACCTGTTGTGGCGCCGGTGGCAACTCCGGCGCATGGCGGGCGGGCCGATGCCACCCGGCTCTCAGGCCTGAAGGTCCGCCGGGCGGCGCGGCCTCAGCCGCCCGGCGGACCCAGCGGGCTCGGTTCGCAGTTCTCGGTTTCGCGCGTGTAGGCGATGCTGGAGATCTTCCAGCCGTCTCCCGTCTGCACGAGGCTGACGGCGTCGATGCCGCAGTGGCTGAACTGCCCGTCTACATGGAAGTCGTAGGGCGTCCACACGACGGCGATCGGACCCTCGATCATCACGTGCGGGTCCCACATCCGCTCCAGCAGGGCAGGCCCGGGCTGACCGATGGAGGCGGCGAAGTCCGCGCCCGTGCTCTCCCGGACCTGCACCCCGTCCGCGGTCTCCGCCGTGGCCACGAAGGTGGCGCCGTCGGTCAGCAGGCCGCGGATCGCGTCGCCGTCGCGGGCCGCCATGGCGTCGAACAAGGCCTGCACGGCGGCGACTGCCCCCGCTTCGGCGTCATCCTGCGCGGCGGCGTATGCGGGCGTGACGAGGATCGCCGCGGCGAGAAGCAACGTCGCTCCGAGCTTTCTCATGAGATTCTCCCGATTCCTGTGGTCGATCGGCACAGACCGTCCCGGCTTCAATACGCGGTCGTGCGAAACACCGGCTGGAAAAGTCGGGTCCGGTGCGCGCAGGCGCCGTCCGCCGGACAGGCCGCGCAGTCGGGCTCCGTCATCTCCGGGCAACGCGTCCGGTTCTGGAAGAAAAACCAGTCCACGGCCCCCATGGAGCGCCCGCTCAAGCGCCGGATCTCTCCGACCGCCTCGTAGCAGGCGGCGCGCACGGCCTCCTCCTCTTCCGCGCTCACAACCTCCCGCTTCGCGAGCTTCGCGGCCAGCGTCTCGTCGGGCACGGAGACGACGCCGAGCCGGAGACAGCTGCGCTGGCAATGGTAGTCGACGATCGGCGGCACGTCTTCGCCCGCCCCGAGCCGCAGGAATCGCTCCGGGCGCTGGCTGAGGATCGCCGCGAGGAGGGCGGACTTCTTCCGCCACGGGTCCTCCCTGTAGCCGCCGATCGCATCGAGGCGAGCGAGAAAGTGGGCGAGGGGCCGGTTCGCGGCGTCCGCTTCGGCCAGGAGCGACGCCGGGGTCAGGCCGAGGCCCAGCATGCTGTGTCCGTACGCCCGCGCGCACGCCGGATGGTGGGTGCCCGCGGGGAGCGGGTTGTGTCCTCCGTCGTCTCGCAGGCGATGGTCGAAGTCCGCGTCGTCGAGAGCGGCGTGACCGCCGGGAGTGAGTTCGTCCGGGGCTTCGCGGGCCCAGCGCCGGTAGGCGGCCCACAGGTAGTCGCTCCCCTTGAGGGCCCGGCCCCCCAGAGAGGCGATCATGGGTTCTTCGTAACGCCCCGCGCGCTCCCGCCAGAAACCGAACTGCTGCACGGTCGCGGCGAAGAAGAAATCGAGCGCGACCGGATCGCCGGGTTCGGGGAAGTCGGGGCCGGTGAAGTCGAACGCCGCGGCCTCCGGGGCCGAGGCGATGACCTCGGCCACCCGCCGAATGCGGCCCCGGTCGACGCGGACCCGCACATCCCGTGGCGCCACCGGCGGCGGGACGTCCGAGAGCAGGGTCGCCGGGCCGATGCCCGTTACCGTCTGCGCGGCACGGACCGCCGCAACGCGCGCGGCTATGGCGGGGTGGTCTCCGGCCGCAAGCCGGGCCAGCGCCGTCCCGCAGAAGGTGTCGCCGGCGCCCGTCGGATCCACCTGCTCGACTTCGGGAGCGGGGACGTCGATCGGATGGTCGCCCATGACGACGCGAGCCCCGAGCCGCCCCCGCGTGACGAAGACCACGCGCCCCGGCGCAACGGCCACGTCGTCGAGAGACCCGAAGAGGAGTTCGGCCTCCTCCTCGTTGCAGAAGAAGTAGTGGGAGGCCTCCACCACCCGCGCGACGACCTCCTGATGCTGGCGAATCCCCGGCGCGTACGTCCCGCACCCGACCCGCACGCCCGCAGCGGCCAGCCGCCGCGCGAACCCCAATTGCAGTTCCGGGTCGAGGAGCGGCACGACGTACGCGAAGGCCCCCGGGCCCGCGTCGGGGATGTCGCTGTAGCGGATGTCGCCCTCGGAACCGCGCACCGCCTGGCGATAGACCGTCCGGCCGTCGGCGAAGTACTCGATCTCGAAGTGGGGGAGCGCGGAGGGCGGGACCGGCGGCCCCCGCCAGTCGAGGAGGCGGTCCGCCGGCGCGAGTTCCGCCGGCATGGGATCGGGCCGCGGCGCGACGACCGTGACGTCGGCCCCGACCCGCTGCGCCGCGAGCGCCGTATAGAGTCCCGCGCCTCCGGCGGACCGCACGGAGCGGCCGCCGAAGTGCAGGAGATCCAGGGAGGGGCTCCCGACCACGAGGAGCCGTGGCCGGGTGCTCATGCTGTCGGCGTCAGTCGCCCTGCTGGTCCGTCGTGATGCGCCCTGCCGCGCCGGCGGGTCCGTTGTCCCAGTCCTGGGCGCTGGAGACGTTCGGCACGCCCCAGTCGTCGCCGTTCCACCCCTGGAAGCCCTCCATCCGGAAGGTCCACAGACCCGTCGTCATGTCGCTCACCACGATGAGTCCGTCCTCGTTCCGGACATCGACCCCGAACGTGCCGTTGAACACGGCCGTCCGGTCGACGTTCGGCGGCCCGAGATAGGTGTCGTAGTGACCCACCGTGATCGGGTTCTCGGGGTCCATCATGTTGAACACGACGAGCCCGTCCAGGTAACCGGACACAAACACGAGCGGCCACCGCACCTCGTGGTTGTGGACGAGGTTCTTCCAGTTCGCCGTCCACGCCGCGATCGGGCGGTTGATCGCGGACACCTCGCCGTTCAGCCCCGGCCGGAGGTCGAAGATCCGGAGCGGCGCGTACTGATACTCCGTCTCCGCGATCGCGAAGTTGCCGTCCGGCGTGGGCGTGAACGTGTGCCCGCTCCGAATCCCGGAGACCCCGACGATCTGCGTCAGAAGCTGGGGATTCTGGAGATCCGTCACGTCGTAGATGTAGTAGCCGCCGGTGCCCCCGCCGTAGAAGCGGTCCGTCCCCGTGTCCGGGTGATAGCCGAGATAGAAATCGTGGTATCCCCGCCGCCGGTTCCCCTCCATCCCCTGATCCGGGACCGGGATCTGAGCCACCATCGCGTCGCCGCGCCCGTCGACGAGGGCGCCGAGGTCGTAGACGGCCGCGTACGGTCCCGAGACCGTGGCGACGAGATACACGTTCATGTTCGAGTGCTTGTAGATGAAGATGTTGTGGAAGCCGCCCGGGAGATCGGGCTCCTTGATGCGGGCCACCTCACGCACCGTCGAGGCGTCGGGTAGCCCCGTCACATCGAGGACGACGGCCCCCATGTCCGAATCCGGTCCGCCCTGCCCGAACTGGAGCGACTGCACGACGTAGTAGCGGTCTCCCCACTTGAAGTGCTTCACGTCCATCCCGCCGGTGCGCAGATGGAGATCCTGGTCCTCGATCCGCCACTCGTAGAGCACCTCGGGGTTCTCCGGGTCCTCGATCGAGACGATGTCCAGCCCCTTCGGGCCGACCGGCCCGTACTGCATGCGCGCCACGTACGCGTACGGCCGGTGCATCTCCTGTTCGATGTCCATGTCCGCGATGCTGAGCCGCGGGCCGAGCGGGACGTGTCCGAGCACTTCCATGTTCCGGCTGCCGCGCTCCACGACATCGATCGCCTGGGCGTCGAGGGCCGCCGGGGAGGCGAAGGCCGCTCCAAGCACGGCGACCGCGGCGAGAGTCAGCGTCCGATTTCCAACCTTCATTCTTTCCTCCGTTTTCAAGCAGCGCGCCCCGCGGCGAACCGGATCGGCGCGGCCGCGCGGCTAGCCGGGGTCCACCGTGAACACCATGGACATGCCGGCCTCCAGGTGCTCCGCAATATGGCAGTGCGCCATCCATCGGCCAGAGTTGGAAGCCTCCAGCAGGATGTCGAACGTCGATCCGACCGGGATCACGACCGTGTCCTTCCAGGCGAGATTGTCCGACGGCACCCCGTCCTTCGAGAGCACGAGGAAGCGCTGGCCGTGGATGTGGATCGGGTGCTGCATGGGGTGGAACGAGCGGCGCTGGTTGTGGATGCGGATCTTCCGCACGTCCCCCACGGTGAAGCGCCAGTCGATGTCCCGGTTCTCCTTCCCCGTCCCCGTGTCGCGCAGGATCCAGGTCAGGTTCTCCGATGTCGAGAGGAAGTTCATCATCGGCATCGCGTCCGTCCACTCGACGGGTGGGAAGTAGAGGGTGTCGATGGCCATCACCGCGACGATGTCGCTGGGAAGGTTCCCGACCCGGACGGTGAGTTCGAGCTCGTGGTCGACGGGCCGGCCGAACTCGGCACGGTAGCGGTCGATGTCGTCGATGACGTCCGCGTGCTCGCGCAAGGTGGAGAACGCGTCCCCGTGGTCTTCCGCCACCGGTTCGTCGAGGACCGTGACAATGCCGAGCGTGTCGGTCTGGGGATAGAAGCGGCCGTTGAAGTGGTCGATGGCCTGGATCGGGTTGAGGAGCGCCCAGGTCCCCGGTTCGTCGAAGCGGGCGTCGACGATGTACCGCTGGGCCGGGGCGAGGACGACGTTCGAGATGACGCTCTCGCGCTCGAACTTGCTCACGTCGGCGCCCACCAGCTTCATCTCCGCGCCCTCGAGGACGAGGTTGAAGGTGCGCGTGTTGGCGACGTTCGTGAGGTAGAGCCGGCGGACCTCGCCGCGGCGGACCGTCGCCTCCCAGCGCGGCTCGCCGTTCACGAGCAACTGGTTCCCGAAGCGGCCCATCAGCGTCTGCACGGCGGCTTCGCGTCCCCAGGGGAAGAGTCCTCCGTCGTCGACGAGCAGGTCGTCGAGCATGAGGAAGTCCTCGCCGTTCGCCGGGCCGTAGTAATCCGCGGCGGGCGCGTCGACGAGCATGTTCCCGTACAGGCCGAGGTCCTGCTGGATGTCCTCGCGGTGGTGCGGGTGGTACCAGTAAAGACCGGCGTCGGGGAAGTAGACCCGGTACATGAACGACTCGCCCGGGGCGACCGGGTCCTGGGTGACGCCGGGCACGCCGTCGAACTCGTTCTCGAGTCGCAGGCCGTGCCAGTGGACCGCGGTGGGCAGGTCGATGTGGTTCGTGAACAGGACGATGATCTCCGCGCCCTGCGGGACGCGGATGAGGGGTCCGGGATACTGCCCGTTGAAGCCGTACATCGTGAAGGTCCGCATCCCGATCGTGCGCCGCACGAACCCGGCCTCGAGGCGGAGCGTGTCGCCGTCGGCCATCTCCACGACCTCGCGGAAGACCGCCTCCGGAAGCATCGCGGGATCGTGGCCGGGGTCGGGCAGGTACGGAGTCACCCCGGGGACGGCGCCCATCAGGCCCGGAAGCATCATCGGCATCGGGATCGGTTGCGGCGGCATGCGCCACACGGCCCCCATGCTGTCCGTCGCCATCATGTGGCCCGCGTGCTGCTGCCCGGCCGCCGGGGCGGTGCCCAGCGGCAGCAGCGCGGAGATGGTCGCGGCGACGGCGAGGTAGCGCACTGTCTTCGGTCGCCGCTCGGGTGGGGTCAGAAGTAGAGCTGGCAGTTCATGGCCTCGAACGGGCCGTGGCCGGCCATCGTGTGCAGCCGGCCGGAGGGGGAGAGGCCGGTGAGCACGATCGGCCCCTGCCAGCGCTCGACGTCGGTCGACGCCTCCTCGCTCACGAACACGAGGAACTGGTTCCACGCGAGCCGCGCCGTGAGCCGGTTCTCTTCGCCGAGCGTGCCGAGCTGCACCCACTCGTCGAGTTCGGGCTTCGCGGCCCACGCGACGTAGACCGCCTCGCCGCGGCGGCGCAGCCGGTCGACCTGGATCTCGATGTCGAACGTCTGGAAGCCGCCGTCGTCCACGGTGATCTCGAACGGCGAGCCGGGCTGCGTGAGCGTCATCGATCCGCGGCTCCCGGGGGCGCTCTGCGTGCCCGAGAGGGGAACCACTTCGGGCGTGACGAGGCAGGCGTCGATCCGGGGCGTTGCGTCAACCCACGGCGCCGCGCCGGCCGGAGCCGGGATGTCACTCGGCCCGGCAGCCCGTGCCTCGCCCGATACGAGCGAGCCGAGGGCGATCCCGAAGACGGCGGTGGCGCCGATCGCGCCGGCGTGCGGTTTCATGCTCTTCATGTTCGAAAGGTCGATTCCGGCGCCCCGCCTTGCAAGCGCCGGCGGCCGCGCGCGCGCACCCGGCGGTCGACCCTCAGTCCGACGCGGGCCGCTCGGCCCTCCCGCGTCTGCCGCTGCGGCCGTCGGGCCGGCCGGTCTCGGCATCCGTGAGATCGAGGCCCAGGTCGAAGGTGGCCGCGTATCCGTGGTCCGTCTCGCTGACCCGGGCCATCAGGCTCTCGCCACCGTCGCGGCGAAAGATGCCGTCGTCCGCGTTGGTCACGGGGCGCCGCCCGCGCGCCGCGTACGGCGCCTGCGCGTGCACTTCGTCCGTGAGCGCCTCGTCGAAGTAGAGCTGCGAGGTGAACTCGTACGGCTGGCCGGAGACGTCGGTGCGCACCTTGAAGTGTACGTGCACGGCGCGCCCGCGGTACCAGCCCGGAAAGACCGTCGTGAAACGGGCCAGCCCCTCCTCGTCCGTGCGCTGGTAGCCCCGGAGGAAGTGCCGTTCCCTCGCCGATTCGGGCGCGCCGTCGTCCTCCACGCCCGAGTACACGCCGTCGGCGTCGCACTGCCACACGTCGATCAGCGCGCCGGGAAGCGCCGAACAGTCGCCCCGGGAGATTCGCGAGAGGTTGAACCTGAGCGTCAGCGGGATGCCCTCGCTCACCGTTCCGGTCGACGGATCGGACCGGATGTCGGAGCGTTCGAGCCGCGCGTCGACGAAGAACGGCCCTTCGGTCTGTTCGGGCTTCGCCACGCAGGCGGGCAGCGCGCGGGCGATCCCGTCCGCCTGGGCGGCGAGAGGGGTGCCCGTTCCCAGAACCCACCGACCGGCGGCCAGCGTCCCGCCCCCGACGCCGAGGGCGGCGAGAGCCTCGCGCCGCGTCAGTACCCGACCCCGTTCAATGTCCTCGTGCTCCATTGCCGCACCTCCAGAGTCTCTGGCAGCCCGGGCGTCAGTCGCCGTCCGGCTCGTTCTCCTCGATGATGATCTCCCGCCGTGAGGTCCGCGGCCCACCGCCGCGACCCGATCCGCCGGTCCCGGGGCGCGCCCCGAAGTTGCCGTACAGGCCGCTGAACCCCCCGCCGGATCCGCTCATCACCTGGATCGTGCCGCGCTCGATCTGGGCGCTGAGCCGCTCCCGGACCCGGGCGATGAGGCTCCGCCTCACCGGCGGGATGAGCAGCAGGATTCCGGCGATGTCCGTAATGACACCCGGGGTGATCAGCACGATGCCCGCGACGAGGATCAGGAGCGCATGGACGAGCGACTCGCCCGGAAGCTGGCCGCCCTGGAGTTCGTCACGGACGGCCAGCCAGCCCCGCAGACCTTCGCGCCGCGCGAGCCACGCGCCGGCGAACCCCGTCCCCATGACGAGCAGGAGCGTCGGCCCGAGTCCGAGCAGACCTCCGATTTGAATGAGGAGCGCGAGTTCGACGACGGGGACGATCGTGAACAGCAGGAACAGCCGAAGAAGCATGGTCAGAACCGTGCGGCCATCAGAATACGGACACCGTCAGAAGCCCATCATCGCCCGCACCGCCGGGTCGATCCTCTCGGGCGTCCAGAACGGCTTCCACACGAGGCTCACGACCGCCTCCTCCACGCCGTCCACCGACTCGGCCGCGTCCTTGGCGCCCCCGAGAATCTGACCGCCCGCCGGGCAGCCGGGGCTCGTCAGCGTCATCGTGACCTTCGCCTCGCCCTCCTCGACCTCGACATCGTACACGAGTCCGAGATCCACGATGTTGATGCCGAGTTCGGGATCCGTCACGGTGCGAAGCGCAGTCCGCACCTTCTCCTCGATCTCGGGCGTCACTCCGGACGTCGGCGCGGCCGATTGGGCTTCGTCCGCCGACGCGGTTTCATCGGCCGGGCCCATACCGTCCATCGGGTCCCTCGTATCCTTCGATTCCATCGTATCCGTCACCTTTCAGCCGTGTCCGTCACCGATCCACTATCCGACCAGCTCTCCGGGGCGCACACCCGGCTTCTCGAATTCCTTCAACAGATCCTCTACGGTGGGGCGCGCGCGCACCAGCGCCCGGCAGTCCTCCATCGCGCCCGTCGCGTTGATGAGGATCGTGCCGGTGAGCCGATTGTCCGTCACGCAGTACACGATCGAGCGGCCCGAGCCGAGTTCGCCAGAGACGATCGTGCGGTCCACGGCGGCCGTCTCTCCGAACACGTTGATGCTGAGGTCGAACACGTGCGTGAAGAAATAGGAGAGATGGTCGAACGCCTCCCGCGCGCCGGCCATGTTGCGGCCTGCGTGGCGCCCGTGCGCGCGGGCGTGATCCCAGTGTTCGAGACGCGACAGTCCGCCCCCCATGGGATCCGGGAAGCGGGCCACGTCGCCCGCCGCGTAGATGTGGGCGGCCGTCGTCTCCGCGAACCCGTCCACGACGATCCCGTCCTGGACCGCGAGGCCGGCTTCGGCGCCGAGTTCTTCGTTCGGCGACATCCCGACGCCGACGATCGCAACGTCGGCGGGGACCTCCTCGCCGCTGTCCAGGACGACCCGCGCAAGGCGTCCCTCGCCTTCGAAGGCGGCCACGCCGGAGCCCATCATGAACCGCACGCCGCGCTCCTCGAAGTAGCGGCGGAGGAAACCGGCGATCGTCTCGGGGAAGACGCGCGCCCAGACGCGCGGCTCCACCTCCGCGACGACGGCATCGACGTCGAACTTCGACAGCGATGAGGCCAGTTCCATCCCGATGAAGCCGGCGCCGACGAGCACGACGCGAGACGCCCCGCGGGCCAGCTCGCGCAGTTGCTCGGAATCGGCCGCGGTGCGGAGCGTCGACACGCCGGGGAGATGGCTTCCCGGCACCTCGAGCCGCTTCGCCCGCCCGCCCGTCGCGATCAGAATCCGCCCGCCTCGAATCGCGTCTCCCTCGGCCGTATCGACGGTCATGGAGCGAGCGTCCAGGCGCTTCACCGGCGCGTCCGTGAACAGCGTGAGTCCGTCCGCCTGCTCCTCGAACCAGCGCGTCGGCTTCACGTGCAGCAGGTCCCGCGGCGCCCCTTCCGCCTGCAGGAACTCCTTGGACAGGGGAGGCCGGTGATACGGAGGGTCCGGCTCCTCCGCGAACATGGCGATCGAGCCTTCGCGGTCGATCTCGCGGATCCCGTCCACGGCCGAGACCGCGGCGAGGCCGCCCCCCACTATGACGTAGTCGAAGCTCTTCATCCGCAGGTCAGCCCCCGCCGTCTTCGGCCGACTGGTCGTGGACGATGAGCCAGGCCCCTTCCACGTTCAGCAGGACGAGCGTGAACGGCCCCGTCGATGTGACCGTCCCCTCGCGTTCGAGGACGTAGCGCGCCGTCGCGACGCCGACCCGCTCGTCCACTTCCCGGACCCGCAGGCCCTCGAAGCGGAGGCTGTCCCGCGCCGCGCCCTCCGCGAAGTCCGGGGCGTATCGCTCCCGAATCCCGTCGTAGCCTTCGATGAGTCCGGTCGATCCGATATAGGTCGTGGTCGGCGATGGGGAGTAGGCGCTCATGAACCCGTCGAGATCGCCCGCGTTCCACGCCGCCGCCTGCCGGTCGAGCAGGGAGGCGACCTGCTCGGCGAGATCGGGCCCCTCGTCCGGCGCCGGAGCGCCGTTGCTGTCCAGCCGCACGAACTCGCAGCCCCCCGCCATGAGTCCGGCGGCCAGGGCGACCGCCGTCGCCGCCGCGAGCCCTGAACGTCGCCTCCGGCTCGATCGGTTTCGGATCATTCGTCTCACTTGAGTCCACGCGTGAACAGTTCGACCGACGCGTCGATCGCTTCGTCGAGTTCCGGCGTCGTCCCCGCGAACGGGTGTCCGGTCTGGAATGTGTGCGTCCCACCATCTACCCCGACGAGCCGCGCGAGGTCGCCCACGGCGTCGGCGATGCGCCAGGCGTCGCTGAAAGGCACGGACTCGTCGGCCGTCCCGTGCACCACCGTGACTGGAATCCGCAGGCTCGCGGCGCTGTCGAGCACGTCGAGGCGCTCCCGGTTCGCGCGCATGTCGTCGAGCACGTTCCGCTCGAGCGGCATGTCCTGCTTCGTGCGCGCGTTCGGGATGATCACGGTTTCCCCGGCGTCCCACCGGTCGGCGAAGCTCTCGTAGCGCGTGACCGAGGAGATCGAGGCCCAGGTGACGAGCGCCCGAACCTGGGACCGGAGCCCCGCCTTCAGGATGCAGGTGGCGCCGCCCCGGCTGTGCCCGAGCAGGCCGAAGCGCGTAGCGGGGGCGACGTCGACGTTGCCGAGCCGGCCCGCCGAGAGTCCATCGAGGATGGCTTCGAGATCCCACAGTTCACGGGAGAAGGTGTTGTGGCTGAAGGCCTCCAGGTCATCGAAGTCCGAGTCGCGTACGCCGGAGCCGTCGAAGTTGAAGGAGACGACGGGGATCCCCGTCCGCTCGGCGAGTTGTTCGCAGAGGTGGGGAAAGAAGCCCCAGTCCTTGAACCCCTTGAAGCCGTGGCAGACGACGAGCGCCGCGCCGTCGGCCGCACCGGCTCCGTCGTCGTCGGTTCCCCCGAGCGGAGCAACGACCGACCGGTAGTCGCCGCGGAGGTCCGCGCCCGGCGGCGTGAGTCGAAACGGGGTGCGCGTCACGGTCCGCATCATGCCTTCATCACCCGGCTTCGTCCCGCTGCCGCTGGGGCAGCCACATCGCGTCCTCCCGGCCGGCGCGCCCGTTCGCGGCCCGGGCGAGCGTGAACAGCAGGTCGGAGAGACGGTTGATGTAGGGGACGACGACTTCGGCGAGATCGGGCTGGCCATCGAGGAGAGCCGTGACGCCCCGTTCGGCCCGCCGACAGACGGTGCGCGCGACGTGCAACTGCGCGGCGAGGGGCGATCCGCCGGGCAGGACGAAGGCCTCGAGCGCGGGAAGCTCGGCGTCCAGCGCGTCGATCCAGGCCTCGAGCGCGTCGATCCGATCGGCGGAGAGCACGGGAATCGTGCCCTTCCGCAGCAACCGGTCGGGATTGGCGGCGGCGAGGCGGGCCCCGATCGTGAACAGATCCTCCTGGACGGCGCCGAGCGCCGGCCCCGATTCACCGAGCGTCGCGGCGTCCGGATCGAGGGCGAGCGCCACTCCGATCGCGGCGTTGAGTTCGTCGACCGTGCCGTACGCCGCGACCCGCGCATCGTCCTTCGGGACCCGCGCGCCGCCGAGGAGCGTGGTCTCCCCTCCGTCCCCGCCTTTCGTGTATATCTTCAATCGGGACCGGCCGTAATCGGGTTTGGCCGCGTGCCGCGCGTGGTGCGCCACGCTGATAAGCGAACCTTAACAGCCCGCGGCGAAACGCCGCCACCTGGACCGCCAGCGCCATCTGGCACCGCCAACAGGGAGTCGTGACGTGAAGACCGACGGAACCGACCTCGGACCTGTGGACAGGCAGTCACGACGGGCCTTCATCGCGACGGCGGCGGCCGGGGTGGGCGCCGTCGCGGCGGGCTCGCTCGGCGGGTGCGGGCCAGACGGCGAAGAGACCGCGGTGAGCGCATCGGATACCGGCACGCCGGGCGGTGGCGGCGGGATCGTCGTGGCGCGCGGGCCGATCGCCGTCGAGGCCGGAGTCGGCGCCCTCAGGCGCGGCGGCAACGCGATCGACGCGGCCGTCGCGACGGCGTTCGCGCAGTTCATCACGACGCCGTTCTCGGCCGGCGTGGGCGGCTTCGGTTGCATGGTCGTGTACGACGCGAGCACCCGACGCGCCACGTCCATCGACTTCCACGGGCGTGCGGGGAGCCGGGCCACGCCCGACATCTACCGCAGCGCGCTCGAGGGGCGGATCTACGGGCACGCGGACCGCTGGAAGGTGCGCGGCGACATCAACCAGATCGGCTACAAGGCGGTCGTTACGCCGGGCACGATTGCCGGCCTGTGGGAGGCGTGGACGCGGTTCGGGACCCGGCCGTGGGCCGAACTCGTCGAGCCGGCGATCCGGCTCGCGTACGACGGCTTCGAGATCCCCGGCGCCCTGGCGCGCGGCTTCACGACCCGGACGGAGTCGTCCTCGGGCGTCGTACCGTTCTTCACGAAGGTCCGGACGACCGAGGCCTCCGCGCGCATCTTCCTCAACGACGGCGTGCCGTGGCGGGCGCGGGAACGACTCGTGCAGCGGGACTACGGCCGCACGCTCGAACTCATCGCCGAGGGTGGCGCCGACGTGGTCTACCGGGGCGAGATCGCCGAGCGCATCGCGGCGGACTTCGAGCGCAACGAGGGCCTCATCACGATGGCCGATCTCGAGGCGTACACGCCCGACGTCTACGACCCGGTGCACGGCACCTATCGCGGACACGAGGTGTTCTCGAACGCCCTTCCGGGCAGCGGCGCCCAGGTCATCGAGATCCTGAACCTCCTCGAGGGCTACGACGTGCCGGGCCTCGAACACGGGAAGGCGGACCACGTGGAACTCCTGGGCCGGGCCCAGATCCTCTCCTTCATCGACCGGCGCCGGTACCACGGCGACCCGAAGTTCATCGACGACCCGACGGACATCCTCGTGTCGAAGGACCGCGCCGCCGAACTGCGGGACTTCATCGACCGGCGCGAACTCCCGCCCGACGTCGTCGAGGAGCCGCCGGAAGGGCCCGACACGACGCACCTTTCGACCGCCGACCGAGCCGGGAACTGCGTGGCGCTCACGCACACGCTCGGCTCCGCCTCGGGGGTCGTCACCGAAGGCCTCGGCTTCACGTGGAACAACTGCATGTTCCAGTTCAACCCGGTCGCCGGCCGTCCGAACAGCATCGAACCGGGGAAGGCGCGCATCACGGGAATCTCGCCGGCGATCGTGCTGCGGGACGGGCAGCCGATCCTGGTCACGGGCGCGGCGGGCGGCACCCGGATCCTGGGCGCCGTCCAGCACACGATCAGCAATACGGTCGACTTCGGCATGTCGGCGCTCGAAGCCGTCTCCGTCCCGCGCTGGCACTGGGAGGATCACCTGCTCGAACTCGAGCCGCAGCTCTATCATCACCTGAAGGAGGAGCTCGAAGGGCGTGGTCTCGACGTCGCGAACGACGCGTTCGTCGCGCAACTCCATGCGGTCGGGATCGACCCGGATACCGGGCAACTGACGGGAGGACCGGACCCGCGCGGATGGGGCGGAGGATCGGCCACAACAGGTTGACACCTCCCTTGTGCATTTGTATCCTGCGGGTCGCGCTGCGGGGTGGAGCAGTCTGGTAGCTCGTCGGGCTCATAACCCGAAGGTCGCAGGTTCGAATCCTGCCCCCGCTATCTTTCGCCTCGCCTCGCAAAGCTGCGGGGCGAGGCGTTTTGCTCTCCGATCCCTTTTGCGGGACGGGGGTATGATCCGGGGTAGCTCAGTGGCCAGAGCGGGTGGCTGTTAACCACTAGGTCGTGGGTTCGAATCCCACCCCCGGAGTAGGGCAGCAGGGCTCTTGCCACGGGCTGCCAAAAGGGCTGGGTAGCTCAGGCGGTAGAGCACGGCGCTGAAAACGCCGGTGTCGGCGGTTCGACTCCGCCCCCAGCCATTGCCACGGGCCGCCAACGGCCGGTTCGCGGGAAGCGGCAGAGGGGCGTAGCTCAATTGGTAGAGCACCGGTCTCCAAAACCGGCGGTTGGGGGTTCGAGTCCCTCCGCCCCTGTCGGCTCGCGTAGCTCAGGGGTAGAGCGCATCCTTGGTAAGGATGAGGTCGCGGGTTCAAATCCCGCCGCGAGCTTGGAGCAGCTTGGAACGGGATAGCGGGCGCCCGTAGCTCAGTTGGATCAGAGCACCGGCCTTCTAAGCCGGGGGTCCCAGGTTCGAGTCCTGGCGGGCGCGTGGCAGAAGGGGACGACAGCGGCACGAGCCCCCATCGTCCAACGGCTAGGACACCACTCTTTCAAGGTGGAGATAGGGGTTCGATTCCCCTTGGGGGTACTGGAGCGGACGACCGGGCGGGAGTGCGGACCGCCCGTCCACGGAAGCGGAAGCAGGAAGCGCGGGGCCGTAGCTCAGCTGGGAGAGCGCTGCAATGGCATTGCAGAGGTCAGGGGTTCGAATCCCCTCGGCTCCATTCTCGCCGCCTCGGGATCGAGGTCGCGAGACCGTACGCGCCGTTAGCTCAATTGGCAGAGCAACTGACTCTTAATCAGTAGGTTCGGGGTTCGACTCCCTGACGGCGCATTCCCCCACCGGCATCCTCGTTTCGCCTGCCGCCTCGCCTCGCTCCTCGGGGGCCGGCTTGCGCCTTATCGGTTCTCGCGCTCCTGGGCGCGGGCGCCCCGCAGGACGTTCTCCAGGGCGTAGTTCGCCTCGTGGCAGGCGTATTCGTAGAGGAGGTCGTCCATTCTCACGAACGGGACCTCGCCGCCCCACGGGGTCTCCCACGTGTCCGGGTCGTCGATCAGGAACTCATAGTTGATCGTGTTCGCGTCCACGCGCGTGAGCCGTTCCGTGATCTTCATGCTCGGACTCGCGCCGAAGAACTCGCGGTAGCCGGTGAGTTGCTGCGGATTGAGCTTCGTCGTCTCGATCACGAGGGTGTCGTCCTCCCACCAGCCGCGGGAATCCCCGAACCAGGGCCGGATCGCATCCGGGAACGATGACGGGGCGCCGGTCTCGTCGGACTCTCCAGAGTCGGGAGCGACACCGATCGGGATGATGCGGGCGTCGTGCACCATCTCCGTCATGATCATGAGATGGTCGGGGGTCTGCACGATGGTGTAGTTGTTGTTGTAGAAGTAGTTGGGAAGCATGGGAGGGCCGGCGTTGGACCCGAAGGAGACGATGCAGCGCTCCGAGAGGGGCCGGTTCTCGGGGTTGTCGTACTCGCCGTGCCGTCCGCGGACCGCGAGGAGCCCGCCGAGTCGCTGCTGGGCTTCCGCCGTGCGCGCGGGAATGCGGCCATCCTTCGGCACCATGAGGAGGGAACTGCGCGGTTCTCCGTTCACGACGGCGACCTGATCTCCCCGGTCCAGATAGAAGAGGTTATAGCCGCCCGTGCCGCCGGCCGCCGCCTCCAGAACGAAGTCGCACCCGATGGTGGTGCCGCCCTCCGCCGGCGCGTCACGGTCCGGATCGCTGGATCCCGAGTGCGTCTCGATGCACTCCTGCCGGCCGCCCTCGATCTCGGCGACCTGCTCGGGCGTGAGCACGGCCTCGAAACCCTGGGGCCGTTCGATGGGCGTGATCGTCCCGTTCGTCCAGTTCCCCTGCAGGTCGGGGCGTCCGTCCGGCGTGCGCGGCAAGGCACCGCCATCCTGCGCCCGTGCGATCGGGATCGACACGGCGGCGAACAGCGCCACCGCGACCGTTGCGCGAATCATCGTTACCTTCATCGGAACTTCCCTCGCGGTTCAGCGTCTCAGCGACACAGAAGGGTCGTCACTTTCTAATCATATGGCTCGTTGCGCGATGGTTCACGGGGTGGCCGTCCGCCCGAGCCGGGATGGAGATGCGGATGCCGGAATTCTCGTCCAACCGGGAAAGGCGCCTGTGGCTGTGGGCGCTGGCCGTGGTCGTGGCGATCTACGCGACGGCCGATCTCGCGCGAACGCTGGCCGACGCGCTGCGCGAGAGCGGGCTGCTCGAACTCACCCCCACCATGTTCAGCGCCGGCATGCTCCTGATCGGGATCATGATTCTGGTACAGGGGTTGAGGGAACGGTCGCGCGGCGTGGAGGTCGGCTTCGCGCTGGGCGTCGCCGCGATCGCCGTCCTCGGTTTCGCCCGGGGGATCGCCGCGGCCGAGCGTTCCCATCTCATCGAGTACGCGGTGCTGGCGCTCATCATCCACGAGGCCCTGGTGGAGCGGACGGCCCACGGGAGGCGCGTCCCGGTACCGGCCGTGCTGGCCATCGCGCTGACGACGGCGGTCGGCGTGGTGGACGAGTGCATCCAGTTCTTCCTCCCCAGCCGCACGTTCGACCTGTTCGACATCGGGTTCGACCTGCTGGCGAGCGTCCTCGCGGTCGGCTCGAGCGTCTCGATCCGCTGGGTACGCCGCCTGATCGGAAGGTGGCGGCACCGGACCTAGCTCGAGGAACCGTGTTTGATCGCCTGGCCTCAGATACCCGTGTACCGGCGGGGTGCCAGTCGTTACGATGCGTCCCGTACTCGATCCGAATCAGGAGGTTCTCATGCGGGGCATGATTCGCGCGCACCGTGGCGCGCTTTGGGCCGGACTCCTTGCCGTTTCAGCGACGGTCGCGTTTCCGGGCGTCGGGACCGCGCAGTACCTGCCCGCGCGCGGGGACGCGTGGGAGACGCGCACTCCGGAGCAGGTGGAGATGAACGCGGCCGGCGTCCAGGCGGCCGTCGAATACGCCCTCGAGCACGAGACGAGCCAGGCGCGAGACCGGGAGTTCCAGCACAGCCGGAGCTTCGGGCGCGAACCGCTCGGTGAGGGGATCGGCCCCTTCAACGTGCGTGGCGGGCCGGCCGGGATGATCGTGCGGCACGGCTACATCGTCGCGGAGTGGGGGGACACGAAGCGCGTCGACATGACGTACAGCGTGACCAAGTCCTTCCTCTCAACGTCGGTGGGCCTCGCGTGGGACGAGGGACTCATCGGCTCGCTCGATGATACGGTGCGCGAGTACATGGCCCCGATCGACGTGCCCCCGGGCGACGGGGAACCGGGCGTCGACCGCATCGGCTTCGGGAAGCCCGACCCGACGACGATGTTCGAGTCCGAGCACAACCGCACCATCACGTGGGACGACCTCCTGCGGCAGACATCCGACTGGGAGGGCACGCTGTGGGGCAAGCCGGACTGGGCCGACCGTCCGAGCGGCGACCCCTCCACCTGGCTGACGCGGGAGCGCCATCCCTCGGGGACCGTGTACGAGTACAACGACACGCGGGTGAACCTGCTCGCGCTGGCTGCAATGAGCGTGCTGCGGCGTCCGCTGCCCGAGGTCCTGCACGAACGCGTGATGGGACCGATCGGCGCCTCGCCCACCTGGCGCTGGAACGGCTACGAGAACTCGTGGGTCACGATCGACGGGCGTCGCGTGCAGTCGGTGAGCGGCGGCGGCCACTGGGGCGGCGGCATGTTCATCAGCGCCCGCGACCAGGCGCGCTTCGGCCTCTTCACCCTGCGGCGCGGGACGTGGGGAGACCGGCAACTCCTCTCCGAGGAATGGTTCGACCTCGCGACCACGCCGGGCCCGGCGAACGGCTCCTACGGGTTCATGAATTTCATGCTCAACGTCGCGGACGACGAGGGAAACAAGCGCTATCCGAGCGCGCCCGAGGAGGCGTGGGCCCACCTCGGGAACGGCACGAACATGATTTACTGCGACCCGGTGAACGATCTCGTCGTGGTGGCGCGCTGGATCCCGGGAGGGGCGATCGACGGCCTGCTCGACCTCGTCATCGACTCCATCGACAACGCGGCCGCGACCTCATCCGGGTCGCGCTGAACCGAATCGCGGTCGGCCTCTGCGGCAGGTGGACGCTGGCGGCCGGCCCCGTTAGATTGCCCACACGGCGCGTCGCCTCCTACGGCGGCGCGTTTCGTGTCTGCGCCCGTAGCTCAGCCTGGATAGAGCGCTTGCCTCCGGAGCAAGAGGTCACAGGTTCGAATCCTGTCGGGCGCACTCGCCCCGGCTGAGCCAGCAGCACCGGTTCTCGGGGGGGCGACTCCCCGGACTGGAGAGTTCTGGGGCGCAGGCTCGGGTGGCGGAAATGGCAGACGCGCAGGATTCAGGATCCTGTGGGATTAAACTCCCGTGGGGGTTCGACTCCCCCCCCGAGCATCACCGGCCCAGGTGGCGGAACTGGCAGACGCGCTAGCTTGAGGGGCTAGTGTCCTTTTACGGACGTGGAGGTTCGAATCCTCTCCTGGGCATGCAGGACGACATCGCCGGTCGCGGGACGGCCGGCTCCGAGCGCCCGTAGCTCAACTGGATAGAGCACCTGACTACGGATCAGGAGGTTGGGGATTCGAATTCTCCCGGGCGCATGCTTTCCTTCCTTCGGGCGTCGAGACTGCGCCCGCAAGAATTCGGGCGCTCCTGGAGCTTCGCTCCCCTTCGCTGGCCAAATTCTCCCGGGCACTTCCTTTCCTGCACACGTGCCGGGCGGCGTTGTCCCTAGGCTCGCGACGGGCTTCGCCCGCTCGCTGACGAATCTCCTCCAGGACGGGGTCCATTAGATGCGCGTCAGGCCGGCTGAACGGGGGGATGTGGATCGGCTGCTGGAGTTGATGCGGGGGCTCGCGCGGTTTGAGGAGTACATCGACGACTTCGTGGTGACGCGGGAGAGTGTGCTCGAGCATGGGTTCGGGGACGACCGTCTTTTCACCGCGTTTGTCGCCGAAGAGGACGATGATCTCGTCGGGATGGCCGTGGTTTACACGATTCCGTGGACCTATACGCTGCGGCCCAAGGTCGTGCTCAAGGAGCTGTTCGTCGAAGAGGGTGCGAGAAACCTGGGGGCGGGAAAGGCCCTGATGGCGGCGGTGATTTCGCACGCCGAGTCCATCGGTGCGGCCGAGTTGATCTGGACCGTAATGGACGGGAACCGGGCTGCAGAAGGCTTCTACCGATCCCTGGGCGCTTCCCCGGATCTCAAGTGGAACAACTGGTCCCTGAGCCTCGACGATTGAACCGGATCCGTCACCGCGTGCTCTGACCGGAAGTCCGCGCCGGGGGGCGGCAGTCGGGCCACTGGGTGCCGGGTGGCATGGTGCGGCGGTCGCGGGGCATGCGGTCCGGGTCCTCGGAGGCCAGGTAGGCGAACATCGCGGTCATCACGGCGTCGTCGCGCAGGTCCTCAAAGACGATCTTGTCGAAGCTGTCGCGGTTCGTGTGCCAGGTGTAGGTACTCGTGTCCCAGCGGTTGTCGGCGATGTTCATCTCGCTCCGGCCGGCGCCCACGTGGAAGCTGAAGGCCGGCACCCCGGCGCACAGGAACGACGCGTGGTCCGTCCCGCCGGATTCAGGCATCCCCGGGACCTCGAGCGTGACGAGGTCGGACAGCTCGCTCGGGATCTTCGCGAGCCACTCGCCGAAGCGCCCCGCCGCCCCGGCGAAGCCCTGCATGGGAATGAAGGTGACCGGGCCGTTTCCGTGATCGACGTTGAACACGGTGTGGGTGCGTTCGAGGATCTCGGGATGGTCCTCGACGAAGGCGCGTGATCCGTTCAACCCCTGCTCCTCACCGTTCCAGAGGGCGCCGATGATGGTGCGGCGGGGGTTCGGGACGGCGTGCTTCAGGATGCGCATCGCCTCCATGATCGCGACGGCGCCGGTGCCGTTGTCGAGCGCGCCGTCGGAGCCGTCCCAGGAATCATAGTGGCCTCCGAGGATCACGTACTCCTCGGGTTCCGCGCTGCCGGGGATGACGGCGAAGGCGTTGAAGACCGGCACTTCTCCCAGGAAACGGGCCTGCGCGTCGACGCGCAGCACCGGCCCCTGATCGTTCTCGGCCAGCCGGTACAGCAGCCCGTACGCCTCGCAGCTCAGGTCCAGGACCGGCGCCCGCTGCGCGCGGGTGCCGAAGATCTTGGTGACGCCCCAGCCGTCGGACCACTGCGAGCGGATGATCCCGGCGGGTCCGCCTGCGTTCAGCGCTTCCGGCAGCGAGCGCGCATCGAACCCCGTGTTCCCCACGCGTTCGCTCCACTCCGCGATGGCGCGCTCCCGCTCCGCCGCCATGCGGGCCGTGGTCTCGGGCCGCGCGAACCACTCCAGGTTGTCGCGCGGGCGGCAACTCGGCTCCGGGCGCGAGACGAGCACGAACTTGCCGCGCACCTCCGACAGCGCTGCCTCGAAGGCTCCGGGGCTGTCCGCGTCCGGCAGGATCACCACCTCCGCCTCGACGGGCCCGTCCGTGGCCGGGCTCCACGCGGCCGCCATGCCCTCGAGCGATCGCATGCGCGGCTGGATGAGATCGATGTGGCTGATCCCCCGCTCCCATCCCCGCCACGTGCCGTACTGCTCCTTGTACGCCTCGATGCCCCACTCCGCGTACTTCGCGAGCGCCCAGTCGTTGGCGCCGGCCATTGCGGGCGAGCCGGTCAGCCGCGGCCCGATGGAGTCCATCATCACCTGGCCGAGCTGATAGACCTGTGAGCGCTCGACCCCCTCCTCCCAGATCGCCCGGATGACGGGATCGTCAGAGGGAAACGACTGCGCCGCCGCGCCCCGGGTTACGCCCGGAATCAGCGAAGCCGTCAGAGTGGAGAGGCATGCCAGCGAACAGGCGAGTTCGAGACGAGCCGTGCGCTTCATGGGTCGCTCCCGCGGGAAGATGGAACCTGTTCGAAGGTAGGGGTGCCCACGCGCGTTGCGAATCCCTGTCCACGCCCGGACTTTGCCCACTCGGCATCACACGCGAACTCGAATCCCGAATTCCCCATGCGTCTGCACGGCAAGCGTGCTCTGGTAACCGGCGGCTCTCGGAGCATCGGTCGGGCGATCGCCCTCGGACTGGCCCGCGAGGGCGCGGATGTGGCGGTCAACTACCGGCGGAGTCGCGAGGATGCCGAGAGCGCCGTCCGTGAGATCGAGGCGATGGGGCGCCGCGCGGCCGCGGTGCAGGGCTCGACGGACTCCCGTTCAGACGTCGAGCGTTTTGTCGCGGAGGCCCACGACGTCCTGGGCGGCCTCGATATCCTCGTGAACAACGCCGGGATCCTGAGGCGCACCCCGTTCCTCGAGATCGGCGAGGAGGAATGGGACGCCATTCAGGGCGTCAACCTGAAGGGGTACTTCCTGGTGGGTCAGGCGGTGGCGCGCCGCATGGTCGAGGCGGGAGCGGCGGGGGCGGTCGTCAACGTGTCTTCCGCCGGACAGGCGGTGGCCGCGCCGAACCTCACGCACTACTGCGTGTCGAAGGCGGGGGTCGAGATGCTCACGAAGCAGATGGCGCTCGAACTCGCGCCGCAGGGGATCCGGGTGAACGCCGTCGCGCCGGGCCTGATCGAGACCGACCTGAACCGCGCCGACATCGCGCGGGACGACTTCCGCGAGGGACGCCTCGCCCGCATCCCGCTCGGGAAGATCGGCGTTCCAGACGATGTGGTGGGAGCCGTCGTCTACCTCGCGTCGAACGAGGAGGCGCGACTCGTGACGGGTGCCAGCCTGTTCATCGACGCTGGCCAGACGATCTGGGGTGCCTAGGTCGTGGACACGCGAGTCCATGTAGACAGGGCGGGCGGCTTCGTCATGGCCCTGCCGGTTTCGGACGCGTTCCCGCTGTTCAGCGCGGAGGGTGAGCGGCGGTGGGTCGCAGGGTGGGATCCGCGCTACTTGTCTCCGAACGGGCCCCACGCGAGGGAAGGTCTGGTGTTCCAGACCATCAAGGAAGGCGTGGGAACGGCGACATGGGTCCAGACAAGGCATGCGCCCGCCGCGGGCGTCGCTTCGTTCGTGTACATAGTTCCCGACCACCACACCGCCATGGTGGACGTTCGTGTGACTCCCGACAGTGACAACCGAAGCCGGGCGTCTGTGAAGTATCGAATGACGTCGCTTTCGTCCGACGCGGACGATTTCGTGCGAGCGTTCGGCGAAGCCTTTGAGGACTTTATGGCCCAGTGGGCTCAGGCCATCCAGCGACACATCGTGGAAGGTGCCGCACTTACTCGGGAGTGAAGGCGAGGACCTGAACCCTCGGCGCCGGAAGGGGGTGGGCCTCGGGCTGGCGGTAGCGGCGACGCTACTCGTGGCGTCCTGCAGTGGCCCTGTGCCCCGCGACTCCGAACCGCCTACCTGGGAGGTACGCTTTTCCCACGTGCTGTCGACCGGCTCCGAGTTCCATCTCATGGCGGAGCGGTTCCGGGATCTCATGCTCGAGCGCACGGATGGACGGTTCCGGGTCGTCATCTATCCGTCGGGACAGCTCGGGGGCGAGCGCGTCGCCTTCGAGCAGATCCAGGTGGGCGCGGTCCACATGGCGATTACGGGTACCCCCGTGCTCTCGGGCTGGGTGCCCGAGACGCAGGTCTTCGATCTCCCCTTCCTGTTCGAGACCCGGGACCACGGGCTCGCGGCGATGAACGGCCCGGCGGGAGACTGGTGGCGCGACCTCCTCCTTGAGCGCACGGGCGTCCGCTCGCTGGGCTTTCTCGACTACGGGTTCCGCCACGTCTACAATCGGCGCCGGCCCATCGAGGCGCCCGAGGATCTCGCCGGCCTCAAGCTCAGGGTCCTCCAGAACGCGACGTACCTGGCGGCCTATTCCGCGCTCGGCGTCCAGGCGACGCCGATGAACTACGGCGAGGTCTACTCCGCGCTGCAGCAGGGCGTGATCGACGGCGGGGAGGCGAACGCGATCGGTTTCGTGAGCAGCCGGCTCCACGAGGTGGCGAAGTTCTACAGCTTCACCTCCATCACGTACAACCCCATCACGCTTCTCGTGAACGAGCCGTTCTATCGGGGGCTCCCTGCGGAGATCCGGGAGATCGTCGACGGTTCCGCGGCCGAGGCGCTCGCCTACCAGAGCGAAGTCGCGCGCCGGATGGAGGCGGACGCCATCGTGGAGATGCGCGCGGCCGGCGTGGAGATCTCGCGTCCGAACCTGGCGCCGTTCGCCCCGGCCGTCAGACCGCGGATATGGGACGAACTGGCGAATCGGCTGCCGGACGGCGAAGCGCTGATCGCAAGGTTGGTGGCTTCGACGGAGCGCCGATGACGAAGCGGCTGCAGGTGTTCAACGGGCTCCTGGTGAGGCTTGAAACCTACGCCGTCGGCATTCTTGTGATCGCGGTCTGCGACGTGGTTCTCCTCCAAGTGTTGATGCGCTACCTCTTCGCCTGGCCGAATCCGTGGAGCGAGGAGGTGTCGCGCTTCTGCTTCATCTGGATGTCGCTGCTCGGGGCTTCGCTGGCGGTGGCGCATCGGTCCCACTTCCGGTTCGACCAGGTCACGGGGCGGCTGCCTCCGCGCGCGAAGAAGGCGGTGGAGACGTCCGCGGCAGCGATCGTGCTGATGTTCGCGCTCCTCCTCATCGGCGCGGGCATCGCCCTCATGGACCTCACGATGGGAGAGCGTTCCGCCGCGTTGAACCTGCCCGTTGCGCTCGTGTATGCGGCGGCGCCCGTGTCCGGCGTGTTGATGGCGATCCACATGCTCGCGGGTCCGACGGTCGCCGATTCGGACCGGCGGCTCGCGCCGGGGGTTGAGGATCTTCCAGCCGAGGGCGGCGGCTGATGGGCGGACTCCTCCTCGGGGCTTTCGGCCTCCTCGTGCTGGCCGCCGTGCCCATCGGATTCGCGCTCGCAATCGCCGCCATCATCGCCATCGTGGTGGCGGATCTCCCACTCGTCGTCATCCCGCAGCAGATCGTCGCGGGGATGGACTCGTTCCCCATGCTCGCCGTGCCCCTGTTCATCCTCGCCGGCTACCTGATGGATGTCGGAGGGATCAGCCGTCGCCTGGTGACGCTGGCCCGCGCCCTCGTCGGCCACCTGCCGGGAGGGCTCGGGCAGGTGGTCGTCATGGCGGAGGTGTTCTTCTCGGGCGTGTCGGGTTCGACGTCCGCGGATGCGGCCGCCGTCGGCGGCATCATGGTGCCCCAACTGACCGCGAACGGGTACGGCCGGGCGCGTGCCACGGCGATCGTCTCGGCCGCGTGCGGGATGGGGATCCTCATTCCGCCCGCCATCGTGATGGTCGTCTACGGCGTCATCGGCAACGTCTCCATAGGCGCCCTGTTCATCGCCTCGATCGTGCCCGCGCTCCTCATCGCCGCGGGCCTGATGGCGCAGATCGGGTGGCAGGCGCGGAGGGAAGGGTGGCCCCGCGGGGAGTGCGCCTCGTTCGCGGAACTCCGCCGCGCGATGATCGACGCGGTGCTCCCGCTCTTCATGATCGTCGTCATCCTGGGGGGCATCCGCTTCGGCCTCTTCACCCCCACGGAGGCCGCGGCGGTCGCCGTCGCCTATGCGCTGCTCCTGGCGGGATTCGTGTACCGATCGCTCACCCTGGCGGATCTTTGGAGCAAGGTCGTCCAGACCGCCGTGGTGTCCGGAATGGTGCTGTTCGTCGTGGGCGCCGCGCACCTTCTGGGCTGGGTCCTCGCCGTCCTGCAGCTGCCGCAGACGCTGGCGTCATCGGTGGTGGGGCTGGGCGGCGGCCAGATCGGCTTCATGCTCCTCACGATTCTCGTCTTCCTTCCGCTCGGCGCCATCCTCGAGGGCGTGCCCGCGGTCGTCCTGCTGACGCCGATCCTTCTGCCGCTGGCGACGCAACTCGGGATCGACCCCGTGCACTTCGGCGCCGTCATCGTGGCGACGCAGGGGATTTCCGTGTTCCTGCCGCCCGTCGGCGTGAGCCTGCTCGTCGCCTGCTCCGTGGGAGGTGTCGAGCCGGCGGAGGTCGCGCGCCCGCTCTGGCCCTACCTCGCCCTCATGCTGGCGCTCACGGTCGCCATCGCGCTCCTGCCCGGCGTCGTCCTGTTCCTGCCGGAACTGCTCGGGTATTGAAGGGTCTGAGGCATGCATCGTTTCGTGAACGACATGACCCCTGGGACCGCACGATGGAGACACGGGAGTTCGAGATCAGAACGGAGCGGTTGCTGCTGCGGCCGCACCGCCTGGAAGACGTCGACGACATCTTCGAGTTCGCCCGCGACCCGGAGTGGGCCCGATACCTGCCGGTGCCGGTGCCATACCTCAGGGAACACGCGGAGGAGTTCGTGGCGCAGCGGATCCTCACGTCCCGGGAGGAGTGGCCGGTGTGGGCGATCGTCCTGGCAGGGAAGGTTATCGGCGGCATCGGAATCAGGATCGACGTCGAGCATGCGACGGGCGCACTGGGCTACTCGATTGCGAAGGAGCATTGGGGCCGAGGCCTGACCGTGGAGGCGGCCCGCGCCGTCGTCGACTGGGCGTTCCGCGAGCGCGGGCTCGCGAAGGTGTACGCGTACGCCGATGTGCGGAACACGTCGTCCCTGAGGGTGATGGAAAAGCTGGGCATGACCCGCGAGGGCATGTTGCGCGGCCACCGGACGCTGCGGGAGGAGCGGGTCGACGACGTGTACTACGGACTCCTCAGGGAAGAGTGGGGGAGGGACGAAGGCTGAGTCGGTCCGTCAGTACTTGATGTCGGTTCGGCCGACCGTCATCCCGATGTTGCCGACCCGCCGCCCCATCGTGTAGTGCTCGCCACTCCCGGCGGTCATCCCGAAGAAGTCCACGGCCGGCACGATCAGGCGGCCGGCGTCGTCGACCGCGCCCTCGATGGCGGTCGTCGCCACGACCTCCGCGAGGAACACCTTCCGCTCGGGCGGCACCTCGAGGGAGTCGAAGATCCGGCACTCGCAGTGGATGGGGGACTCCTCCACGGTGGGCGCATCGACGACGGTCGCCGCGCCGCGCGTCAGACCCGAGAGCTCGAACTTGTCGGCCACGCGGCCGGAGTTCATGTCGACGGTGTCGAACGCCTCCACCATCGACGCGAGCGGGACGTTCAGCACGAACTCGTCGTGCATGTCCAGGAGTTCCCTCGCCTGATGCTCTAGGGCTGCGCTCACCCCGATCTGGGGCGGGTCGCCGCTCACGACGAACGTCCACAGCACCGAGATCTCGTCCGGGTCGCCGGGCCGGCCGTTCACGGTGAGCAGAATCGCCGGGACGGGCGGGAGCATCGGGCCCGGCTCCGCAAGCAACCGGCGAGCCCCGGTGAGCGGCGCCGGCGGCCTACCCCCGCCCACCGGCATCCCTTCGTCGGGTGCACATCCCCAAACAGCGGCAACCGCGGCGGCCGCCGAGCCACTCCCCAGAAACCGCCTCCGCGACCAGCCGTGCGTTGCTGACATCGTCTTCACCGCCTCCTCGCGGATGACTCGCCGTTCGACCCGACATCAATAGATGCCGGGGATGATCCGATATTTGACCCGTGCTTGATACTCGGCCCACTTCTCGGGGCCGTATTTTTCGGCGCAGAACTTGTCGTCGAAGCGCTGTCGAAAAATGAACAGTCCGACGATGAAGACGAAGTAGGTCCAGGCCCAGGGGTTGGCGAAGTAGCCGAACACGAGGGCGATGGAGAGGGAGAAGAGGCCCTCGCCGAGATAGTTGAAGTGGCGGGCGACGCCCCACAGGCCGCTGCACAGGATCTTGCGGTCGCCGGCCTCGATGTACTCGGGCTCGATGAGACCGAGGAACTTGCGCTCGGGCCAGCGCTTGAAGGTGTACTTCTGCATGTTGGCGCCGCGCGTGATGCCCCATGCGACGAGGAACAGCGCGGGTGCGCCGATCAACCACACCTGTCTCCAGGGCGCCGCGAAGCCGGGGGCCGGGTACACGGCCAGGCCCCACAGCGGCAGGATGTAGAGCCACCCGTACACCATGATCCCGCCCCAGATCATCTTGAAGCCGAGCTTCTCGTGGATCACATCGTACGTGTAGAGCTGGACGCGCTCGAAGATGAAGTAGTCGAAGACGTAGAACGTGAGGAACCCCGCGTAGAGGAAGACGCCGGGGTTGGAGTCCGCGCCGAAGAGCCCGTAGTGGTACGCGGCTCCGGAGAGGGCGTTCAGCGACAGCATGGTCCCGCCGACGACGTACAGGAACATCTTCACGTCGAAGCGTTCGTTGAAGAACGAAAGCTCGAGGACGCGCCCTTCCCAGAGGGCGGCGAGCGGGCGCTCCACCTTGTCGCGCGACCCTCCGAACACCGCGAGGAGGGCGAAGACCAGGCACATGACCGTGCCGCCGGCCACCTGGTAGACGGTGGACCGGTAGAACCAGTCTCGCGGCATCCCGGTGAGTTCGAGCGCCCACACGACCTCGGCGAGCACGAACACCGGCAGACCGTTCAGTCGGTAGCCGCGGGGCTCGCCGGTCTCCGGGTTGATGACGTAACCCGGGACCCGCCTTCCAGGCAGAATGAGTTGCAGCACGAAGAACGCGGCGCAGATCGCGAGCGGGGCGAGGAAGCCGGCAAGCGCTTCGGTCCCGGAAAGCGCGAACAGATGGCCGATGCCAAGCCATTCAATCATCAGAAAAGATCCTCCCCGGGGAACGCCGATGCCTGCCGGAGCCAGTCTGCCAGGAGATCCTCGTCCGGCTCGTCGTCCTCGTAGATGTGGAAGTAGCGCACCTGCTCGTGCTTCGATTCCACCGGCGGCGCGGGACGCAGCGAGGCGCCGTTGAGGAACGTCACCTTGACGTACCGCGTGAAGCAGTGGAACGAGAGGAACCAGCCCCTGTCTTCGATGCCGTAGAAGGGCGAGTTCCAGCGGACCGCCCTGCGGACATCAGGCACGTTACGCTCGATGAGCGCGTCGAGGTGGCGGCCGACCTCCCGTTTCCAACCCGGCATGGCCGTGATGTACGCCTGCACGGGCGCATCTCCATCCCCCTTCGGAATCTGGGGATTGCCGCCGGAGAGGAGTTTCGCGACCAGGCCCGCTATCCCTCCGTCCGCGCGAACCGCAGGTTCCTGACCCGCCCGGCGTCGACGATCAGCGCCTCGTGCCGGCCGCCGACGAGTTCGGAGAAGCGGAGGGTCGGCCCGTCCTCGGTCGTGAGTTGCCTCTCCGATTCGGCCACGAGGGCGACCGGGTCCCGCCGGCCGACGTGCAGCATGAGCCCGGCAGCGCCGTCCTCCACGATCCGATACGTGGCGTCCAACTCGGGACTGTAGAAGGATCCGGCGTAACGCGCGCGGTTCGGAATGTCGTGGTCGGGCAGAGCCTCGGGAGCGTCCTCGTCTGCGGCCTGCATCTCCTCCTCTCCCTCCGCGACGTCCTCGGGCGGATCCATCGCGTCTTCCAGGTAGATTTCGGCCGTGCTCGCGATGAGGGCCATGGGATCGATCCGCGACCGGTTGCACAGGGCGACGAACGAGTAGCCGGCGTCGGGATAGCGGGACATGCCCGTGCGGTAGCCCACCCACGAGCCACTGTGCCGCACCGTGGCCAGCCCCCGGTGTTCGCCGTGGGAGAGACCGAAGGCGTACGGAATCGTGTCGCCGGAGGTGAGCACGCCCCGCTCGTGCATGAGCGCGACCCACTCCGGTCCGCCGACCGTACCCTCGGTGAGGTTGCGGTCCCAGGCGGGCCACTCCTCCACCGAAGTGTAGATGCCGCCGTCCCCGACCACGTCGAGCGTCGTCATGTTGATCCGGAAGCCGTCATCGGTGGGGGAATAACCGGTCGCCCGGTCGGCGACGACTTCGTTGTGGTCGTCGTGGAAGTGCGTGCGCGGCATGCCCAGAGGATCGAAGAACTCGGCCCGCGCGAACTCCCGCAGGCTCTGCCCCGAAACCTTGGCCACGATCTCGGCGAGCAGGACGTAGCCGGAGTTGCTGTACAGGTACTCGGAGCCCGGAGGAAAGTTTAGTTCGCGCTGCCGGTGGATCGCATCGAGGATGTCCTGATTCGTGATGAAGTCCTCGCTCCGGTTCCCCGCCAGGGTGAAGAGCACGAGGTAGTCGCGCACGCCGGACGTGTGGTGGATCAGGTGTCGGACGGTGGGAGAGTCGGCGTAGTCGGGGAATTCGGGGATGTAGCGCCGGACGGGAGCATCCAGATCCACCTCTCCCCGGAGGGCGAGCAGGGCGACCGCGCCGGCCGTGAACTGCTTCGAGACGGACGCGATGCGGTAGATGGTCTCCGGGCCGTTCGGGATGCCGTGGTCGAGGTTGGCGGTGCCGTAGCCGGCGGCGTGGATCGGGCGGCCGTCCCGGATCACGGCCATGGAGCAGCCGGGCCCGTCGGCGCTGGCGTAGTCGGCGAAGACGGCGTCGACTTGGGCCTGCAGCTCGCCGTCGGCCCCCGGGGCGCAGCCTGTGAGCGCGCCGACCAGGATCGCGGCCACGGCGGCCGTCCCGGCCGGATGACGGTCGGGGCGCCGCGGGTGCGCGGTCAGGATCGCCCCCTCGGCCAGAGGCTGAACGGTTCGCGCGCGAACACCCGGCGGACCATCGGCTCGAAGAACTCGAGCGGGAGCGAGTCGTAGTCGGGGTCGAAGGCGCACTGGTCCCAGCGGTGGCAGAAGTCCACCGCGTCCTGGTACCAGGGGTGGTCGCGGTATCGGTCGCGCACGTTGCGGTCGCGGCCCAGGTGGTGGGCGTAGTAGACGAGCTGGAACAGGCCGTGGTGCCGGACGATCCAGTGCGTGCGCTCGGTCACGAAGGGGCGGAGCAGCAGGGCGGCCAGTTCGCCGTGGCTGTGCGGGGCCAGCAGATCGTCGATGTCGTGCAGGAGCGCCGCCACGACCATCTCCTCTTCCGCGCCGTCGCGATGGGCGCGGGTCGCGCTCTGCAGTGAATGTTCGAGCCGGTCGACGTGGTAGCCGCCAACGGAGCCTGACAGCTCGCGGAGGTGCGCCAGCACGCGGTCGGCGGTATCGGCGGCGAACTCGTCCTCGAGGCGCGCGAGCAGTTCGTAGTCCTCGCGGGTGCCGTCCTCCATGCGCGTGAAACTCACGACGGGGCCGCTCGGCCCTCTGCCGGCTCCTGCGCTCGTCCCGGCCGTACGGGGCATGCCGGTCACTCTCCGCTGAGGGTTGGATCGGGGGTTCCTCGCCGCAGCGTCGGCAGAAGCGAAGGGCATTGTCAAGATCGCTCGGGCGTCCGTAGCGTTCGCTGCAGGCCGGTGACCACGGACTGGGAGGATCGACCATGGGTGCCTCGATCAGCAGCCTCGCGCAGAACGGCGACGCCCTGACGGCGGTCTGGAGCGACGGCGAACGCACCGATCTCCCCTACCTCTGGCTGCGCGACAACTGCGGCTGCGGAGAGTGCTGCGTCGAGCAGACCACGGAGAAGCGCTTCCACGTCTTCCGCGTCCCCAGCGACCTGAAGCCGTCGACGGTCGATATCGAAGGCGCCGGATCCGACGACGAGGCGATTTCCATCGCCTGGCCGGACGGACACCGCACGCGCCACCGGTCGAGCGACATCCACGGCCTCCTGAGCCGGCCTCGTCTCGAATTGCAGTACTGGGACGGACGGTTCGAGCCCCGGAGGTTCGACTACCAGCGGTTCCTGGCGGACGACAGCGCGGCGGCGGAACTGATCGAGGAGTTCCTGCGCACCGGGGTGTGCGTACTGGTCGCCGCTCCCACCGAACCGGATTCGTTGGAGGAGCTCGCCGTCCGTCTGGGCCCGGTCCGGGAGGTGCTGTTCGAGCGCATCCACAACGTCAAGCTCGATCCGAAGGGCTACAACATCGCGCATACGGCTCTGGCCGTCGGGGCGCACAACGACTTCACCAGCTACACGTGGCCCCCGAGCGTGCAGGCGCTGCACATGCTGGTGAACGAGTGCGAGGGCGGCGCGTCGACCGTCGTGGACGGCTTCGGCCTGCTCGAGGCGCTCCGCCGGGAGCACCCCGATAAGTTCGACGCCCTGTGCTCGGTGCCGGTGCCGTTCCGGATCTTCAGCGACGAGTACGAGTGCTACGCGGCGAACCCCATGGTCGACCTCGACAGTGACGGGGAGATCAGGATGATCCGCTTCAACACGGCGCAGATGCAGGCCGTTTCCCTGTCGGAGCCCCGGCTGGGCGAGTTCTACGCCGCCTACCACGAGCTGTCGAGCCGCGTCAACGACCCCGGCGCCCAGGTGACCTTCCGGCTGGAGGGCGGCATGATCCTTCTGTGTGCCGGACACCGCGTCCTCCACGGCCGCACCGAGATGGTATCGTCCGGCGCGCGCCACCTGCAGGACGCCTACTTCGAACACGACAACGTCCGCACCCACCTGCGGCTCCTCCGCCGCACCGGCCGCGCCTGAGAACCGGGTCAGCCCAATGCACGGACCACGACCATGCCGAAGGAGAGTCCCATGAAGAGCCTGGGCGATACGACGCGACGCGACTTCCTGTCTTCCCTCGCGGGTGCCGGCGCTGTGCTGGCTGCCCCGCGCGCCCTGTTCGGGAGTACGCCCCCGGTCCAGGAGACGCTTCCCACCCGTCCGATCCCGGGAACGGAGGAGACGCTGCCCATTGTCGGCTTCGGCTCCTCGAAGCCCGTGCTCGAGATCCCGACCGAAGGGACGGAGCCCGTGGCGAACGTGATCCGCATGCTCCTCGAGCATGGGGGCCGCGTCGTCGATACCTCGCCGCGCACGCCGGAGATCGACGCGGAGTTCGGCACGGTCCTGACGGCGCCGGAGTTCGGCGGCCGCCTCTTCGTCGCCACGAAGATCAACACGGACGGGGAAGCCGCGGGCATCGAGCAGATGCGGCAGAACCAGCGGCTCGTCGGCAGCCGCACCCTGGATTTGCTCGAGGTCGAGAGCATGCGCGACCTGGACGTGCACTGGCCCAACGTGCTCCGCTGGAAGGACTCGGGCGAGGCGCGCTACATCGGCGTCACCACGTCCAGCATCCCCCAGCACGAGGCGTTCGAGTCGTTCATGCGGACGCAGCCCCTCGACTTCGTGCAGGTCAACTACTCGGTGATGGAGCCGAACGCGGAGGATCGTCTCCTGCCGCTCGCGCAGGATCTCGGGCTCGCCGTCCTCATCAACCGTCCGTTCATGAACGGTACCTACTTCCCCCGCGTGAGCGGACACGAGCTGCCCGAATGGGCGGCCGAGTTCGACTGCGCGAGCTGGGCGCAGTTCTCCCTCAAGTACATCCTCGCCCACCCCGCCGTGACGTGCGCCCTCACGGAAACGACGAATCCGGATCACATGGCGGAGAACATCGGCGCCGCCTTCGGCCGCCTCCCCGACGAGGCCACGAAGCGCCGCATGCGGGAGTTGGTCCAGGACTTCTGAAGCCCTGGTCCCGTTCAGCGGTCGGCCAGGATCTCTCCCCCGCAAAGGACGAGTTCGTCGTCGATCCAGACTGTGGGAGTGCGGTTGACCGCATCGAAGTGGGTTTTGGCGGAGACGGTGCCGCCGAGGTTGGCGGAGGTGCCGATGCCGATGTGGACGGTGCCGTTCACGCCTTCGTCGTTGAGCATTTCGCCGGTGAACTCGGTGCAGGCCGGGTTCAGGCCGAAGGCGAACTGGGCGAGGTTGTAAACCCAGGGGTCGTCCTGTCGGGCCAGCAGGTCCGCGAGGAATTCGGCCTGGTCGCCGCCCTCGATGTCGGTGACGAAGCCCTTCGAAATGCGGAAGGTCACGGGTTTGCGGATGGGACCCACGCCGTAGTAGGGGATGCTCCCGTCACACACGAACACGCCCTCGGCGGTGCCCTGCGCGGGGGCACAGTTCGCTTCGATGTTGGGAACGGCGGAGAAGCCGGGGCCGTCCAGCAGGCAGGCGTGGCTGTTCCCGGTCACGCCTTCGAGGCTAATGGTGAGATCGGTGCCGGCGGGGTTCGTCACCCGCAGGCGCTCGCCGGCGGTGAGCTTCGCCGCGATGGCGTCGCACAGCGGCTTGCGCGCGCGGAAGTCCGTGAACAGCCCGCCGTCGCGCATCATCCGCTCGGTGAACGCGGTCATGGACAGAACTCGGGCTCCGGCGCCTATGGCCTCGCGGACCGCGCGGGTGTGCGCCAGGGCCAGCGTCACGGGCAGGAAGGCGATGTCGGCGGCCGAGAGCGCCGCGGCCACGGCGGGTCCCGGCTCTTCGTTGTCGATCGACCGCTCCGGCGGGGTCACGATGCTCGCGACGGCCCCGGCCTCAAGCGCGGCGTCGGCGACGGTCCGGGCGATCGTCATCCGCTCCGGATCCGTGACGATGACCACGTCCTCGGCGGGCTGCACGTTGGCGCACGTCCGCACCAGGATCTCCGCGCCTCTCCTCACGATGGTTCCTGCTTCATACCAGCACCTGCTTGTCGCGCTGGACGACGCGGCAGTCGACGGCGATGGTCGGCTCCCACATCAGCAGGTCGTAGTGCGTCGGGGCCACGATTTCGCCTCCGAGGGTATGGCTGGTGCCGATGCCGATGTGGATCGTGCCCATGACGCCCTCGTCCTCGAGCATCTCTCCGGTGAGGCGGGCGTTCGGGTTCAGGCCGACGCCCAACTCGGCGACGTTGAAGCAGTGGGGGTCCTCGAAGGACTCCAGGTGCTCGCGCAGGAAGTCGGCCTGCGTCCCGCCGGTCATCTCCACGATGGCGCCTTCGCGCACGGAGCAGACGATGGGCTCCTCGAGGATGCCGATGCCGAGGTAGGGGACCGAGGCGTCGAAGATGAGCGTGCCCTCCGCCGAACCGGTCACGGGCACGACGTTGACCTCGATGTCGGGGACCGGGGCCAGTTCGCCGGGTTCCGGGATGTTCGTGAGGACGTTCGCGACGCGACCCTCGATCCCGAAGCGGAGATCCGTTCCGCGCGGGGAAGTGAGCCGCACGGACTTGCCCTCCGTGAAGGCCGCGCCAAGGCGGCGGCAGACACCGGCCTGCGCCTCGAAGTCGGTCTCGAGCAGCGCGGGGCTGGTCATGATCGCGTCGGTGTACGCCGTCATCATGCAGACGCGCCCGCCCGCCTCCAGTGCGGCCCGCATCGCGCGCGTGTGGGTGATCGAGATGCGCACGGGGGAGAAAATCACGTCGGCCTCGGCCATAGCCCGGGCGACCGGAGAGGGCGGCTCCTGCCCGTCCTGATTCCGCATAGGAATAATGCACACGGTGACGTCGGCGCCGGCGTCGCGGGCGGCCGCGGCCACGGCATCCGCGTACCGCCGCATCGTCGGGTCGGTCACGATCACGACGACTTCACCCGGCTGGACGCGCCCGTTCACGTGCACGAGCCGCCGCGCGCCGGGCGAGAGATCCATCCCGGCCTCAGCCACGGCCCCGTCAGCCACGATCCCTCGCGAAAAACTCATCGAATCGACCGTCGAAGATGATCGCGGTGTAGCCGTCTCCGGTCGTGTTCGTCGCGGTGCGCAGCATGTCGGGGATACCGCCGGAGAGCGCGATCCAGCTCGCGATGAACTCGCCCTGAGCCTGACCTTCCAGTCCCAGCATGCTCGCGAACAGCGTCGCGCTCCACAGCGCCGTCCCCATGCCGGCCGGGAGCCCGGGAGCGGCGATCGTGAACAGGACGACGGCGGGCCACGCGGCGAGCATCATCATCCAGCTCAATTCCAGGCCGAACACGTAGCTGACGACGAAGGGTCCGTACGCGACGTAGGCCAGCGCGCTCGCGTCCAGGTTCGCGACGGCGCCGAACGGGAGGACGAAGTCGGCCACCTCGTCGCGGACGCCGACCTTCTTCGCGTTGGCGAGGTTGACCGGGAGCGTCGCCAGCGAGGAACACGTGCCCGCGGCGAAGACCGCGGTGGGCACGTAGTACTCACTCAACACGGGCCCCACGGGCCGGCGTCCGACCCTCCGGACGAGCACGAACGTGTAGAACGCCCACCAGATGAGGACGAGGGCGCCGGTGTAGGCGGCCATCGTGAGATAGTGGGAGAGCCCCAGGCTCGCGCCGAAGCGCACGCCCAGCGTGATCCCGAAGGCGAGGATGAGCGGGAGCATGACGTAGGCCAGCTTGCCGCCCGCCTTCTCGATCGAGTCGGCGACTCGTCGGAGTACGCGGTAGGTCGGATCGTGCCGGGCGCCGAAGGCTCCGAGCAGGACTCCGGCGAGGATCGCGAGCAGCGGCCAGGAGGCCCCGCCGTCGCCGAGGCTCCGCAGCATGGCCGCGGCTTCGGTCCATACGCCCCGGTCCCCCGTGGCCAGCGGGATGCGGAAGATCGTGGCGGAGGTCACGACGGCGATGAGTCCGGCGACCGTCGACGTGAAGACGTACCACAGGACGACCGCGCCCGCGAAGCGCCCGGCGAGCCCGCGACGAATCAGGGTCGCGATGGCCGGGCTGAGGGCCGCGAGGATCAGCAGCGGCACGACGGCGACAACCCAGGCGATAAGCGTGCCCGTGGCGTCGGCCACCGGCGCCAGCGGCACGGGGAGGGACCCACCCGCAGCCAGCCCTCCCGCCAGCGCCAGGATCGTCCAGACGTACGCGGGGACGTTACGCCTCCGCCGCCCTCGGGCCCTCACTCCGTCGAGCGTCGGCGAATCCGGGCGCGCAACATCTCGAAGTAAAGCCTATCGACGGTGACGATGGGAGCGGACTCACCACCCTCGAGCAGGAGATCTCGAAGGAACTGACGGTCGGCAGGGAGCGAGATGTTGATCGTGTTCATAGGCGAAGCGTAGTGTCTTCAGGAAAAAGTTGGCAACGCCACGGTCAACCTGCATCACCCCGCTGAGCCCGGAGGCCCCATGGATCGCCCGTCATCACCGCTCCCGCGCCGCCGCTTTCTCCACCTGACCGGCGCCGCCCTGGGCCTCGCCGCGACCTCCGGCTGCGCAACCGCCGGGAGGACGCGCAGTACGGGGGCCGGCCTGCTGTCTGCCGGTGCAGCCACGGACCGCACCTGGACCCCCGAGCGCTTCGATCCGTGGATCGAACTCGACCGCGCCGCCTGGACCCAAAACGTCCGGGAGGCCGCGCGGCTCGCGAGCGGGCGCCCCATCCTCGCGGTCGTGAAGAACAATGCGTACGGCCTGGGCGACCGTGCGGTCGGGCCGCTCCTCGCCGGGATGCCCGAGGTGGGCGGCATCGCCTCCGTGCGCGTCGAGGAGGCGCTCGCCATGCGGGAGGAAGGCGTGACCAAGCCGATCGTGGTCATGGCCGAGGGATCCGAGGACGAGATCGAGGAGATGGCGAGGCACGACATCCTCCCGTCCGTGTGGCTGGACGATGCGCCCGCGCGGCTGCGGAGCGTGTCCAGGCGACTCGGCCGTCCCGTGCCCGTCCAGCTCTTCATCGATACGGGGATGAACCGCGAGGGCATGCCGTACACCCGCGCGCGCCGCTGGATCGAGGAGCTCGTGCAGAGCGAATACGTCGACGTGAACGGCACCTACACCATGTTCATTCACGATCTCGACTTCAACCGGGAGCAGCTCGCGCGCTTCGAGGAACTCCTCGCGTGGGCCCGCGGGAAGAACCTTCCCCTCGGCACCCTCCACGCTTCACCCTCCTTCGAGCTGTTCAACCTGCCCGAGGCGCACTACGACATGGTGCGTCCCGGGAACGCGCTGTTCGGAAACCACCTCTCCGGTGGGGAGGGCGCCGGGGAGATGGCCGACCTCAGGCCCGTGTTTCGCATGAACGCGCGCGTGGTGCGGGTCGAACGCCTCGAGCCGGGTGACGGCGCGGGCTTCCGCCACACCTTCACCGCCGACCGGGCCACCTGGGTGGCGCTGCTGCCGGTCGGCCGCACCGACGGCTATCCGTCCGAGGCGAACGGGACCTGCGAGGTGCTGATCAACGGCCGCCTGTACCCGGTCGCCGGAGGGGTCAACTCCGCGCACACCATTCTCGACATCGGTCCGGAGAAGACGGTCGAGGTCGGCGACGTCGCGACCCTCATCGGCCCCGACCATCCGTCCGTGCTTCCCCACACCGTCGCCGAACGGACGGGCCGCGGCTTCCTCGGCATCATCCAGTTCATGAACCCCCGGCTCCCGAGACGGGTGGTGTAGGCCCCGCTCCCGGTCAGCCGCAGCGCGCCGCGATGGCCGCGATCGCGGCGTCGATCTCCTCGCGGGTGTTGAAGAAGTGGATCGAGAGGCGGAAGTCGCGCTCCTCCCGGACCGGAGAGGCGAGGATCCCCTCGTCTTCGCGCAGGTCGCCGTACAACTGCGTGGCGTCGCACCCCTCCGGGAGCTGGACCACGAACACGCCCGAGCGGTCCGCGTGCGCCCGCGGAGACGACACGCCGAGTCCCTCGGTGGCGTCCACGACTTCGATCGCGTGGTCGACGAGCGACTGGATCCGCCCCTCGATCCTCTCCAGTCCAATGCCCTCCATCCACTCCACCGCGCGGGCGAAGCCGGCGAAGTCCGCGAGCGCGCGGGTGCCGAACTCGTACCTCGCGGCGCTGGGGAGCAGGGTGTAGGCACCCTCGTAGTCCATCGTCGCGTGGCTGTGGGAACCGGCCCAGCTGAGCTGCACGTGGTCCAGCATTTCGCGACGCACGAAGAGCGCGCCGGCGCCCTTGGGGCCGAGCAGCCACTTGTGGCCGCAGGTGGAATAGCCGTCGCAGCCGAGGGCGCGGAAGTCGGTCGCGACGCAGCCGGGGCCCTGTGCGCCGTCGAGGTGGTAGCGCACGCCGCGGGAGCGCAGCAGGTCGCCCAGTTCCGCGGACTCGTCGGTCCGCAGCGTTCGTCCGTTGTTCCGCGACACGTGGCTGATGCTCACCATCCGCGTGCGGTCGGAGAGTTGGCCGCGAACCTCGTCGATGAGTCCGGTTCCGGGATTCAGGTCGATCTCGCGGATCGCGATTCCGAACCGGTCGCGGAGGACGTACCACGGGACGACGTTGGCGGGGTGCTCCGTGTTGGAGATCACGACCTCGTCGCCCGGCTCCCAGTTCAGGCTCCAGGCGAGGATGGAGATCCCCTCGGAGGTGCTGTGCGTGAGCGCGACCTCTTCCGTCGCGGCCCCGAATACGCGCCCCAACTGAGCCCGCAGGTCGGGCTCGATGCGGGCCATCTCGTCCGAGATGCGGGGCTCGGCCGGGCTCCTGTTCTGGAAAGCGAGCCGTTCATGGACGTGGTCGATAACAGCGTTCGGAGCGGGGCCGATCCCGCCCGTCTGGAAGTACAGGCTCTCCGTCGAGGCGGGGATCTCGGCGCGCGCGCGGGCCACCCAGGCCTCCTGCGGACGACCCGAATCAGCGGGCCGCGATGCCGGATCGGCCAGGGCGAGCCGCCCGACGGGCACGATCGGGGCCAGCGCCAGCGCGCCCGCGGACCGGCGGAGGAAGTGGCGTCGACTCGTGTTCATTCCGGGTCCTCGTCGCTGAGGATGAGCCAGCGGAGCCTCCTGTCGCTCACCTCGCGGCGGAGAGGCGCGGCGGCGCGGTAGAAGACGAGCCCGAGCGCCGCCCAGACGACGAGGACGATCCACTCGGCGGGGATCCGGCCGCCCGCGCCATGGAAGGGTTCCCAGATCGAAGCTCCGAGCAGCCCCAGCGCGATGACGGCACTGAGAACCAGGAAGCCCCGGCCGCCGGGCACGGTGTAGGGACGCGGATGGTCGGGGCGCGTCTTCCGCAGCCGCAGGACGCCCAGCACGACGACGAGGAAGACGATCATGGCCGAGATCGCGGCGCCTCCGACGATGACGAGGATGGCGTTGCGGCCGAACAGCGCCCCCACGCTCCCCATGACGGCCACGAAGATGACGGCGGCCGACGGCGAACCGTAGCGGTCGTGCACCCTGGCGAGGCGGTGGGGGATCATGTGCGCCCGAGCCATGGCGAAGACGATCCGCGTGGAGGCGAAGAAGATCGCGTTCCACGTCGTGATCAGCCCGCAGAGTCCGGCGAACAGCACGACCCGGCCCAGGAACGGCGAGCCCAGGGCGGCCTCGATCGCGGCCGCGGCCGGAAGCTCGGACGCGAGCAGTTCCGCGCGGGGCATGCTCATGGCCGTCGCCAGAATCACGAGGCAGTAGAAGACGAGCGCGAACAGGATGGAGGCGCCCATGACGCGCGGCAGGAGCCGCAGCTTCGCGCCCTCCTCCACCTCCTCCATCGCCTGCGGAATCGTGTCGAAGCCGGCGAACCAGAACGCGGCGGTCCCGAGCACGATGCCCACGCCGACCAGGGCCGCCCCCGGCGTCGTCCCGCTGAACATGGGCTCCAGGTTCGCGACGCTGCCCCCCACGACGCCCGCGACGACGAAGATGAGAGTGAGGATGATGAGCCCCGCCGTCATCAGGTCCTGGAACCAGGCCGCCGTCTTTCCGCCGCGGTAGTTGATGAACGTGATCGCGGCCATCACGGCGAGTCCGAGGGCGAGGCTCCACAGCCGCACCTCCTGCCCCAGCAGCGTGTAGATGACCGGACCGCCGAACCCCGGGACGAGAGCGGACACGACCCATTCCACGGAGATCGCCTCGAAGGAGGTCGTGAAGATGTAGGAGAACGCAAGGAACCACGCGGCGGCGAAACTCCAGCGCGCTCCCCACGCCTCGAATACGTACGCGACCTCGCCGCCGGTGACCGGGTACGCGGCCGCCATCTCCGAGTAGCAGAGTCCGATCGCGAGAATGCCGAGGCCGCCGAGCACGAACGCGATGATGGCCCCGATCGCGCCGGCGCCGCTCAGCCACGCCCCCATGACCGTGATCCAGCCGACCCCAATGATGGTGCCGAAGGCGAGCGAGAAGAGCGACCGGAGCCGGATCCCCCGCCCGAGTTCCTCCCGTCCGCCCTCCGCCCCCGGCTGGCCCGGCACTAGCTGTACCGTGTCGGCGTGGCCGAAAGCCCGAGCATTTCGCGCGCCTGCGCGGGCGTGGCGACCTCGCGGTTCAGCTCGTGTGCGATCCGGACGGCCCGCTCCACGAGCTGGCGGTTGCTCTCCACCTTGTGACCGCGGCGGTAGTAGATGTTGTCCTCGAGGCCCACGCGGACATGGCCTCCCATGAGAGTGGCGAGCGTGGTCATGGGAAGCTGGTGCGGCCCGATGCCGGAGCACAGCCAGACGGAACCCTCGGGGAACTCCCGGACCATGTTCACGACGTTGTCGACGGTCGGCCAGCTCGACGTCTGGTAGCCCATCACGGTCTGAACCCAGTAGGGCGCCTCGATGAGGCCCTGCGCCATCAAGTCCCGGATCACCCACCCGCAGCCGGGGTGGTAGGTCTCGAGTTCGGGCTTGATGCCGCGCGCCTTCATCTCCGCCGCGAAGTGCGCGATCTGCCTGTAGGAGAACGGCGTGCAGTCGTCGAAGTCGATCGCGGGGCGGGGGTGCGTGTACTCCTCCCCGCGCGGCTTGAGTTTGAACTTGCCCATGTCCGGGGCGAGGTTCAGCGACGCGACCTCGGGGTTGGCGTCGAGGCAGGACAGGCGCTGTTCATCGTCCATCCACAGGTCGCCGCCGGTGGTATTGTTGATGATGATCTCGGGGCAGCGCTCGCGCAGGCGGCGGTTCGCCTCGAGCCAGACCTCGGTCGTCGTCGCCCCCTTCCACAGCGTCTCGGGGTTGCGGGCGTGGATGTGCACCATCGAGGCGCCTGCGTCGTACGCCTCGCCGACGGACTCGGCCAGCTCCTCGGACGTCTCCGGGAGGGCGTCGTTATACTCCTTGCCCTGGATGCCGCCGTTCGCGGCCAGACAGATGATGACGGGGGGCATGCCGCCGGCGACCCTGTCCATGTAGGCGTAGGGGTCGCCGTAGTTCCAGGTTCTGGTCATCTGCTCCTCGGAAGGCTGTGAAGGCTGTTATCGTCTCAAGAGGTTGTCCCCGGTCCTCGGGGAGCCTTGGCCATTTCACACCGATTCACAAGAGGATGCCATGTCCGGTACGGAGCGTGCCGCAGGGACCGTAGCCATCATCGGCGCGGGAACGATGGGACGACGGATCGCCTACGGCTGCGCCGTGCGGGGGGTGGGCGCGCGGCTGCACGATGTCTCGGAGGAGGCGCTCGCCGGAGCGCTGGTTACCGTGCGCGAGTTGCTCGAGGCCGCGGACGAAGGGGACGGGCACGGGGCCGGCGCGACACATGGCGTCGTGGAGGCGTGCAGGGACCTCGAGGACTGCGTGCGGGAGGCGGACTGGGTCATCGAGACGGTCCACGAAGACCTCGAACTGAAACGCGTCGTCCTCGGGCGGATCGGCGCGGCGGCGCCGCCGGAGGCGTTCATCGCCTCCAACACCTCCTCGCTGCCGGGTTCGTGGATGGCGGAGTCGACGGGGCGTCCCGGGCGGTTCACGAACATGAACTTCGGCCCGCCGGAGGACCTCAAGGTCGAGGTCATGGGGCACCCCGGCACCGACCCCGCGACGATCGATGCGGCGAAGCAGTTCCTGCGCCGGCTCGGCCTCGTGCCGATCGTCGCCCGTCGCGAGATCCAGGGCTATCCGACGAACCGGATCTGGCGCGCGATCAAGAAGGAGTCGCTGCAGCTGGTCGCCGGCGGATACCTGAGCGCCGAAGAGATCGACCGGGCGTGGATGCTCGACTGGGGCACGCCGATTGGGCCGTGCGGACTTATGGACGTGGTCGGACTCGACGTCGTGCGCGACATCGAGAACGTGTACTACGAGGCCTCCGGCGACCCGTCCGACAAGCCGCCCGACTTCCTCGACCGGATGGTCGAGCGGGGGGAACTCGGTGTGAAGTCGGGGAAGGGGTTCTACACCTACCCGTCGCCCGTCTTCGAACGGGAGGGCTGGCTCACGGCCTCCGACGACTGACGCCTACCAGGTCACGACGCCGTCCCGGCCGACGCGCAATTCGTCGCCGGTCTCGACCCGGTCGAGCAGTTCGGGCCCCAGCCGGTCCACGCACACGATCGCCGTGTCGAGCCAGACATCGGCCAGGATGAGGCCGCCGGCCGTGAGCGGATCCACCTCCCCGGGCAGGAGGAGTGCGGCGGGGGCGAGGCCGAGTTCCGCGATGCGCTCCCAGCAGGGCCCGGCCGACGTCGATCCTACGCAGAAGGGCGCGAGGATGATCCGCCCGGTGAGCGGTTCGCCGAAGAGTTCGGTGTTCTGCGGATCCCCGCACACGGCCGTGTCGATTCCCCCGTCGAACTGGTCGCAGAAGCTCGCGAAGGGGTTGAACCCGGCCCGCGACACGGCGGCGGGCGCCGCGGTCTCGCCGGCGATGACCGCGCGGCCCCGGAAGCGCGGCATCAGGCCTGCACCTCGGAGGAGGTCCCGAAGGAGGCCCGCATGGAGCCCGCGGCGGGGGTTCCCGCGCCCCCCGTCACCATCACCCGCAGGAGCGCGTCGTCGTCGAGCATGTACACGTTGCGACTGTAGTAGCGGAGCTTGTTCGAGTTCGTGACCACGCAGGCGGGCGCGAGGATCGGATCCTGCATGAACGCTTCGAGGCAGAAGGAGCCCACGTGTCCTCCCGCGAGAGCGAGGGTCGCGAAGCCCGGATGTTCGGCGCGGAAGCGGGACACCACGTCGGGGGCCGCGACGAAGACCGTCTCCACCGCGAGGCGGTCGCGTCCGGCGCGCGCGAGTTCGCCCTCCACCGCATCGGTCCACGCGCACAACTGGTCGTAGGTGAGGTGTGGGCAGCCGAGCAGGACCTTGTTCGGCCGCAGCTCATCGACTGGGCGGTCGGCGCGCAGCGACGCTCCGACCGACTCGATCTGTCCCTCGTCGATCATCAGCCGGCGAGCGTCGTCGCGGATGAGCCGCCGGCCGTACCGCTTCGCCTCCACGGTGACGCCCTCCACGTGGAAGAGGCCGACCCCGCCCCCCACGGAGGCGTTCGTCCCGAAATCGCGCAGGAACTTCGCGCGGGCCGGGTGTTCGCCGCCATCGAGCATGTCCGCGAGGCCCGTCACCCAGGGGATCCCGTCCCCGACTTCCCGCCCGACGATGTAGCCGAGCACCTGTCCGTTGATCGGCCCCGCCGCCTCGACCTCGACGAGCCAGCTCGCGCGCCGCCCCTCGTCCGTCAGCAGGCCGGCGAGCGGCGTCTTGCCGACGACGTTGGAGATGAGATCGATGATCCCGGGATTCCGGTGCGTGCGCGCGCCGATGACGGAGTTCGCGTACACCACCGCGGAGGACTCCGCCCAGGCCACGATCTGGCCGTACGAGGGCCGGTTCGCGACCTCCTCGAACCAGGGCGTGCAGGTCAGGCCGCCCGCGTCGCGCAGGCCCAGCTTCGTGAGCGCCTCCCGGTAGCGCAGCTCCATCGGGTAGGCGCGGGCAAGCCGCTGCCGCTGGTTGTCTGTCAGGTCCGATAGCGTCTCGTTGAGGATCGTGGCCGGGTCGGCCGTGAACGGAAGCGCGGCCCGGACCCCGGCGTCGACGAGCGACTCGAGAAACTCCGTCCGCGCCCCGACCCCGGGCTTGGACTCCGGAATCACGAGGTGCCCCGGACCCTCCACCGGCACGAGCCGCTCCGCATCCATCGCCTCGCCGAAGCGGACCATGGTGAGGAGGAGCTTGCGGGGGATCTCCCCCCGGCTCCCGTCGAGGACCTCTCGCTCGTCTCGGGTCAGATCCATCGCACCGTCGACTGTCACCTCTTTGGACGTTCTCGGCCGTTCCCGGAGGCTCGGTCGCGGAGTGGCGGATTCACAAGACCGGCGCCATGTACGAAAACCTTCGTTGACAGGGTGCACCTCACCACGTATTCTTTCGTACGAAGATGTTCGTATATGCGTGGGCGGGGACGTTTCCAGGAGGGGGTGAAGCCTTGAGGGATCCGACATTCAGCGACCGGGAGCTGGACATCATGAGCGTCCTGTGGCGCCGCGGGTCCGGTTCCGTGAGCGAGGTCATGGACGCGCTCGAGGACGAGGTCGGCTACACGACCGTGCTCAAGTTCCTCCAGATCCTGGAGAAGAAGGGCGCCGTCCGGCACGAGGCCGAAGGTCGGGCGTATCGCTACTTCCCGCTCGTGGCCTCCGAGGCGGCGGGAGAAACGGCGCTGGCCCGGATCCGGGACAAGATCTTCGGCGGGTCGGCCGAACTCGTCCTCGCCCAGCTCATCTCGGGCCGGGAGGTCTCGCCGGAGGAACTGGAGCGCATGCGGCGGATCCTCGATGAACTGGAGGAGGGCGAGCTGTGACTCTGGCCACGATGATCTATGGGCTGATCGTCGCCGTCCTTGTCGCCGGGGCCGCGTGGTGCCTCGACCGGGGTCTCCGGGCCCACGGGCGGCCGACTCGCTGGGTCTGGATCGGCGCCCTCGGGGTTGGCGGGCTGGCGCCGTTCTTTCCCCGATTCCTTCCGGCGGCGGCAACGGCGGATGGCCCCGGGCCCTTCGCCCTTCCCGTCCGCGCCCTCTATGAACTCGGAACTCCGGCGCCTTCGCTCCCGGAGCAGGGCGGGAGCTTCCTCGCCGGGGTCGGGATGGAGGATTCTCTGGGAGCCCTCTGGGTCGTGGGTTCCATCTTCGTCCTTGTCCTCTTCGCCCTGCTCTGCCTCCGCCTGCGGCGGTTGCGCACGACGTGGGAGCCCCGGGACGTCTGCGGCGAGGAAGTGCTGCGGTCGGAGAAGTTCGGGCCGGCCGTCGTGGGGCTCATCCGGTCACGGATCGTCCTTCCGTCGTGGGCCTTCGGCCTCGGCAAAAAGGAACTCGAGATGGTCGTGCTGCACGAACGGGAACACGTGCGGGCGTGCGATCCGATCCTCCTGACAGTGGGGCTCCTGCTCGCGGCGCTCTCGCCCTGGAACCCCGCGGTCTGGTGGTCGCTCGCCAGGCTCCGGCTCGCCGTGGAAGGGGACTGCGACCGCCGCGTTCTGGCCCGCGGCACACCCGCCCGGAGCTACGCCCGCCTGCTTCTGACGGTTGCCGCCGGGTGTCGGCGGACGCCGGATCCGGCGCCGGCCCTGATCCGCGGCGGCCACTCGGTAATCGAAAGGAGACTCATGATGATCAGGACCGCGACGAGGAAGCCCCGAATCCGGGCTTCCATCCTCACCGCCGCAGCCGGGTTGGGCCTGTTCGCCCTCGCCTGCGACACCCCGATCCCGCAGAGCCCGGCCGAGCCCGAGCGCGCCTCGCGCGTGGAGGGCGTCGTCAGCGCGGAGGGAGTCGCCAACTGGGACGGTATGGAAGTGGAGGTCAAGTACGAGGATGGAACCTCCCTGGTCCACTCGGGAAAATGGGCGGTCGATCCGGAAGCAGGTGTCGGATACGTGGATGAAGACGGAACCTTCCAGGCGCTCGACCTCGGCCCGGAAGCCGAAGCGCGCGTTCGCAGCACCGTCGAGCGCCTCGAGCGCGAGGTCGAAATTGTGCGTGAGAGGCTCGATGGGCGCCTGCAATCGGGCGAAATCACGAAAGAGGCGATCCCGAGGGATCTTTGGCTGAGCCTTGAAGGCGTGAGCGAGCGCATCGGGGAGTTGACTCCCAGGCTGGAGGAGTTGGCCATGGAGGTCCGCCGGCTCGACGCGGCTGCCGAGGCAGGCGAGATCACGTACGACGAGTGGGAGCAAATGCTACGGACCTACATGGAGGCGCATAACGCCCGGCTGCGCGCGCGCGACAAGCCGCACTGATCCGCGACCCCGGCGCCGGAGACCGTTGCGGCCCGGCGTCCCCGGCGGCACCGTAACTCCGTTCGGTCGCGCCTCCGAACCCTGACCCGAGGGTCGGACTCGGAGGCGCCAGTCGCGGGACACTCCGACCCGGGGAAACACATGACTCCGACGCGCCGCCTCGCGGCTTCGTCCGCCGCCGTCCTGACCCTGACCGCCTTCGCCCCCGCCCCCACGGTCGACCTCGTCCCCGCCCTCGCGTGCGATGAACTGACCGCCATGTCGTGGAGCGGTTTCACGCTGGACGAGGTGTCGGAGGTCGAGGCCGGAGCCAACGACCCGGCGCACTGCCGCGTGCGCGGGACGATCGACGAGGAGATCCACTTCGAACTCCTCCTCCCGCTGGCCGAAGACTGGAACGGCCGCTTCCTGATGGGCGGCGGCGGCGGGTTCGTGGGGAGCGTACAGAACCAGGCGCTCCAGTTCGCGGGGCCGGTTTCGGTCCTGAGCCGCGGGTTCGCCACGGTGGGCACGGACACGGGACACCAGGGCCCGGGCATCGACGCGAGCTGGGCGCTGAACCGGCCCGACCGCGAGGTGAACTTCGGCCACCGGGCGGTGCACGTGACGGCGGAGACGGCGAAGACGATCGTCCGCCTCTTCTACGGCCGCGACATCGACTACTCCTACTTCATCGGCTGCTCGCGCGGCGGGGGCCAGGCGATGATGTCGTCGCAGCGCTATCCGGACGATTTCGACGGCATCGTGTCCGGGGCTCCGGCCTACGACTGGCCCGGCCTCGGCGCCTTCTTCCTCCAGACCCAGCAGGCGCTGTATCCCGACCCGAACGACCTCGCGACGCCCGTGATCACGGACGAGGCCGCGGCCATCCTCGAAGCCGCGATTCTCGAGGCGTGCGACGGAAACGACGGCGTGGAGGACGGGTTCATGACGAACCCGATGGCGTGCGATATCGACATCGCCTCGATCCCGGGACTGACCGACGAACAGCGGGCGGCCGCGGAGGTCATCTACGGCGGCGCCCGCGCGGGGGACCGGCACGTTTACCCCGGCTTCCCCTTCGGGGGCGAGACGGACCAGGGGGGATGGAGGCTGTGGGTCACGGGCCGGGAGATGCAGCTCGGACCGGGCGGACCCAACCTCCACTACGCCTTCGGCACCCAGATGTACAAGTACATCATCTTCGACGACCCCGAGTTCGACTACTCCACGTACGACTTCAGCGACTACTTCTCGTGGGAGGAGGACACGCGCCGCGCCCGCGCGATCCTGAACGCGACGGACACGGACCTGAGCGGCTTCAAGACGGCGGGCGGGAAGCTGATCCTGTGGACCGGCTGGTCGGACTCGGCGATCCCCGCCAGCGGCACGATCGCCTACTACGAGGGCGTGACCACGGGCGACGAGGAGGCGGACGACTACACGCGGCTGTTCATGCTGCCCGGTGTGCTGCACTGCGCGGGTGGCCCGGGTCCCGACTTCGTCGACTGGATCGCCGCCATCCAGTCGTGGGTGGAGGAGGACGAGGCCCCGGAGCGGCTCGTCGCGTCGAAGTTCGGCGAGTCCGGCGTCGAGATGCAGCGGCCCGTGTGCCCGTGGCCGGCCTACGCCGCCTACAACGGCACCGGAGACCCGAAGCAGGAGGACAGCTTCGAATGCGTCGCACCGTGATTACGCTCAGAGTGAATGGCGAGACGCACTCGCTGGACGTGGAACCCTCGACCCCGCTGCTCTACGTCCTCCGGAACGACCTCGGACTCAGGGGGCCCCGGTTCGGCTGCGGCCTCGGCCAGTGCGGGACGTGCACGGTCCTCATGGACGGCCGCGCCATCCGCTCGTGCATGCGGCCGGTGTCCCGCGCGGAGGGCGAGATCACCACGCTCGAGGGACTCTCTGCCGACGGAGAGCTGGATCCCGTGCAGCAGGCGTGGATCGACGAGCAGGTGCCGCAGTGCGGGTACTGCCAGAACGGCCAGATCCTCACGGCCAAGGCGCTCCTCGACCGCAATCCGGAGCCGAGCGACGAGGAGATCCGGCAGGGGATGAACGGCGCGCTCTGCCGCTGCATGACGTACTACCGGATCCAGTCCGCCGTGAAGCGCGCCTCGGAGGCGATAGCGAACGGGGAAGGTGGGGAGGTGGACCGGTGAAGCGCCCGGCGGAGTTGTCCGCGAAGCTCGACGAGGCGCTTGCCCGGTGGGAGGGAGGCAGTTCCCGCCGCGACTTCCTGAAGACCTCGGGGCTGTTCGTCCTCGGCTTCAGCAGTGTGGGCTTCAGTGGCGGGTCCGGGACCGGTTTGGCGGGGTTCGGCCGGAACGGGTCCGGCGACCCCGACGAGGCGAACCCGTATCCGGATCCGGACTATCTCCAGCTGGACTCGTGGCTCGTCGTGCACGAGGACGGCACGGCCACGTTCTACGTCGGCAAGACGGACGGCGGGCAGGGGACCGGGACCGCCATGCGGCAGATGATGTGCGACGAACTCGACCTCGCGTACGACCGGGCCACGCTCATCATGGGCCGCACGGACATGACGGTGGACCAGGGCGGCTCGGGCGGTTCGGACGCGATCGAGCGGGACGCCCTGGCCGCGCGGCGCGTCGCGGCCGAGGCCCGCCGCGTCCTGCTGGAACTGGCCGCGGACCGCTTCGAGGTCCCGGCCGACGAACTCGCCGTCAGCGAAGGCGTCATCTCCGTCGCCGCCGATCCCGCCCGCACGGCGACCTACGGCGAGCTGATCGGCGGGCGGCGCTTCGACATCGCCCTCACCGGACGGAACGTCAACGAGACGACCGGCCTCGCGGCCGTGAAGCCGGTCCAGGAGCTGCGGATCGTCGGCCAGTCGGTCCCCCGGTACGACATCCCGTCAAAGGTCGACGGATCGCTCGAGTGGGCGGTCGACGTGCGGCTCCCCGGCATGGTCCACGCGCGGAACGTGCGGCCGCCCTTCGCCGGCGCGCGGCTCGTCTCCATCGACGAGTCCACGGTGCGCGACATCCCCGGCTTCATCCGCGTCTTCCGGGAGGGCAACTACGTCGCGGTCGTCTGCGAGCGGGAGGAACAGGCGATCCAGGCGGCGGAGAGCCTCGCCCTCGAGTGGGAGAAGCCGGAGACGGCGCCCTTCCCGTCCTCCGAGGACCTCTTCGATTACATGCGCGGTGCGACCCCCGTCGACGCGGGGACCGGCGGGTCTCCCCGTCCTCGCGAGGAAGGGGACTCCGACGCGGCGCTCGCGGGCGCGGCGACGGTCGTCGAAGCCGGCTACGACATCCCCTTCCAGGGACACACGGCGATCGGGCCGGCGCACGCCGTGGCGGATCCCTCGGACGGGCAGATGACGGTCTACACGAACGACATGAAGCCCTACAGCCACCGCACCGGGATCGCCGAATTCCTCGGCATGCCGCCGGAGCAGGTGCGGGTGATCTGGATGGAGGGGCCGCAACTCTACGGGCGCACGGCGGCGGACGACGCGGGCTTCGAGGCGGCGTACCTGGCCCGGGAGCTGGGCCGCCCCGTCCGGGTGCAGTGGATGCGGCACGAGGAGACGGCGTGGGACACGAAGGGCCCCGCCTTCGCCATCGACCTGCGCGGCGGCCTCGATGACGCCGGCAACGTGGTCGGGCTCGACTATCGCGCCCGCATCGCGAACTACGCACACGTCGGGTACAACCAGGCGGACACCGTGCTCATCGCCCAGCTCATGGGAATTCGCCCCGAGCGGCCGTCGCCCGGCGGCGGCCGAGGCCCCGACGAGATGTACCACATCCCGAACCGCCGGGAGGAGACGCGGGCCGTCCGTTTCCCGCTCGCCTTCGAGACGCCGCTCCGCACCGGCAACCTGCGCGACCCCAACGGGCCGCAGACGACGTTCGCCGGGGAATCGTTCATCGACGAGATGGCCGCGGCCGCGAACGCGGATCCGGTCGAGTTCCGGCTCCGTCTCCTGCGCGGGACGACGGAGGACGACGCGACGTTCCGCCGGGCCCGCTCCATCGCCGTTGTGGAGGCGGCGGCCGAGGCGTTCGGCTGGGAGCCGAGACCCACGCCCCGCGAGCCGAGCGACGGGCGCATCCTCACCGGGCGCGGGATCTCCTACGCGTACCGCATACAGACGGCTGTTGCCACGATCGCCGAGGTCGAAGTAGACCGCGAGAGCGGACGCGTGTGGGTGAAGCGCATGGTCTGCGCGCACGACTGCGGCCTCGTGATCAACCCCGACGGCCTCGAGAGCACGGTCCAGGGGAACCTCCTGCACGGGATCAGCCGCACCCTGTACGAGGAGGTGCAGTTCGACGGCGAGCGGGTGACGAGCGTCGACTGGCGCACCCACCCGACGCTGACGCACCCGGACGCGCCCGAGCAGGTCGACGTCGTGATCGTGAACGGCGATCCGAATCCGGACCGGCCGGACCTGCCGCACTACGGGGCGGGCGAGCCCTCGCACCGCACGGTCCCGGCCGCCATCGCCAACGCGATCCACGACGCGACGGGCGTCCGCATGCGGCGCATCCCGCTGCGCCCGGAGCGCGTGCTGCAGGAGCTGGCAGCGGCCGGAGTCTAGCGGCAGCCGTCGCCGGAGTGCCTAGATCTTGATGTAGGTGCGGCGGCGATGGAGCAGCCACATCACGCCCAGCCAGAAGGCCACCTGGGCCAGCGCCATGGCGAGCGAGCCGCCGTAGTCGCCGGCCCATGACCGGAACGCGTTCTCGTACAGCCATCCGCTCAGCGACGTGCCTCCGTCGCCCCCGACCCGGATGCGGGCGAGCGTCTTCGCGAACATGCCGGACGCGACGAACACGGCGATCGAGTTCATGCCGTAGATGACGAACGGCGCCACCCACCCTCCGCGCAGACGCTTCACGTCGATCAGCCAGTACATGGCGCCGAACAGGAACAGCGCCGTTCCGGCCGTGAAGAGGACGTAGGAACTCGACCACAGGTTCTTGTTGATCGGGAACACGATGTCCCACAGGAATCCCAGCACGACGAGCCAGGCGCCGGCGATCCACATGCCCCGCGAGATCTCGCTGCCCGAGCGATCCGACCGCAGCCAGTCGCCGCAGAAGATCCCGAGCAGGCACGTCCCGATGGCCGGCAGCGTCGAGAGGAGTCCCTCCGGATCCCACGTCCCCTGCCACAGCCGGTCTCCCATGAGGAACCGGTCGATCCGCGCTCCCAGGTTTCCGTCCGGCGACAGATCCCCGGCGACGAGGGCCCAGTACCCGAGGAGGAGCACTCCCACCGCGATCCACCGCACCCGCGCGGAGCCCCACAGGTAGAGCGCCGCCGCCGCGCAGTAGACGAGTCCGATCCGCTGCAGCACGCCGTAGAGGCGCATGTCGAAGAGGTCGAAGTCGGGAATCGCCCGCATGGCGAGCCCGAGCCCGATGAGAATGAGCGAGCGCCGGACCACGTGCCGGAACAGCCGGACCCGGTCCGTCCCCTCCGCCAGGCGGCGCGAGAAGGAGAAGGGGATGGCGACGCCGACAATGAAGAGGAAGTAGGGGAAGATGAGATCGGTCGGCGTCCACCCGTGCCATTCCGCGTGGGCGAGCGGCGCGTAGACGTAGCTCCAACTGCCGGGATTGTTGACGAGGATCATCGCCGCGATCGTCAATCCGCGGAACGCGTCCAGCGAGACGACCCGGCCCCCTGCGGGTTCGGTCATGCAGCCCCTGTCGGCGCTACCTCCGGAACCGGCCTCCGTCGCGTCCGCCCCGGCTGCCGCCGGCCATCGACTGGCTCCCGAGATACCAGGTGAAGTTCAGCATCACGTACTGCGTGAGCGATTCGACCCGACTCTCCTGAATGAAGCCGGGCGAATTCGTGTACGATACGCCCTGATTCTGGCCGAGAATGTCGAACCCCACCAGTCGGATCTCGGCCCGGTCGTTCAGGATGAGGCGCCGGAGCGAGGCTTCCCACAGCGCGACGTTCCGGCCCGGGCCGAACAGGTCCTGGTCGTACAGGCGCCACTGGAACTCCGTGCCCAGCGTCCACGGCCCCATATGAAGATCGGCGATCGCGTACAGCGTGGAGTTGAGGTAATCCTCGTCCAACTCCTGGTTGAGGGAGTAGCTGACGTCGCTGAAGGTGAGCTTGGCGCCGCCGCGGACGTCGTAGTCCTCCTTGGCGCGGTTCTCGAGTTCGATCCCGAACGTGTGCGACAGCGACCGGCTCCGGTTCTCGAGGTCGTTGACGAATTCGTTCGAACTGGAGTAGCGGAGGTCGTAGTTCAGGTCCACCTGACCGCCCATCCAGCGCAGCGGCGTCCCGAAGCTCCCGCCGCCGCTGGCCGACCATGCGCTCCCGAGGTTCACCGGCGAGATCGTCTGAAGCCCGCGCTGCGTCACCGTTCGGGCCTGGGCGATGTCGTTCGTCGTGACGCTGACGTTCGCCCACGTGAACAGGTTGATGAAGCTGAAAGTGTCGAAGAACCGGTATTCCGTCCGCAGGCGGTGCGTGTATTCGGGCTGCAGGTCCGGGTTCCCCACCCGGATCCGCAACGGATCGCGGTTGTCGACGAAGGGCTGGAGGTCCGTCATGCGCGGTTCGCGCGTCGATGTCGAGTACCGGAACTGTAGTGTGCGCCGGTCGTCGACCTGCATCCGGTATTCGGCGTTCGGCAGGACGTGCGTGTACCCGTTGGCGACCTCCTCGTCGCGGTCGAGGATCGTCCCCTCCAGGTTCGAGCCCTGCACGCGCAGCCCAAGCACGAACCGTCCGGCCTCGCTCGTGCGGTTGAAGCGGAACCCCCCGCGCAGGTAGCTGTACGTCCGCTCGAACCCGGATGTGAGGAGGGGATTCGGTGTCCGGCCGTCCGGCCCGATGTCGAACACCGACTGATTCTCATCCTCGGCGGTCGCACTCCGCTCGCCGTAGACCTCGAGCATGGACTCCCAGGGCATCGGCTGGGTCATCGAGAGGCGGACCGAGTGCGTCAGCGTCTGACCGACATTCGTCTGCTCCTGGAGCACGTCGCCGGCCCGGGCGCGCGGGTTTTCCACGTTGCCCTCGATCGACGAAGCGAGGTTCGTCAGGCGGTCGGAATCGCTGAGATTCAACCGGGCTTCCGCGAAGAGGCTTCGCCCGCTGTCGTCGAGTCGCTTGCGCCACGTGAGTCGGGCATCGCCGCCCACGTCGTCGCCGTTCACGTCGTAGTTCGTCGCCGCGGCCGTGAGAAACTGCCCCGTGCCCGAGCGCGTGTCCTGGAAGTCCACGCGGTCGAGGAGGGAGCTGCGCGCGTTCAGGTTCCCGCGCAGCCGCAGTTCGTGGCCTTCGGCGAGCGTGAACTGGGAGTTCAGGTTGACCCTGTGGCTCGAGTTTTCGGTGTCCGTGCGCGTGGCGCGGTCGACGAGGGATGACGCGCTCGTGCCGAGGAGTTGCTCCTGCCGTCGCGTCTCGTTCTGGAAGTTGTCGAGCGTGCTGAGGCGGTAGCTCGTCCGGATCCAGTGGTCGTCGTTCCCGCCGAAGTCGTGGTTGACGTTGAGCCCCAGCATGGCGGTCTCGGTGAGCCCGTCGTCGCCTCCTCCGCCGCGGCCGAAATCCCGTCCGCCGAACGACATCGCATCGCCCCACCCGAACCCGGCCTGGTTCACGTTGTTCGCGCTTCCCACGAGGGCAAGCTGCGTGGTGGGAGAAAAGCGGTTGATCGACAGGGCGCCCGCGTACGGAATCCCGCCGGCCACGGTCCCGGTTTCGCTGCCGGCGGCCCTGGCGACCCTCGCGGCCACGGCCTCGCCGAACCCGGGGGAGACGGATGCGTTCTCAACGTCCGCCCCGAGTCCTCCCGACGTACGGCCGAAGTAGCCCGACCGCGCCTCTTCCTTGAGTTCCAGGTTGATCGTCCGCTCTTCCTCGCCGTCGGCAATGCCCGTGAACTCGGCCATGTCCGATTCCTTGTCGTAGACCTCCACTCGGTCCACGGCCTCGGCGGGCAGGTTCTGGGTCGCCATCGTGGGGTCGCCGCCGAAGAACTCCCTCCCGTCGACGAGCACGTTCTCGACCTCTTCGCCCTGCGCCGTGATCGATCCGTCGGTCTCGACTTCGATCCCCGGAAGCTGGCGGAGGAGGTCCTCCACCGTCGCGTTGGGCCGCGTCCGGAAGGCGAGCGCGTTGTAGCCCAGCGTGTCCCGCCGGTTCAGGAAGGGGACGTGGTCGAGCGTGACGACGAGCGGGTCCACCTCCACCGCCATCACCTCGAGGTTGATCGTGCCGACGTTCACATCTTCGCCGGTGAGGGAGAAGTCCTGCCGCACCGTGCCGTATCCGAGCAGGGTGACCTGCAGGATGTATTCGCCGGGTCCGAGATCTCCGAGGGCGAAGACGCCGTCGCCGCCGGAAGTCGTGAAGCGGGTGAGGACCGAGTCGGGCTTCGCCAGCGCCACGACCATGGCGCCGTTGAGGCCCGCGCCCGCAGTGTCGGCGATCACGCCGCTCACGGTGTATTCGGCCTGGGCCTCTACGGGACCGGGCGAGAAGGTCGAGACCGCCAGTCCAATGGCCAGCAGCGCCATGATCGATCCCGCCCGCGCCGGGAACGCCCGCGCGGGACCCATCGGCCCGGGCCGCCTCATCGGAGCCCCCCTTCGAAGGGACGACGCCGGTTGCCGGCCCCGCGCGTGGCCCGGATTTCCTCGATTTTCTCCGCCACGATGGCTTCGTACTCCTGGCGCGTGACCATCTCCCCGTCCGTCGGCGGGGCGATCTCGACATCGCCCAGACCCTCGAGGTTCACCTCGGTCGCCGAGTAGAGGAGGTGGCCGCCGTCGAGCGAGAGCACGAGGATGAGGCCGGGAAGGCCGCCGTACTGGCCGGGGCCCGCCTGTACCGGAATCTGGGGCGTGAACCAGGCTTCGATCTCCGATCCGTCGTGGACGGCCGTCGCCTGCTGCACCATGAAGCCGAGGAACTCGCGCTGCTCCGTGCCGAGCTTCCACTGATACGTGGGCCGGTCCCCGGAGATCAGGAACGTGCGTCCCATGAACTCGCGCGTCTCCGTAATCGCACCGCTCGCGAAGTCCACGTAGGCCTGGAGCAGGTCCTCCTGGTCGCTGCGCGAAGCGGACGCCATGCGGAGTCGAAGCGCCATGCCGAGCGCGCGGCGGTCCGTCCGGTCCGAGTCGCCGGGGCCGCGTCGGGGCGCCGCTTCCTCCTCGTCCGGATCCGGCGTCATGATGGATCGGGAGCCGTCGAAGAGAAGGACCATCGAGGCGCTGCTCTGCGCCGCGATCCGGTCGCGCAACGCCGCCCAGCGCTCGGGCACCTCGAAGTCGTACTGCACCGAGCGCAGGTAGTGGACATGGCCCGTCTGCGCGCCCAGCGCCGCCGGCGCGAAGCCTCCGAGGGCGCCGGGAAGGGTCGCGAGAAGGAAAAGCTGGAACCGCCGCTGGAATCGTCGTCGTGTACTCATGGAACCCGCCGCTTGTCGTCCGTCATCCGTTAGATGGGACACACGGGGCCGAGGTCACGTTGTAGGGAGCGCCGGGTCGCGAAACGCGAGGGCGCCGGGTCAGGGCGCGTCGATGGCTACGCGTCGCACCTCGCGGCGGAGGACCTGCCTCAGGCGGGCGAACAGGAGGACGGCCACGACGGCGAGTCCGGCGGCCAGACCCCACCACAGGCCGCGCGGGCCCCAGTCGGCACGGAAGGCGAGGAAGTAGCTCACGGGCACGCCGAGCAGCCAGAAGCCGAGGGCGTTGACGAGGAAGGGCGTGAAGGTGTCTCCGGCCCCGCGCAGCACGCCGGCCGCGACGGTCTGGAGGCCATCGGTCACCTGGAAGACGCCCGCGATCGGGATCAGGGATGCGGCGATCCCGATGACCGTGAGATCGTGCGAGTAGAGGCCGGCCCAGAAGCGCGGGAAGGCGAGAAAGGCGCCCGCCGTCGCGAGCATGAAGACGCCGCTGAGCTGGATCCCCGCGGCGGCGGCCCGCCGCGCCCCGTCCATGTCCTCCTGTCCGACCGCGCGTCCCACGCGCACGGCGGAAGCGGCCGCGATCCCGAACGGCACCATGAAGGTGAGCGCGGCGAGGTTCAGTGCGATCTGGTGCCCCGCCATCGCCTCGGTGCCGAGCCAGCCCATCATCACGCCGATCACGGCGAAGGCCCCGAACTCCAGTTGCTGCTGGAAGCCGATCGGCGTGCCGAGCCGCACCATGCGCGCGAGCGCGCGACGATCGAGGGCCTCGCGCCGAAAGCGGCCCAGGTAGGGACGCATCGAGCGCCAAGAGAGCGCCAAAAGCGCCGCCGCCATGCACCAGCGCGCGAGACTCGACCCCCACGCCGAGCCCACGGCCCCCAACTGCGGGACTCCGAGGTTGCCGTAGATCAGCACCCAGTTGAGGAAGGCATTCAGGAGGTTCGCCCCCGCGATGGTCCACACGATCGGGGCCACGCGATGCATCGCCTGGAGGCTTTGTCGGAGTACGACGAACGCGTAGAAGGGGAACATCCCCAGGATCGACCCCAGCGCGTATCCCCCGGCCACCGGCACGACATCCGCGGGCTGCCGGAGGAAGGCGAAGATGCGCGCGGCGGGCAGGAAGAGCAGGGACGTGATCGCCGTCAGAAAGAGGGTCAGAACGAGCGCCCGCTGGATCCCTCTGGCCGCGGCCTCATGGTCTCCGGCCCCCACCCCCTGCGCGACGATGGGATCGAGGGCCATGAGCACGCCCATCCCGAACACCGCGATCTGGAAGAAGTAGATGTTCCCCAGGCCGACCGCCGCGAGGTCGGTCGCCGAGAGGTGGCCGACCATGAGCGTGTCCACGACGCCCATCATCATGATGCCGACCTGGACGGTCACGATCGGGAGGGCCAGGCGCAGCATGCGCGCGAGGTCCGCGCGGCGGGGGGTGAGATTCATCGCGCAATCCTGCGTCCGGCGCGTTCGGAAAGGCAAATCCGTTGCCGCCCCCCGGCGCCGCGGATAGACTCCGCCTCACCGCTCCGAGAGCAGGAAGCGGGCAAGAATCGAGGGGGCAAAATCGAAATCCTGACGTTCGCCGGAGGACCGTTCGTGCAGAACACCCTGCTCGTGGTCTGCGAGGACGGCCGCACCGGACTTCTGATCGATCCGGGCACCGCGACGCCGGAGGCGCTGGCCGAGGCGCGCGCCCGCGACCTCGACATCGCGGCGCTCCTCGTCACGCACGCCCACCTGGATCACATCGACGGCCTCAAGGAGGCGAAGGCGGAGACGGAAGCGCCCATCCATCTCCATCCGCTTGACCGGCCGCTCTACGACAACATCGCGAACCAGGCCCTCGCGTTCGGCGTGCCCTGCGTGGAACCGCCGCCGCCCGATGTCGACCTCGTCCCCGGCACCAACATCGCCTTCGGCGGCTCGGAATTCGAGGTCGTATTCGTGCCCGGCCACGCGCCGGGGCACGTGATGTTCGTCTCGACGTCACACCCGGTGGCGATCGTCGGGGACGTGATCTTCCGCGGGTCGATCGGGCGGACGGATCTTCCGCACGGGAACTACGGCGTGCTCATGGAGTCCATCCGGTCGCAGGTGCTGACGCTACCGCCGGAGACGTGCCTCTACCCCGGTCACGGCCCCGAGACCACCGTGGCGCTGGAGCGCGACACCAACCCCTTCGTCCTCCAACTCCACGGCGGCCGCTGGGTTTAGTCCGGCGTCAGGGGTTCGTGGCTACGGGTTCGAACGCCTTGAGAACCTCCCGCGTCATATCCCAGCGGTCGAAGCCCTGCCGGCCGTAGTCGAGCCCGCGGCGGACGATGACGACGTCGTGCGACGGGACGATGACGACGAACTGGCCGCGGTTGCCGGCGGTGGAGTACGCGTCCTTCGGCACGTCGGTGCGGTCGTCGGGCACGAGCCAGAACTGGCCGCCGTAGAAGTTGCCGGTCTCGGATGTGGCGGGGGCCGGCGTCCGCACGAAGTCGATCCACTCCTCGGAGATCAGGCGCTCGTCCTTCCACATCCCGTTCTGTGCGTAGAGGAGCCCGAAGCGGGCCAGATCCCGCGCCGTCGTGTAGATCTGGCTGCTCATGATGAAGTCGCCGAACCGGTCCGTGCTGAGGAACGTGTCCCGCATCCCGATCTTGTCGAGGAGGCGTTTCCGCGGGAACTCGAGGTAGGCCTGCGGGTCGCCGATCACCTGCTTCATCGCGTACACGCCGAGCAGCGTGTCGTAGTTCTCGTAATCCCAGAACGTCCCGGGTTCCTGCATGAGCGAGCGGTTGCGGGCGCCGTGCACCGAGCTCTCCCCGGCCCAGTAGGAGAAGCCCGACCCGGTCGCGTACTCCATGCCCCAGCTGTCCACCGGATAGAGTCCGCTGGACATGTTGAGCACGTGACGGAGGGTGATCTCCCGCCGGGGATCGTTCTCCGGAGAGCCCGCGTTCTCGGGCAGCCAGTCGAAGGGCAGGGGCTCGTCGAGCGCCAGCTTCCCCTCGTCGACGAGCATGCCGATCAGAGTCGAGGCGATGCTCTTCGCCGTCGACCAGGTGCGGGTCTTCGTGAACATGTCGATGCCGGGAGCGTAACGTTCGTGGATGATCTCACCGTCGTAGAGGACGATGAGACTGAGCGTCACCTGCTCCGGGGATTCGCGGTCGAAGGTCCAGTCGGACGCGGCTTCGAGGGCCACCGGATCGACGCCGCGCGGGAGTGGGCGGCTCATGACGAGGTCGCCGTCCGGCCACGCCGCCCCGGCCGGATCGCCGGCCGGCGCGGGCATCGCCAGGATCGGCAGATCGTCGAGGTCGTCGAAGGTCTGGTCCGGCGACATGATCACGCACCCGATCCCTTCGCGGAACGCCGCTCTCATGGTCGGGGTCGCGCCGGGCTCGCCGATGGCGACCGTCTTCCTCTCCCAGTCGACGACGTAGTCTCCGCCGTCGGCCGTTCCGACGGGGTCCTGCAGGTAGGCGAGCTCCTGCTCGTAGACCTGCTCCAGCGTCCGGTCTCCCGTGAACAGGCCGTTGCACTGGAGGATGGCCTGGACGCCGCGCTGGATCATTTCCCGCTGCGGAGCGAAGTAATCGTAGGACCGCTCCTGCTGGGCAGCGGCGGCTGCCGGTGCGAGGAGGGCGAGCGCGATGGCCGCGAACGTGAGGCGTTTCATGGCTTCCCCCGGAGTCCGGACGACAGGTTTCTGGAACCCTGTCAACATGCGGGACGCACGCGCTTCCGGCCACGGGTGCGAAGGTCGCGCCCGTGGCCGGGCGGGAATATCGTGTCTCCGTGATCGACCAGATTCTCTACGGCTCAATTGCGCTCATCGCGCTCACGAACCCGCTCGCCGAGCTGCCCTTCTTCTTCGCGGCCACGGACGGGTCCTCGCGTGCGGAACTGCGCCGCGCGGCGGTGAAGGTCGCCGTCGGGGTTCTCATCGTGCTTACCGTCGCCGCGGTCGCCGGGGCGCGCATCCTGAACCTCTTCGACGTGAGCTTCGCCGCGTTCCGGACGGCGGGCGGCCTCGTCGTCATCCTCGCCGCGCTCGAGATGCTCCGCGGCGCCGGGTTCGGGATCACGGGCGTGCGCCGGGATCCCGGCGAGACCGAGGACCACCTCTGGGTCCCGCTCGTCATGCCGCTGATTGCGGGACCGGCGTCGATCACGGCCGCGATCACGCTGGCGCTCGATGAGGCCGGCGCGTTGATCGGAATTCCCGTCGCCACGCTCATTGCGGTGTTCGTCGCGTCCGTGGGCGTGCTCGCGGTGCTGTTGGCGGCCAGCTTCCTCTCCCACGCGCTGAGCCGCCGGGCGGTCCGGATCTTCGAGCGCTTCTCGGGCCTGATCCTGCTCGCCATCGGCTGCCAGATGTGCCTCAGCGGCGTTCGGGAGTTCTTCGCCGCCTGAAGGAGTCGGCCGCCGGAGTCGGCGTCCGCGCCGGCTACCGGACCACGTCGACGGTGACGTTCTCGCCGAAGTGCGTGCCGATGTCCGAGAGGAACAGCGACGCGGTGGCGTGATGCCCCATGAGATAGCGGCTCACGAAGCGGAAGACCGGGCTGTAGACCTCGCCCTCCTCGGTGATCGTGACAGTCGCCCCCGCGGCGGCGGGTTCGATCTCGAAGATCCAGCGGCCGCCGAAGGGCATGCCTTCCGAGAGGATCGTCGTCACGAGCCGGGTCGGGGGTTCGCTCTCCGTCAACTCCATGGGGAGCGGTCCGGTGGCCCCGAGTTCCACCCAGGCCGGCTTCCCGTCCCGCGCCGGCAGCTCCTCGATTCCTTCCACGGACGGACGCCACTCCGGGTACGCGCGATAGTCCGCGACGGTCGCGAAGATCTCCTCGGGTGAGGCGGAGAACTCGGCGCGCACCGCCGCCACGTGATCCTCGGGCAAGGCACTCCCGACGCCGTAGACGACCCCGACCAGGCCCGCGATGACGATGAGCATGCCGATAATGATGCGCTTCAAGGTGCGATTCATGGGTGCGTTCCCCGTATGGAGGGATGGTCGTCGCGCAGAATTGGCAGCGTGAGGCAGGTCGGTCCGCCCTCGCACGCGATGCAGAGCGCGTCCCCGTCGAAGCACGTGATGTCACAGCCCGCGTCTCTCATCAGCCGGACGGTCTCCGGGAATCCGTCGAGGGCGATGCAGCGGCGCGGAGCCGTCGCGAGGACGTTGAGGTTCAGGCCGCCGGAGGCCCGGAACTCCTCGTCTCCCGCCTCAAGAAGCTGGATCCCGCGCTCCCGCATCAACTGGTGGAGGGCGACCGGAAAGAGCCGGGGGTAGATGAGTGCCAGGTCCCGGTCCAGCGGGCTTACCAGCGAGAGGAGGTGAAGACAGGCGGCGCTGCCGTTCCACATCGGGAGATCGAAAGCCCGGACTTCGATTCCGAGCGGGGCTACAATGGCCTGAAGCTGGTCGATGCCCGCCTGGTTGGTGCGGAAGCCGCGTCCTGCCGCGAGCGTACTCTCGTCCACCCACATCAGATCCCCGCCTTCCGCGAGCCCCGGGGCCTCGATGGCGCCTATGACCGGCACGCCGAGACGCCGGTAGAGCCCCTCGTGGCTCGCCACTTCGGGCTGCCGCAGTTCCTTGCCGGGCCGCAGGAGGATCGCGCCGCCGGGCGTCATGAAGGAGGGGTCGAACGGGAACATCGCGTCGGCGAGCCCGTCGTCGGCCGGGCCGCCGATCCACTCGATCTCGGCCCCTGAGGCCGCGACGCGCTCGGTGAACGCATCGTACTGGCGGAGCAGCCGGTCGGGCTCGATCGGCCCCGCGTAGTGCCAGCGCCCCGGATCCGCCTCCAGCGTCGCCCGGCCCGGCCGGCGCATCGCCACGCGCCGAAGCGGCGCCGCCATGCCGGAGACGCCGAACTTCACCTCGGTTTGCAGCCGCCCGTTCATCTGGCTGAAGCTACGTGGGCACCCGTACCTTCGCTGGCCGCCGCGGCGCAGGGATCGTCGGTCCCGGCGCGCCGGCCCATACCGCAGCAAGAGGGTTCCCGAGCTTGAACCGAGATCGATTTCACGGTGCCTCGACGTTCTCCGCCTACCTGGAGACGGTCGAGAAGAACCGCGAGTTCTGGCACGCGCTGGCGCGCCGCGCGGCGGTGGACGAGAAGACCCGGCAACGCGCCCGCGCCATCCCCGGCCGGTGGAACGTCATCGCGCTCACCGAGGACTGGTGCGGAGACGCGATCAACACCCTCCCCGTGTTCGATCGCCTCGCGGAGGTCGCCGCGAACATCGAACTGCGCGTCCTCCTTCGGGACGAGAACCCGGACCTGATGGACGCCCATCTGACGAACGGCACGAGCCGGTCCATTCCGGTCCTCATCATCTACGACGAGGCGTTCCGCGAGCGTGGGTGGTGGGGTCCCCGGCCGGCCCCGATCCAGGAGTGGGTGCTGACGGAGGGGATGAAGCTGGACCCGGAGGACCGGTATCGTGAGGTTCGCCGTTACTACGCGCGGGACAAGGGCCGCACCGCGCTGGACGAATTCCTCCGGATTCTCGAGCGCGCGGCCGCCGGCGACTGAGCGGGAATCAGCCGCCACCGACCGGCCCATCCGCCTCGCCTCTTCCGCCGCCCACGGCCCGCATCACGACAAACACCGGGACGCCCGCCACCAGGAGGAGGAAACCCCAGAACACGATTTCGGGGCCCGCCCCCGCGATGGCCCAGAAGGAAAACCCGAAGGCGAGGACGGCCACGACCAGCCGCCCCACGGAAGGTGCCGAGCCGGGGGGCTGCGCCGCCCCCGAGGCGCCCCTCGCGGCGACGCGCTCGCGCACGGCGAAGAGCAGTCCCGTCGTGCTCGCGAACACATAGGCGAGCAGCGTCGCGAGCGTGGAGAGCAGGATGAGGAACGTAAAGGCCTGGACGAGGCCGCGGGTGTAGTTCATCGCGATGAGGATCGTCGCGACGCCCGCCGCGAAGATGAGCCCGAAGGACGGCGTGCCGCGCGGACTGAGCCGCGCAAAGGCGGCGGGAAGGAGGCCATCCTGCGCAGCGGCCCGCGGGAGCTGCCCGGAGAGCAGGATCCAGCCGTTGAGCGCGCCGAAACAGGCGATCGTGGCGCCCGCGCCAATCACGAGCCGGCCGGCATTCCCCCAGATCGATCCGGCCGCGTCCGCGAAGGGCGCGGTGGAAACGGCGAGATCCGCCGGTGCGATGATCCCCATCACGGCGGACGTGCTGATGATGAAGATCAATGCCGCGATCACGGTGCCGAGGATCGTGGCCCGCGGGATCGTGCGCGCCGGGTCACGAACGTCGGCGGCGGGGACGGTCGCGGCCTCGAGTCCCATGAAGGCCCACAGCGTAAGCGTCACGGTCGCCGTGACGGCAGCGACGGGACTGCCCCCCGCGGGATTGAACGGCCGAAAATGCTCGGGCTGGAAGTAGAGGAAGCCGATCGTGCCGATCGCCGCCAGCGGCAGGAGCTTGAGCACGGTTGTCACGAGTTGCACGTGTCCCGCCGCGCGCACGCCCCACGCGTTCACGAACGTCAGACCCCAGAGGGCGACGAGGGATGCAATGCCGCCGGCGATGGGAGAAGCGCCCAGCATGGGCCAGAAGACGGTGGCATAGCTCACGGTCGCCACCGCGAGCGCCGCATTGGCCGTGAGCAGCGAGATCCAGTAGGACCACGCGACCCAGAATCCGATGAAGTCGCCGAAGCCCTCGCGTGCGAAGGCATACGGGCCGCCGACCTTCGGAATCAACGCGCCCAGTCGCGCCATCACGAGCGCCAGGCACATGGCTCCGCCCGCGCTCACCAGCCAGCCGAGGATGCTGATCCCCCCGTAGGGAGAGAGCGAGGCGGGCAGCAGAAAGACGCCCGAGCCCACCATGCTCCCGACGACGAGGGCCGTGCACATCCACAACCCCAGGGCGGGTCTGGGCGTCATCCGCCGCTCCTGGCGGTAGCCGGCCGCTGCTGCTAGCGGTTGCCCCGATAGCTGCGGACGGGCGGCAGCCGGGCGCCGGTTCCGCCGGGCGGCTCCGTCTCGGCCACCACCTCGAGGGTCAGCGTGCCGATGCCGTCGATCGCAGCGCTGACGACCTCGCCGGGCTGCAGGAATCGCGTCTCGCCGCGAACCGCGGTGCCCATGCCGACCCCGCCCGAGGTGCCGTTGTTGACCACATCCCCGGGGAACAGCGTCGCGACCGAGGACCCATACTCGATCAGTTCCCACAGGGTGTGGATCATGTCTCCGGCGGTCGCCTCCTGCATGCGCTCCTCGCCGACGTCCAGCGTCTGGCGCAGCTTCTCCATCGGGTCGCCGTAGAACTCCTTGGGGACGATCCAGGGGCCCATGGGCGCGAACGTGTCGTGCCCCTTCCCGACGAACCAGTCGGAGGTCATGGGGTTGCCGCCGGGCGGCCGCCCTCCGCGGTCGGAGACGTCGATCGTCACCGTGTACCCGAACACATGGTCCTGGGCGTCGCGGGCGTCGACGTACTTGGCGCTGCGCCCGATCACGGCGCCGAGTTCCACCTCCCAGTCCGTGCGGTCCCGGCCGAAGGGGATCACGATCTGGTCGTCAGCGCCGATCACCGCGCCGCGCGTCGGCTTGAGGAAGAGATAGGGCACGCCGCGGTTCTCACGCCGCTGCCGGCGGGCTTCGCGCCGCTCCTCCTCGGTGCCCGCCTCGTTGACGTGGCTGTAGAAGTTGACCGCCGCGTTCAGGATCTTTCCGGGGTACATGATGGGCGGGAGGACCCGCACGTCCTCGAGGTCATGGACGAAGTCGGCTCTGCCACGCCCCGACAGCCCGCCCCGGGCCACGAGGTCGTTGACGATCTCGTACAGTCGGAGTCGTATCCCGTACTCGTAGCGGCCGATGAGGTCGATCATGTCGGCCGGCGGCGGGACGGGTGGATAGGCGGGGTTTCGCTCGAGGTCCCGGTTCGCCTCCTCGATGTCGACGATGAGCGCGTCCCGCAGCACGAGGGCGACGCGCGGAACGCCGTCGATCTCGAATGTCCCTACCTTGAAGGGCTCCGCGATCTCGATCTCCGGCCCTCCCTGGGCCGACAGCGGAATGGAGAAAGCCAGGGCCGCGGCCGCGAGGAGCGCCCTCATGAGCCTGGATCCCGCCTGTAGGTGCTCACGGGCGGCAGCCGGACGCCCATCTCGCCGAGAGGCTCGGGCCCCTCCACCACCGGAAGTTCGATCGTGCCGATCCCGTCGATCGTGGCCGTGACGACGTCGCCCGGCTGCAGGAATCGCGCCTCGCCCATGCCGACGCCGCCGGAGGTGCCGAGGTTGATCACATCGCCGGGGAACAGCGTCAGGATCGACGAAGCGTATTCGATCAACTCCCACAGCGAGTGGATCATGTCGCCCGCCGTCGCCTCCTGCATGCGTTCGCCGCCGACATCCAGCGTCTGGCGCAGCTGCTCCATCGGGTCCCCGTAGAACTCCTTGGGGACGATCCAGGGGCCCATGGGCGCGAACGTGTCGTGCCCCTTCTCGACCAGCCAGTCCGAAGTCGTGGGGTTGCCGCCCGGAGGACGCCCGCCGCGGTCGGACACGTCGATCGTCACCGTGTACCCGAATACGGTCGCCTGGGCATCTTCGGAGGCGACGTACTTTGCCGCCCGCCCCATGACGACGCCCAGCTCCACCTCCCAGTCGGTCTGGCTCCGGCCGTGCGGAATCACGATCCGCTCGCTGGTCCCGACCACGGCGCCGCGCGACGGCTTGAGGTAGAGGTAGGGCACGCCCCGGTTCTCGCGGCGCTGGCGGACCGCTTCCTCTCTGTCGCCTTCGGCCGCATCCGCGGCAACGCGGCTGTAGAAGTTGCTCGCCGCGTTCAGGATCTTGCCCGGATACATGATGGGCGGGAGGACCCGGACGTCATCGACATCATAGACATAGTCCGCGCGAGTGGGGCCGGAGAGCCGCTGATAGGCCACCGTCTCGTTGACGATCTCGTACAGGCGCCGCTGGAGGCCGTACTCGTAGCGGCCGATGAGGTCGAGCATTTCCGTCGGGGCCGGCACTCTCGGATAGGCGCGGTTCCGCTCGAGGACTTCGTTGGCGAGTTCGATGTCGACGATGAAGGCGTCACGCAGCACGAGCCCGACGCGCGGCACGTCTCTGATCGCGAACGTCCCCACCTTGAACGGTTCCACGAGGACGATGCCCGCGACATCCTGGGCGGCAAGAGAGACTGCGGAGAAGAGGACCGCGATCACTCCGAGCGGAAGGGCCCGTCCGGTCGAAGTTCGTTTGAGCAGTGCTGTTCTCATGGGTCTTTCCTCTCGGTTGGGGACGGGGGGTTCAAGGCACCAGCCCGTCCAGTTCTTCGATCGTGGCCATTGAGGGATCGCGTTCGGCCTGGAGCCGGCGCGCGGTCGCTTCGGTGGCGCGCATGACGCGAAGCAGGTTGTCGGCCGCGAGGGCCCGAAGTTCGGATTCGGTCCACCCGCGGCGCGAGAGTTCAGCGAACAGGGCGGGGTACGTCGACACGTCCTCCAGCCCGACGGGGCCCCGGTCGATGCCGTCGAAGTCGCCCCCGATCGCGACGTGGTCGATGCCCGCCACGTCGCGGATGTGCTCGATATGCGCCACGACGTCGGCCATCGTGGCGCGCGGGCGCCCCTCCGATGGGCCGAAGTAGTTGGCGACCTCCTGGTTCACAAAGGATTCGACGAACGTGACCATGACCACGCCGCCGTTCTCCGGCAGCCGGCGCAACACATCGTCCGGCACGTTGCGCGGGTGGTCCGTCACGGCCCTGGCGGAGGAGTGCGAGAAGATGACCGGCGCCTCGGTTACGTCGAGCGCATCGTGCATGCTTCCCGGCGACACGTGCGAGATGTCGACCAGCATGCCCAGCCAGTTCATCTCGCGCACGACTTCCTCGCCGAAGGCGGAGAGTCCTCCGAGTTCGGGCAGTTCGCAGCAGGAGTCGGCCCAGGGGAGGTTCGCGCTGTGCGTGAGCGTCATATAGCGGACGCCGAGCGCGTAGAACGCCCGCAGGGCGCCGAGCGAGTTCTCGATCGCGTGGCCTCCCTCCATGCCGAGCATCGAGGCGACCTTGCCGCGGTGGAACTGGTCCATCACATCCGCGGAGGTGAGTGCGAGCCCCAGGTCCTCGCGGTGATCGGAGATGATCTGGAGCGCGATGTCGATCTGCTCCAGTTGCATGCGCGCGCCGCCGCCGTCCTCCATGACCGAGGCGGGGACGTAGACGGACCAGAACTGGGCCCCGACGCCGCCGGCCCGAAGGCGGGCGAGATCGGTGTGTCCCGGCGTGGGGCGGGAGATGTCGTAGGCCCGGACGTCGCGCGGTGCGTCCGCGTTCCGGATCGCCCAGGGGAGATCGTTGTGTCCATCGAACAGGGGCACGCTCGACAACACGCGTTTGGCGATCTCGAAGTGTTCGTCCTGCGCGCGCGCATTCGCGGCCGCGAGTCCCAGAACGAGCGTGGACAGAACCGCCATCGCCGGCGTCCGGGTGATAATTCGCATCATATTGCACCGACTCCCGTCGACAAACGCAGTAGCCTAATGACCACAATGGATTCTCGCTTGGCGGACGGCGCGCCGCCAGCCATGCCGCGTCCCGGGCGGCGTCCCGGCGAGAGGCAGGTGCGGACGCCCTTCCCGCACGGGTATCTTCCCGCATGCTGATCAACTGCGACATGGGAGAGAGCTACGGGCCCTGGGAGAAGGGGGCCGACGAAGTGGTGATGCCGCTGATCGACCAGGCCAACATCGCCTGCGGCGGCCATGCCGGAGATCCCGACACGATGGCTCGGACGCTCGAGCTGGCGGCCGAGCACGGCGTGCAGGCGGGGGCGCACCCGGGCTACCCCGACCGGCGGAACTTCGGGCGCCTGCGGCTGGACTGGCCGCTCGACTCGCTGGTGCTCGAGATCCAGGCGCAGATCGGGGCGTTGCGGGGCGTCGCGTCGGCGCTGGGCGTCCGGTTGCGCCACGTGAAGCCCCACGGAGCGCTGTACCTCGCCATGATGAAGGACGACCGGCTTCTCACGCGGCTGGCGGAAGGCGTGGCCGCCCTGGATCCGTCGCTCGCGTTCGTCCTGCAGGCGACGCCGGAGCGCGAGCGGCACGCGACGATGCTGGAGCACACCGGGCTGGCGCTCGAATTCGAGGCCTTCGCGGATCGTGCCTACGCGGCGGATGGGCGCCTCCAGGCGCGCGGGATCGACGGGGCCGTCCTCTCCGATGCGGACGCCGTGGCCGACCACGTGGCGAATCTCCTCGACGGATTCGTGGAGACGCCCGAGGGTCCTCTGCCCGTGGCGGCCGAGACACTCTGCGTTCACGGCGACAACCCCTCCGCCACAGCGGTGATCCGCCGCATCCGCGAACTCGTGCCGCGGAAGAAGTAGATCGCCGGTGATCACTTTCCCGGGGCCGGTGAGCGCCCTGGTCACGCTTCCGGTGGCGGCCGACCGGGACGGAATCGCCCGCGTCCTCGAACTCGAACGCCGCGCGCGCGACGCGTTGCCGGATCTCCGCGCGACGATTCCGGCCTTCAACCGGCTGCTCGTCGAGGGCTCGCCTCACAGTTGGAACGCGACGGATGTGGAGTCCAGAATGGCCGCGGCCGCCAAGAAATGCCTTGCGGAGACGCCCCGGATCGACAAAGGAGACCCCGTGTCGCTGCCGGTGTGCTACGATCCGGAACTGGCGCCGGACCTCGAAGCCGTGGCGGCGAACGCGGGCGTGGACGTTGCGGAGGTGGCGCGGCTCCACAGTGGTGCGACATACGCCGTACTCGCGACCGGGTTCGCGCCGGGGTTCGCCTACATGGGTGACGTGGACGCGCGGATCGCCATGCCGCGCCTAACAACGCCCCGCTCGCGGGTCGAACCCGGATCCGTCGGGATCGCGGATCGGCGCACGGGCATCTATCCGGCAGCGGGGCCGGGGGGCTGGCGACTTATCGGCCGCGTTCCCTCGGCACTCTTTGCGGATGCCGCCGAGCGGGTCGCGCGCTTTCGACCCGGTGGCTCGGTCGAGTTCCGTCCGATCGACCGGGACGAGTACGAGGCCGCGGGCGGATGAGTTCGCACGGCGTCGTGGACCGCCCCGGCCCGTTCTGCACGATCCAGGACCTGGGCCGCCGGACCGGCCGCCGCGCCGGGCTGGCTCCGGGGGGCGCGATGGACCAGCGCGCGTACCTCTGGGCCAACCGGCTGCTCGGCAACGATCCGGCGGCGGCCGCGCTCGAGATCACCCTGGGCGGCTTCGCCCTGCGCTTCGCCGTCGAGACGGCCGTGGCGCTGACGGGCGCGGACTGCGCCGCCACGCTCGACGGCGTCGAGACGGGTGCCTGGCGCACCGTCCGGGCAAGGCCGGGCCAGGTGCTCCGGCTCGGCTACAGCGCGACCGGCATGCGCGCCTTCGTCGCGTTCCCCGGCGGACTCGATGTCCCCACTGCGTTCGGCTCCGCGTCGGCCGTCGTGCGCGACGGACTGCCCGGGTTGCTGGGCCGGCCCCTGCGGGCGGGCGAGCCCCTCCGCTGGGGCGAACCCGGACGCGCGTGTCCGGTGCGGCGGGTGCCCCGCGGACTCGTCCCGCCCGCGACGGCCTCGCTGACGCTGCCGCTGATCGTCGGCTACGAGTGGGCCGAGTTCTCAAACGGAGATCGGGATCGGGTGTTCGAAGCGGAGTGGACCCTCGACCCGGCGAGCGACAGAACCGCGGGCCGACTGGCCGGCCCCGCCCTCACTTCCGGTCCGCGCGTCCTCGACTCGACGCCGCTCGTCGACGGAACCGTTCAGGTCACGGGCGATGGTCTGCCGCTGGTGTTCATGCGGGACCGCCCCACGATCGGCGGCTACGCGAAGCTCGGCGCCGTGGATCCGATCGCGCTCGACGCGTTCGCGCAGGCGCGGCCCGGCACGCCCATCCGCTTCGCCCCCGCCGACCCCGAAGCGCTTCGCCGTGGGCTCGCCCGGCGGGAGCGTTTCTTCGAGATCCGCGACGAGCCGTCGGCGGGCGAAAGTTGAAGGTCGGCGCCCCTATTGTTTATATTTCGGGTTCCGGTGCTGTTCGGGTGGGGTGGATCAGCGGGGTGGAGGCATCGTGAAAACCTGGACCGTATTGCCGTTTCTTCTCGTCGCGGCCGTGCCCGGTGACATCTCGGGGCAGAGTCTCCGCGGGTCCACGAGTTCCCTGGACCGCCAGAACCGCGTCGCCCGCGAGCACGACTTCACCTACATCGCGACGCCCGCGCAATTGCAGCGTTTCGTCGACCAGGGCTATCTCGTGCGCGTGCCCGAAGGGGCCGACTACGAGCTTCACGAAATCTCGTTCCCCTACGCGCGGCCCGAAGTCAGGCTGTTCATATCCCGGCTCGCGTCGCAGTACCGGCGCGCGTGCGGCGAGCGGCTCGTGGTCACGAGTCTCACGCGCCCCAAGAACCGGCAGCCGCGGAACGCTTCTCCCCGCTCCGTGCACCCCACCGGCATGGCGCTCGACCTGCGCCGGCCCGACCCGAAGTGCCGCGGGTGGCTCGAGCGCGTACTGCTCCAGCTCGAGGGGTCGAGGGTGCTCGAGGTCTCCCTGGAGCGCCGCCCTCCACACTACCATGTGGCGCTCTTCCCGCGGCAGTATGCCGCTTACGTCGAGCGAATCACGCGCGCGAGCGCGCAACAGTACGTCGCCGGCGGGGGGCGGTACCGGGTGAGGCCGGGCGATTCGCTGTGGAGGATCGCGCGCCGCCACGACACGACCGTGACCCGCCTCCGATCCGCGAACAACCTCAACGGAAGCCGGATCTATCCCGGTCAGGTTCTCACGCTTCCCGGCTGAACCCCGCGGACGAGCGGGCCTCCCGCCGGTCGGAAGGACTCCAATTCGGACGGAGGCAGTCATTCGTTTCCAGAGCAGAGCGGCGCTGACGATCCTGGCCCTGGCGCCGTGGGCTGTCGCCGTGGCGGGAGCCGGCGGGGCAGACGCTCAGGAACCGGAGCCGATCCGCCTCTCGGGCTACGTGCGGGTGGCGGAGAACGACGAGGTGATCCGGGCCGCCCGGCTCGACATCGCGGAGCCCGGCCTCATCATCGGGACGAACCGGTTCGGGTTCTACTCGATCGAGTTGCCTCCCGGCCGGTATTCGATCCGCGTCTCCAGCCTCGGCTACGAGACCGTGACCGAGGCTGTGGATCTCCGGGAGACGACCTCGCTGGACTTCGCGCTCCCCCTCAGGCCGGTCGTCGTGTCGGAACTCACGGTGACCGCCGACCGGGAACCGCCGGACCTCGACCCGGCGAGCCTCGACATGAGCGTCGTCCGGCTCGATGTCCCCACTCTCTCCGAACTCCCGCTTGTCCTCGGTGAGGCGGATCCGGTCCGCACGCTGACCCTCTATCCCGGAATCAGCACGGCGAACGACGCGACGACCGCGATCAACGTGCGTGGGGGCGCCGGCGACGAGAACCAGATTCGCCTCGACGACTCCGAGGTGTTCAATCCGGCTCATGCCATCGGCCTCTTTTCGACCTTCAACTCGGACGCGGTGGGGGACGTCACACTCTACAAGGGCGGGATTCCGGCCCGTTACGGCGGGCGGCTCTCCTCCGTGCTGGAGATCCACCAGCGCGAGGGGAACTCGCGCGAGTTCGAAGGGGCGGCGACGATCGGCCTCCTCTCCAGCCGCCTGAGTCTCCAGGGGCCGCTCTTCGACGGAAGGGGATCCTGGCTCGTCGCGGGCCGCCGCACCTACGCGGACCTTTTTCTGGGCCTGTCGAGCGACCCCTCGATCCAGGAGAGCGCCGCCTACTTCTACGACCTCAACGCCAAGGCCAACGCGCGCTACGGCGCCACCGGTCAGGTCATGCTTTCCGGCTACTTCGGCCGCGACCGGCTGCGGATCGGAACCCAGGCCTCCGCGGCGTGGGGGAACGCAACGGGCACGCTGCGCTGGAACCACGTGTTCGGCCCGGTCTTCTCCCATCTGACCGTGACCTACAGCGACTACGAGTATCACATCCAGAACAGCTTCAATGCCCAATCCGCCTCGCTCGACGCGGGGATCCGCAACTTCAGCGTGACCGTCGACGAGTCGTGGGATGTGGGTCCGTCGGACCGGCTGGAGTTCGGACTGGGGCTCCGCAGCTACGAGATCCAGCCCGCGAACATCGCCCCCGGCGAGGGCTCCGCGGTCATCGCGACGCAGTTCGAGTCCCGAAAGGGCATCGCTCCCGAGGCGTACATCGAGCACGAAACGGAGATCGGGCGGCTGGGGCTCCGTTACGGGCTTCGGGCGGCCGGGTTCATCCGCCGGGGTGCGGCCACCGTCTACGACTACGAGAACGACGCGCCCGTGGTGTATCGTCCGGCGCTGGGCCGGTACGAGCCCGGCGCCATCGTGGACAGCACGCGGTACGGAAACGGGGAGACGATCGTCTCCTACGGGGGCCTCGAACCACGGCTCGGGTTGCGCTTCAGCCTCAGCGGCGCCGCGTCGCTCAAGGCGAGCTACTCCCGCACGCGGCAGTACCTGCGGCTGGTGACGAACACGAACTCCCCCACTCCGCTCGACCTGTGGGACCCCGTGGGGCCGTACGTGAAGCCGCACGTCGCGGACCAGTTCGCGCTCGGCTACGTGACCGCGCTCGCCGCGGGGCGCTACGCGCTTTCGGGAGAGGTCTACTACAAGCGGGCGCGCCACCTGATCGACTACGTGGACGGAGCGGACATCTACTTCAGCCGGCGTCTCGAAACGCTTCTTCTCCCGGGCGAGGGACGCGGGTACGGGGTGGAGTTCCTCCTCAGGAAGACCCGCGGACGCCTCACGGGCTGGGCGAGCTATACGCTCGCCCGATCGGATCAGCAGACGCCCGGGCTCACGGCGGCGGATCCCGGGGTCAACGGGGGGGACTGGTATCCATCGCCCTACGACCGGACGCACGATTTCGCCCTGACGGGACTGTACAGGCTCGGCGAGGACTGGAGCCTCGGGGCGAACTTCGTCTTCGCCACGGGGCTGCCGACAACCTACCCCGTCGCGCGGTACGAGTTCGCCGGCCTGATTCTCGGCGAGTACGGGCCGCGGAACGCCAGGCGCCTTCCGGCCTATCATCGTCTGGACGTGTCGGCCACCAGGAGGTGGGGCCGGGGAGAACTCCAGTTCGGGCTCTTCAACGTGTACAACCGCTTCAACGCGCAGGCGATCGCCTTCCGCCAGAACCGGGACTCGCGCAGGGTCACCGAGGCGGTGGAGACGGCCGTGTTCGGCCTCGTGCCGAGCATCAGCTATCGGTGGAACTTCTGATGGGTGGCGGCGGTGGGAATCGCGCGGTGACGGCGGGCCGCCTGCTCGCGTTTGCCGGGTGTCTTGCGGCCGCGGGCTGCGAACGGGTCGTGGACGTCGACATCCCCGACCCGGAGCCGAGACTCGTCGTGGAAGGTCGGATCGAACGCCTCAAGGGTACGCCGAGCGATGCGTCGAGCGGAAGGCAGCGCATCCGGCTGTCGACGACGGCGGGCTTCTTCGACAGCCGGCCGACCCCGCCCGCGACCGGGGCCATCGTCACGGTCGTCGATGGGGCCGGCCGCGCCTACGCGTTCCCCGAGATCGAGCCGGGCCTGTACGGGACGGAACATCTCGTCGCGAGCGTCGGCGAGATGTACACGCTCTTCCTCGAGTACGGGGGCGACGTGTACGAGGCGTCGGCTCGGCTGCGGGAGGTCCCCCCGATCGACTCGCTGTACTTCGTGTACGAAGAGGAGACGCTCTTCATCGACGAGGAAGGCTATCGCGCCGCGATCGACTTCGTGGACCCGGCCGGGGTCCCGAACTACTACTTGTGGGAACAACTCGTCGAGGGCGTGAACGAGATCCCGCCGGACCCCGGAAACGCGATCAATCTCGTGAGCCGGGACGAACTGTACGACGGGCAGGATGTGATCGGCTTCCAGCCGAACGATGAAATCGCCATCGTGCCCGGCGAACACGCGGAGATCCGCCAGATCTCGCTCTCGAGGCTGGGTTACGACTACTACTACTCGCTCTTCGAGCAGAATGCGCTCGGGTCGGCGAACCCCTTCTCCATCCCGCCCGCCACCATCCGGGGGAACATCGTGAATCTGGACCGCCCGCACCGGTTTGCGTTCGGCTTCTTCGGCGCGGCGGAAGTGAGTATCGCGGAGGGGGTCGCCCCCGCCCGCTGAAAGTACCCGAACCCGGAGAGCCGGGTTATCTTGGCCCCGTGTTCGACTCCGGCTTGAATTCCGGCGCCTCGAAGGCGCGAGCGGGCCCGACGATCCTGGCCCTGATTCCCATGGTCTTCGCCGCCGCCGGCGCCCGCGCGGCGTACGCGCAGGAGCCGGAACCGGTCCGCCTCTCGGGCTATGTGCGTTCGGCCGTGAGCGACGAGGTGCTGCGCGTCGCCCGGCTCGAGATCGAGGAGCCCGGCTTCACCATCGCGACCAACCGGTTCGGTTTCTACTCCATCGAGTTGGTCCCGGGCCGCTACACGATCCGCGTCTCGCAGCTCGGGTACGAAACGGCGACCGAGGTGGTGGATCTCGAAGCGACGGCCTCGGTGGACTTCGCGCTCGCGCTCCGGCCCGTGTCCCTGGCTGAGCTCACCGTGGAGGCGGACCACGAGCCCCCGGACCTCGACCCCGGTACGGTCGAAATGAGCGTGATCCGGTTCGACGCCCCCACCATCTCGCAGCTTCCCGTCGTGCTGGGTGAAGCCGATCCCGTGCGCACGCTGACGCTCTATCCCGGGATTACCACGACGAACGACGCGACGACGGCGATCAACGTGCGCGGGGGCGCGGGCGACGAGAACCTCATTCTGCTCGACGATTCCGAGGTCTTCAACCCGGCCCACGCGCTCGGACTCTTCTCGACCTTCAACACCGACGCGGTGGACGACGTCACGCTGTACAAAGGCGGTATCCCCGCGCGCTTCGGCGGGCGGCTCTCGTCGGTCATGGAGATCCACCAGCGTGAAGGGAACTCGCGCGAGTTCGAGGGCTCCGCCACGGTGGGGCTCCTGTCGAGCCGGCTGAGTCTCGAAGGGCCGATGTTCGACGGCGATGGTTCGTGGCTCGTCGCCGGACGCCGGACCTACGCGGACCTTTTCCTCGGCTTGGCCAGCGACCCGGAGGTGAGGGAGAGCGTCGCCTACTTCTACGACCTCAACGCCAAGGCCAACCTCCGCTATGGAGCGACCGGCCAGGTCATGCTTTCCGGATACTTCGGCCGCGACCGCCTGAGCGTCGGCAACGTGGCGGCGGTGGGGTGGGGAAACGCGGCCGGGACGCTGCGCTGGAACCAGGGGTTCGGCCCTGTCTTCTCGCACGTGACGCTGGTCTTCAGCGACTACGACTACCACATCCAGAGCGGCTTCAACGCGCGCGCGGTGTCACTGGACTCCAGGGTCCGCCACCTGAGCCTGAGCGTGGACGAATCCTGGTCCCTGGGCCCCGGCGACGAGTTGCAGTTCGGCGTGGGGATCGGAACCTAGAACGTGCGGCCCGCCGACGTCATCGAGGGCGAGAACTCGGCGATCATCCCTCAGGAACTCGACGCGCGTCACGGCCTGGCGCCCGATGCGTACATCGAACACGAGACGGAGCTGGGGCCCCTCGGGATTCGCTACGGGTTACGCGCGACGGGGTTCATTCGGCAGGGCGAAGCCACCGTCTACGGCTATCTCAACGACGAGCCCGTCGTCTATCACCCGGAACTGGGCCGCTACGATCCGGGCGTCGTGACGGACAGCACGCGCTATGGGCCGGGGGAGAGCATCGCCTCGTACTGGGGTCTCGAGCCGCGGCTCGGGCTGCGCCTGCGGGTCGGATCCGCCTCGTCGCTCAAGGCCAGCTACTCGCGAACGCGGCAGTACATGCGGCTCGTCACGAACACGAACTCGCCCACCCCCCTGGACCTGTGGGACATCGTCGGCCCCTGGGTGGAACCGCATATTGCCGACCAGGTCGCGCTGGGCTACGTGACGACGTTGTCACGGTCGCGGTACTCGGTCTCCGGCGAGGTCTACTACAAGCGGGCCCAGCATCTCATCGACTATGTGGACGGGGCCGATCTCTGGGTGCCGCGGCAGCTTGAGACGATGTTGCTGCCCGGCGAGGGGCGCGGGTACGGCCTCGAACTCCTGCTCAGGAAGACGCAGGGCCGGCTGCGCGGATGGGCGAGCTACACGCTGGCGCGCACCGAGCAGCGGACGCCGGGGCTGACCCGGCGGGATCCCGGCATCAACGGGGGAAGCTGGTATCCGGCGCCCTTCGACCGGACTCACGATTTCGCGCTCACGGGACTGTACGAACTCAGCGATACCTGGAGCGTCGGCGCCAACTTCATCTTCGCGACGGGTCTCCCCACGACCTTCCCCACGGCGCGCTACGAGTTCGCCGGCGTCATCCTGGGTACGTTCGGATCTCGCAACGCGGAGCGCCTCCCGGACTATCACCGGCTCGACCTGTCGGCCACGAAGCGGCTGGGACGCGGGGAACTCCGGTTCGGCGTATTCAACATCTACAACCGCTTCAACGCGCAGGCGCTCGCATTCCGCCAGAGGGAGGATTCCCCCATCGTGACGGAGGCGGTCGAGACCGCCGTGTTCGGCCTGGTTCCGAGCCTCAGCTACAGGTTCCGCTTCTGATGGCCCGGAGGACGGACGTCCGGTTCGCGGCCTTGCTCGGCTGCCTCTTCGCGGCGGCCTGCGAGCGGATCGTGGATGTGGAGATTCCCGCGCCGGAACCGCTGCTCGTCGTGGAAGGGCGGATCGAACTCGTGAAGGAGATGCCGAGCGGGATGCAGACGATCCGGCTCAGGACGACGGACGCCTTCTTCAGCAACCGGCGCACGCCCCCGGCCACGGGTGCTGTCGTCACCGTGACGGACGGTACGGGCGCCGCCTACCCGTTCGCGGAGACGGAGCCGGGCCGCTACGTGACGAACGGCCTGCACGCCCGGATCGGCGAGACGTATGCGCTCTCCATCGAGTATGAGGGAGATCGATACGCCGCTTCGGCGTCGCTCCTGCCGGTGGCTCCGATCGACTCCCTCTACTTCATCTACGAGGAGGCGACGCTCGTCATCGATCAGGAGGGCTACCGGGCCGCGATCGACTACACAGACCCCCCGGGGGGGCCGCACTTCTATCTGTGGGAGCAGTTCATCGACGGAGTCAACGAGCCCCCGCCCAGCCAGGGCAACCAGTTCAATCTGGTGAGCAGGGACGACCTGTACGATGGCCGCTCCGTCATCGGCTTCGAGCCCCTCAACGAGGTCGTGATCGAGCCTGGGGCACACGTCGGGATCCGCCAGATCGCCCTCTCCCGCCGGGGCTACGACTACTACTACGCTACCTTCGAGCAGAGCGGCCTCGGATCGGGGCCCGGGTTTTCCATCCCACCCGCCACGATCCGCGGGAACGTCACGAACATCACCAGCCCGGAGCGGTATCCGCTGGGATTCTTCGAGGCTGCGGAGGTGAGCGCGGCCGAGGGGATCGGCCCCGAAAGGTAGGAGTTCGCCGTGTTCGACGATCCCGGTACCCTGAAGGCGGCGGGAGCCGCTCTCGCGCTCGCCATCCTGTGGCTGGTCGAGGGCGTCCTTCCGATGTTCGAGGGCCGGAGCTCGAGGGCGGGGCACGGAGCGCGGAATCTCGCCCTCGGCGTGGGGAACGCGGCGGTGGCGGCCGTCATCTTCGCCGCGGCCACGCTGTTCGTGACGGAGGCGGCGAGGGAACGCGGTTTCGGACTGCTCCACCTGCTCGAACTTCCTGCGTGGGCCACGATCGGGCTCGCGGTAGTGATCTTCGATGCGTGGCAGTACCTGTGGCACCGGCTGAATCACCAGGTCCGGTTCCTGTGGCGCTTCCACCAGGTCCACCATTCCGACGCGGAACTGGACGCCACGTCGGGTCTCCGCTTTCACACGGGGGAGATCGTGCTCTCCTCGATCGCGCGGCTCGCCGTGCTTCCCCTCCTGGGCGTGACGGTGGCGGAACTCCTCGTCTACGAAGCGATCCTCCTCCCCATCATCCTCTTCCACCACAGCAACGTGCGGCTGCCCGGCCGGGTGGACCGGCGCCTGCGCTGGCTCATCGTCACGCCGTGGATGCACTGGGTCCATCACTCCGACTACCAGCCCGAGACCGACTCGAACTACTCGAGCATCTTCTCGTTCTGGGACCGGGCCTTCGGGAGCTTCCGGTTCCGGTCCGAGCCGCGCGAGATCCGTCTCGGGCTCGAGAACGTGGACCGTTCGGAGTGGGGGACGCTGCGCGGGATGCTCTCGATGCCCTTCCGGCGGGGGCGCCGCGGGTAGGCGGACGTTGCGAGGGCGAGGCTGGAGGGCGCGCGCTCCGGGCCTGAACGCCGCTTTCTGCGTGGCGGCGCTGGCGGCGTGCGACAGTTCGGTCGAGCCCGCGGATCCCGGGGATGTCGGGGCCGGACCCGACCCGGTTCCCGCGCCCGTCGATCTGTCGCGCGCCTGGGCCACGTCGACGCCGGAAGCGCAGGGGTTCGATCCGGAGTTGCTGGGAGGCGCGTTCGCGGATGCGGCGAGCGCCGTGCCGAACATCCGGGCGCTCGTCGCGGTGCGGAACGGGCGGCTCGTCGAGGATGCGTACTTCGGCGGCATGCACCGGGACTCGGCCTTCGACATGCGGTCCGTCACGAAGACGGTCACTGCGCTGCTCGTCGGCCTCGCTTCGGACCGGGGACTCCTGGACCCGGAGGATCCGATGACGGACCGGCTGTCCCACCCGTCGCGGCGGTCCGAGCATGGCGGCATCCGCGTGCGCGACCTCCTCACGATGACGAGCGGCATGCAGTGGTCCGACGAGGAGGACTTCGGCCCGTGGGTCCGTTCCGGCCGGCCCGTCGGGTACGTCCTCGACCTGCCCATCGTCGCTCCCCCGGGCCGGCGGTTCATATACAACACCGGGGGATCGCACCTGCTGACGGTCATCGTCGAGAACGTCGTCGAGGGGAGCGCGCTCGAGTTCGCGGAGCGGGAGTTGCTGGGCCCGCTCGGCATCGACCACAAGCGCTGGCCGGTCATGCAGGACAGCGTGATCGTGGGCGGCGCCGCGCTGGCGCTCCGTGCGCGCGACGCCGCGAAGCTCGGTCAGCTCCTGCTGCAGGGCGGCCGGTCCGGCTCCCGGCAGATCGTATCCCGCGCCTGGGTGGAGGCACAGGTCGGCCGGCTCGTCGCGGTGGGCGACATCGGCTACGTCCTGCGGGACGCGGGGTACGGTTATCAGACCTGGAGCGACCGCCGGGGCGGCGGCGACGACGTGTCCGCGTTCGTCATGTGGGGCTACGGGGGGCAGTTCGTGTGGGTCGTGCCGGATCGGCAGCTCGTCGTCGTGGCCCAGACCCACTGGCGCGGCACAGGCGATCACGATGGGATACAGGCGGACGCGGTGGCCGATCTCATCGTGCACCGCGTGATCGAGGCCGCGCTACCCATCCGCCGCTAGCGGCTCGCCCGCGCTCGCCGCTGGCGTCGCACCGTCCCGCAATGGAACGTGAAGGCCTATGTTCCCCGGGTTCTCTCGACCTCGTTCCGGAGAAACGCCCGATGCGCATCATTGCCGCCGCTTTCACCGCCGTAATCGCCGGCAGTGCCCTGATCGCCGGATCCGGGCCGGCCGTCGCCCAGGAGCGGGTGCGCGGGCTGCTCGATCCGCCCCCCATGGATGACAGTCCCGGCATGCGCGTGTACGCCGCCTCGTGCGCGGAGTGTCATTCCGGGCAGCGCACGGTGCGCGCCCCCGGCCTCACCACGCTCGGGGCGATGACGCCGCGGGCGGTCCTCAGTTCGCTGGAGGGGGGCCGAATGCGCCGGCACGGCGAGGATCTCACGCCGGGCGAGCGACGCGACGTGGCGGAGTGGCTCACCGGCGAGACCCTGGTCGAAACCCGCCTCCCGTCCTCCGCCTTCTGCGCGAGCACGCCGCGGGCGGAAGGCGTCGTGCACTGGTCCGGCTGGGGCGGCGGCGGCGGCGAAACGGGCTTCGCGGATGCTGCCCGCGCGGGACTCACGGCGGACGACCTGCCGAACCTCGAACTCGCCTGGGCCTTCGGCTTCCCCGACGTGAGCCAGGTCCGCTCGAAACCGGCGGTGATCGATGACCGGATCATCGTCGGGTCGGCGTACGGCGAGGTGTATTCCATCGACCTGGAGAGCGGCTGCGTGCACTGGGTGTTCGGGGGCGACGCCGCCGTGCGCGGCGCGATCGCGATCGCCGAGGGCCCCGAAGGCGGGCAGTCCGCCTTCTTCGCGGACTTCCGGGCGAACGTGTACGCGATCGACGCGACGACCGGCGCCCTCCACTGGCGCGCCGCCGCCGGAACCCACGCGGATCACGTCGTCACGGGGAGCGTGACCGTCCACGAGGGCCGCGTCTTCGTCCCGCTCTCATCGATGGAAATCATCAGCGCCGGCGATCCGGCCTACGAGTGCTGCACTTCGAGCGGAGGCGTCGCCGCCCTCTCGGCGGAGACGGGCGAACCGCTGTGGGAGTTCCGGACCGTTGCCGAGGAACCGGTACACGTGGGAGAGAACGAGGCCGGCACGCGGCTCTTCGCGCCCTCCGGGGCGCCGGTGTGGTCGAGTCCGACGGTCGACGCCGCGCGCGGCCTTCTCTACATCGGGACGGGCGAGAACTACACGCGCCCGACGACGGGCGGGAGCGACGCGATCACCGCGCTCGACATGGAGACGGGCGAGGCCCGATGGACCTTCCAGGGGCGGGAAGACGACGCCTGGAACATGTCCTGCCTTTCACCCCGCTTCCAGAACTGTCCCGCGCCGACGGGGCCGGATCACGACTTCGGCATGGCTCCGATCATCGTCACCGCCGAGGACGGATCGCAGCTCCTGATCGCCGGACAGAAGTCCGGCATGGTGTGGGCGCTGGACCCCGACTCGGAGGGCGAACTCGTGTGGGCGCGCCGGATCGGGCGGGGAAGCTCTCTCGGCGGCATCCACTGGGGCCTCACGTCCGACGGACGCCGGGCCTACGTGCCGAACGTCGACAACCCGTTCGCCATCATCTCGGACCCGCGGTCCGGGGCCTCCACGCAGATGAACGCCGAGGACCCGCCGACTCCCGGCGTCTACGCCCTGGAACTCGCCGGCGGCGAGGTCCTGTGGCACGCTCCCCCCGATCCGTCCGTGTGCCAGGGCCGGGCCGGCTGCATGCCCTTCTTCTCCGCGGCCCCCACCGCGATCGAAGGGGCAGTGCTGACCGGGAGCCTGGACGGCCACCTGCGCGCCTTTTCCACGGAGGACGGCTCGGTACTCTGGGACGTCGACACCGCGCGCGAGTTCGAGACCGTCAACGGGGTGCCCGGGCGGGGCGGCGCCATCGACGGACCCGGACCCGTCGTCGCGCGCGGCTATGTTCTCGTCAACTCGGGGTACGATCTGTTCAGCCAGATGCCCGGCAATCTTCTTCTCGCCTACCGGCTGCCTCGTTAGCCGGGTCCGCTCCAGGAGGCTCTCGATGCGCGTTCGCTTCTCATCCCTGCTGTCGTTGGTCGCGGCAGTCGCGGCCCTCAGCGCCCACGGTGCCGTCACGCCGGCACGGCTCGCCTCGCAGGACGGACGGGCGCTCGAACTTGCGGACTACTACCGGCTGAAGGACGCGGGGAGCCCGGCTCTCTCGCCCGATGGATCGCGCGTGGCCTACGTCGTGACGTCGGTCCTCGAGGACGAGAACCGCCGCCACAGCGAGATCCGGCTCGTGGACGCGGACGGTGCCGGCGAGGCCACGCGGGTGACGAGCCCGAGCTTCAGCGCGTCCTCGCCCCGATGGAGCCCGGACGGCCGCTACCTCGTCTTCACGTCGAACCGGCCGGACCCCAGTGGGTCGGGCGCGGGGAGCACGTGGTTCCTCCGCATGGACCGGCCGGCCGGCGAGGCGTTCCGGCTCGAGGGGCTGCGAGGCTCTCCCGTCTTCAGTCCGGACGGCCGATGGATCGCGTTCACCCGGCCGACGCCGCCCCCGCCTCCCCCGGAACCCGTCTGGGAGTCCGACTTCGAGCGCCGCACCGTGGAGCGGTTCGACGGGCGCGAGTACGACTGGATGAACTATCGCTTCGACCGGCGGGGCTACCTCGCCGACCCACGCGATCCGAACGCGACACCCCCCCGCGAGGTGTACCTGCTGCCGGCCGAGGGGGGAGAAGCGCGGCAACTCACGGAACTCGGCTTCGACGCCTCCGGGCTCGCCTGGAGTCCCGACGGCCGGCGGCTCGCGTTCACCGCGGACGCGCACCAGCGGGATGAACATTCGTACGAGCGGTCGGATCTGTGGGTCGTCGACCTCGACGGCGACGTGAGCCGGCTCACCGACGACGGATACAACTACTCCTCCCCGGCCTGGTCCGCCGACGGTGCGCGGCTCGTCGTCCGGGGCAACGAAGGCCTGGACATCATCATCCGCGAAGCCCGCGACCGCGGGGCGCCCTCCGACCTCTTCGTGTTCGACACGGAGAACGGGACGAGGCTCCGCAACCTCACCGCAGAGTGGGACCTCATCCCCGGCGGACCCACCGTGAGCGCGGACGGCGGACAGGTCTACTTCTCCGCGGGCATTCGCGGCAACACGCATCTCTTCCGCGTCGCCGAGGGAGGGGGACCGGTCGAGCAGGTGACGGCCGGGGACCGCCGGCTCGGGAGCTTCTCCTTCTCGCAGGACTTCTCGCGCGTCGCGTTCCGGGCCACCGCTCCGACGGAACCGGGCGACGTATGGGTCGCGGACGTGGGTGCCGCGATGGCCGACGAGGTGCGGCTGAGCGAGGTGAATCGCGACCTGCTCGCCGAGATCGCACTGTCCAGCCCGGAGCGTCTCTCGTTCCGGAGTCCCGATGGGACCGAGGTCGAAGGCTGGATGCTTCCCGCGCGCGGCTATGCGGCGGGGCAGGGCGGGTTCCCCATGGTCCTGCAGATGCACGGCGGACCGCACGGAGCCTACGGGAATACCTGGTCGTTCGACCAGCAACTCCTGGCGGCGCAGGGCTACATGGTGCTGTTCACGAACCCGCGGGCCTCGACCGGATACGGCGAGGACTTCCGCTGGGGCACCTGGGGTGGCTGGGGCTTCAACGACTACGACGACGTGATGGCGGGCGTCGACCACGCGATCGAACGCTACGAGATCGACACCGCGCGCATGGGCGCGACCGGCTATTCCTACGGGGGATTTCTCACGAACTGGGTCATCACGCACACGGACCGCTTCGCCGCCGCCATCGCCGGGGCTTCGATCTCGAACTGGGTCAGCGACTACGGCGTGGCGGACATCCCCCGCACCAAGGAGAGCGAGTTCTTCGGGCCGCCGTGGGAGGAGCGCGGGCTCGAGCACCTGATGCGCTCCTCGCCGATCATCTACGCGAAGGGCGTGACGACGCCGACGCTTTTCGTCCACGGGGAGTCGGACCACCGGGTCCCGGTCGAGGAGGCGGAGCAGATGTACGTGGCGCTCCGGAAGCAGCAGGTGCCCGCGAAGTTCGTGCGCTATCCCGACTCCTACCACGGGGGATGGACCCCGTGGCGCATGGTGCACCGCATGTGGGTCCAGCTCGAATGGTGGGAACAGTGGCTCCGTCCCTCCGCGACCTCCGATCAATGAGCCCCACCGAACGCCGTGCCGTGCGCCGTTCCGCCGGCCGATCCGTGCGCGGCCGCCCCCTCGCGTGCCTCCCCTTCCTCCTGGCGCTGGCGGCGTGTCAGGCGGAGACGGGCCTGTCGCCGGAGCGCTGGGCCGCCGACTACGAACGGTTCATGGAGGCGCAGCTCGTGGACCGGACGGAAGCCGGCGTCGCGACGGGGGAGAACGGAGCGGTCACCGTCGCGTACAACGGGCTCGCGGCGCGCGCCGGACTGGAGGCACTGAAGCAGGGCGGGAACGCGATCGACGCGGCGATGACGACCGCGCTCATGCAGGTCGCGCTCACCGCGGGCGCGCCGATCAGCTACTTCGGCATCATGTCGCTCGTCTACTACGACGCGGGCACGGACCGGGTGTACACGATGAACGCCGAGTGGAACACGGTGCTCGGCGAGGACGATCCGGCGAATATCCCCGGCGGGATCGATCTCTCCTCTCCCGACGGGAGGTACGGTACGGAGGTGAGCGGGCGCACGGCGCTCGTCGGCGGGTTCATGAAGGGCGTCGGGGCCGCGCACGAGCGGTTCGGGCGGCTGCCGTGGGCGGAGATCTTCAAGCCCTCGATCCACGTGGCCGAGCAGGGCTTCCCCATCTCGAAGAAGGTGGAGGGCTACTGGGAGGGGCGGGCCGCGGATCTCGCGCGACTTCCGGAGACGAAGGCGACCTTCCTGAAGAAGGACGGCTCTCCGTACGTCGAAGGGGACGTCCTGCGCCAGCCCGCGCTGGCCGCGACGCTGCGCGCGGTGGCGGCGCAGGGGACCGGCTACATGTACGGCGGGCCGTGGGCCGAGAAGGCGGCGGCCGCGATCCAGGCCGACGGGGGTCGGATGACGGTCGAGGACCTCGCGGCCTACGAGGTCATCTGGGACGAGCCGCTCGTGGCGGACCTTGGGGATGGCTGGGAGCTGTATACGAACCCTCCGCCGAACGGCGGCGGCGTGACGATGATCGAGGCGCAGCGGCTCGCGGCGGCTTCCGGGCTGCTGGAGGAGGGCCACTGGACGGAATCGCCCGAGGCCCTGCGGACCGCGCTCGACGTGACCCGCGCCTCGCTGCTCGACTTTCTGCCGCCGGAAATGGCCGCGTCGCTCGTCGGCGGCGATTTTACGCCGGCGGCGCGCGTCACGCCGGACCACGCCGACCGGCTCTGGAACGTCATCCAGGCCGGGCTGCCCTTCGGCAACTGGGCGCCGCGCGGTCCCGGCCACTCCGACGACGTCGTGGCGATCGACGGCGAGGGCAACATCGCCGCGATCACGCACAGCATCAATGCGGTCCTGTGGGGCAAGACGGCGATCGTCGTGGACGGGATCACGGTCGGCGATCCGGCGTCCTTCCAGCAGATGCAGATCGCCCGACTCGAGCCGGGATCGCGGCTGCCGGCGCCCACCCAGACCGGGATCCTGTTCCAGGACGGGACGCCCGTGCTCGGCTTCGCGTCGATGGGATCCGGCCTCCACCACCGGACGTTCCAGGGGTTGCTGAACGTGATGCGCTACGGGATGGCTGTGGATGAGGCGATCGACACGCCCGACTTCTTCCTGCCGAATACCGATCCGGCCACCGGCCAAATGACCTTCCGCGTACCGGGCGGGAAGTTCCCGGCGGAGGTCCTCGACGGAACGGGATACGCGTACGAGGAGATCTACCCCATGGAGGCCCGCTTCGGCGGCGAGGGGCTGTGGGTGGCGATCCAGCGCGATCCGGAGACGGGCGAACTGCGCGCGGCGTCCCACAACCGCAACAACAGCGCCGCAGTGGCCTTTTGAGCCCGCGCACACGGGGTCGCGCGGCGGGTGTACTGGCGATGGCGCTCCTCGCCGCCTGCGCGACGGGCCGCGGTCCGCCCGCGCCCTCGTCGGCTCCGGCCGTCCGGCCCGCCGCACCTCCAACCCCATCCGTCGCCGCGACATCTTCCAGCCAGACCGGCGTCCCGGCGCCTGCGACGACCGCAGCCCCGGCGTCCGGAACGGTGCGCTTCAACGATTCCCACTTCCATCTCCTGAACTACATCCAGCGCGGCCCGACGGCGCGCGAGTTCCTGGACATGACCGCCGGGCGGGTGGGGCGCGTGGCCATGTTCGGGATCCCGCTGCAGCAGAAGTGGGACTACTTCCTGTCCGGCGACCACGCGCCCGACTACTACCTGAGCACGAACGCCGACCTCTACTACTACTCGTTCGTGGACGCCGTGATCGCGCGGGAGTACCTGTCGCTGCCCGAGGAGGATCGCGGCCGTGTCGACCCCATGATCACGGGCTTCAACCCGGCGGACATGTACGCCTCCGACCACATCGAGCGCGTCCTGCTCACCTTCCCCGGCGTGTTCGCCGGCATCGGCGAATTCAGCATCCACAAGGAGTTCGTGTCGTCCAAGGTCTCCGGGCACGCGGCGAGTCTGCGCAATCCCGCCCTGGACCGGATCCTGGTCAAGGCGGCGGAGATCGGTCTCGTCGTCATCTTCCACAACGACATCGACCACGTCCGCTCGAGCGACCCGCCGCATCACGCACAGGAAGTGCTGGACCTGTTTGCACGCCACGCGGAGACGACGATCATCTGGGCCCACACCGGCCTCGGGCGCTTCGTGGTCCCCGCGGAAGGGCACGTCGCCTGGCTCGAGCGCTGGCTGTCCGACCCGCGCTACGACCACGTGGCGCTCGACATCTCGTGGGACGAAGTGGCGAAGTACGTCGTGGGCGACGACGCGAGCGCCGATGCGTGGGCGACCCTGATCGGCCGGCACCCGACGCGCTTCCTGTTCGGCACCGACGCCGTGGCACCCGCCGACTGGGAGGGCTACGTCGCCAACTACACGGTCTACGACCCGCTGTGGGAACGGCTCGACGCCGACGTACGGGCCCAGGTCGAACGGCTCAACTACGAGCGCATCTTCGACGCGGCCATCCCCCGGGTCCGCGCCTGGGAGCAGCGCCAACTGGCCGGTTCCGATGGCGGCTGAGCGCCGGTCGCGGGACCTCGCACCGCACGGCTGGCGGCGCTGGCTTCGAGAGGCGCGCGAGATTTACGAGGGGCTGTACATCGCCCCCTATCGCGCGACGATCCACCGCGAGTACCTGCGGCAGCACGACGCGTTCATGCTGATGGGCTTCTCGGACCTGCTCGGCGTGCCGAACCCGGTGCAGTTCTACATGCTCGAACTGTATCCGTCGCTCATCGAGGAGTTTCACGAGTGGCACGTTCGGGTCGGGATGGAGCGCGGGCCCGAAGGCGGCTTCCGCTGTTGCTGAACGACACAGGTTCGCAGCGGGCTCCGCTGCCGTTTCCGGATCGGCCGGTCCTCTTCTTCGGCGGCAAGGGCGGGGTCGGGAAGACGACCATGGCCGCCGTCGCCGCGCTCGACATGGCCTCGCGCGGGCGCCGGACCCTTCTCGTGTCCACGGATCCGGCGCACTCCACCGGGGACGTGCTCCAGGCGAGACTGGGGGACCGGCCGCGGCAGGTCGCCGAGGGTTGCTGGGCCATGGAGGTCGATCCGGAGCGGGAAGCGGACCGCTACATCGAGGCCGTCAAGTCGCGCGTGGAGTCGGCCGCGCCCCCGCGGCTCCTGGGCGAGGTCTACCGGCAGATCGACATCGCGCGCGTCTCTCCCGGGGCGGTGGAGTCGGCCCTCTTCGACCGCTTCACGCGGATCCTCGAAGACGAAGGGGAGGCCTACGACCGGATCGTCTTCGACACGGCGCCCACCGGCCAGACCCTGCGGCTGCTCTCCCTGCCGGAGCTGATGACGACGTGGATCGGCGGGCTCATCAAGCGGCGGCGGAAAGTGGGAGCCCTCTCCCAGATGTGGAAGAACGTGGCCGGGTCCGAGGCGGCCGATCTCGACAATGACGCTCTCCTCGGGGCGCTCGAGGAACGCCGGGACCGTTTTCAGGAGGCGCGCCGGATCCTCACCGATCCCCGGCGGACGGCCTTCGTGTTCGTCGTGATCCCCGAACGCCTGCCGATCTGGGAGACGGAGAAGGCCGTTGAAGCCCTGTCGAAACACGACGTTCCGGTCGGGGCCATCGTCGTGAACCTGGTGCTGCCCGAGCGCGACGGCGGGGCGGGAGTCGACCCGTTGTTCGCCGCCAGGCGCGAACGCCAGGCCGCCTATCTTGCGAGGATCTCACAGTCTCTCGGAGATTGGCCTGTCCTCCGCGTCGACCTCCAGGACGCCGATCCCGTGGGGGTGGACGCACTTAGGCGGGTTCCCGTATTCGATACTGCGGAGGAGGTTGTCCGATGAGCGCGATCGTCCTGCTGGTGATTGGTCTGTCGGCCTTCCTCACGGGAGTCCTCATCTACTCCCGCTTCATCGCTGGCAAGGTCTTCAAGCTCGACCCCGACTTCGTCACGCCCGCGCACGAGTTCAAGGACGGCGTCGACTACGTGCCGACGAACAAGCACGTGCTGTTCGGGCACCACTTCACCTCCGTGGCGGGAGCCGCGCCGATCGTGGGCCCGGCGATCGCGGTGATCTGGGGCTGGCTGCCCGCGTTCCTGTGGGTTGTACTCGGGACGGTGTTCGCCGGGGCGGTGCACGACTTCAGCGCCCTGTGGATCTCGAGCCGCCACAAGGGGCGCTCCATCGGCACGCTCACGGAGTCGATCCTGGGACAGCGCGCACGCGTCCTCTTCCTGCTCATCATCTTCTTCCTGCTCCTGATGGTGAACGCGGTGTTCGCCGTCATCATCGCGAACCTGTTCATGGCGAACCCCGGCGCCGTCGTCCCGGTGTGGGGATCGCTCGTCGTGGCGCTCATCGTCGGCTTCCTCATCTACCGGACGGGGACGGGAATCCTCGTGCCATCGCTGGGGGCGCTCGCGACGCTGTACGTCCTCATCTGGTTCGGGCAGGACATGCCGTTCACGCTGCCCGACTTCATCGGGTTCAGTCCGACCGAGGCGCAACTCGCCGCGGCGGGAGGCGATCCGGCCGCGGCGGGAGAGGCGGCGGCGGCGGATGGGCGGCGCGTGGGATGGATCGCGATCCTCTTCGCCTACACCTTCGTCGCCTCGGTGCTGCCGGTGTGGCTGCTCCTGCAGCCGCGCGACTACGTGAACGGACATCAGCTCTTCGTGGCGCTCGGGCTCATCAGCCTCGCGGTCATCGTCGTGAACCCGGAAGTCGTGGCGCCTGTCGTCAACCGCGACCTGCCCGCGGACACGCCGAGTTGGCTGCCGCTCCTCTTCATCACCATCGCGTGCGGGGCCATTTCCGGCTTCCACGGCCTGGTCGGATCGGGCACCTCATCCAAGCAGTTGGCGAAGGAGACGGACGCCCGCTACGTGGGTTACGGGGGCGCGATCGGGGAGGGGACGCTCGCCGTCACCTCGATCATCGCGTGCACGGCCGGCTTCGCGATCTACCTGAGCCGGGACGTGGGCGCGACGCAGGGTCTCGTACTCTGGCAGGAGCACTACGGCAGCTTCGAAGCGGCGACGGCCGGGGCCACGACCGCCTTCGTCAACGGCGTAGGCGTGCTCGCGGGCGGCCTGGGGATCCCGGAGAGCGTAGCCGTGATCTTCGCCTCCGTCGTCGTGATCAGTTTCGCGGCCACGACCCTCGACACGGCGATCCGCCTCCAGCGCTACATCATCGGCGAACTGGGAGTCGAGTACAACGTGAAGGCGATCCAGAACCGCTGGGTGGCCACCGCGATCGCCGTCGTGAGTTGCGCGCTGCTCGCGCTCTCCGCCGACCGCGGCGCCGGCGGCATGATGATCTGGCCGCTGTTCGGCACCACGAACCAGCTCCTGGCCGGCCTCACGCTCCTCATCGTGTCGCTCTTCCTCATGCGGCAGGGACGCCCGTTCTGGGTGACGATGATCCCGATGGGGTTCCTGCTCCTGATGACGACGTGGGCCATGGTCATCAACCTCGACCGCTTCTTCGGCACGAACCAGTGGATGCTGCTGGTGATCGGGGCCGCGATCTTCATCCTCGAGATCTGGCTCCTGCTCGAGGGCGCCGCCGCGATCCGCCGAGTCCGTGCGGGAAGGGCGCAGGCGTAGCCGCCAGGACCCGTCCGTCAGGCGGCCAGGATGTCGCGGATGATCGAATCGTGATGGCGGTGGTGGAGGTGGAGGAAGCGTAGCCACTCGGCCGGCGTGAAATGGCCGAGGACGTGGTGGGGGAGCGTGTGCCGGCACGCGTCCAGTTCGGCCATTCGCGGCTCGAGACCCGCCGCCAGCGCACGCAACGCCTCGAAGCCCGTCCGGACATCGGCAGCTGCCAGGCCGGTCGGTAGCGTGAAGTCGGGGGCGGGTCCGCGGCCGCGCGGGATCGAACCGCGCGCCAGGAGCGCCACTCCGAACTCATGCGGGAACTGTTCCCTCGTTTCCGGGTTCGGTCCGGCCAGCGCCTTCAAGACCCAGTCCAGCACGCTCCGGTCGGAGAAGAGCAGATGCTCGAGGTGATCCTGCACGCTCCACGCCGAGACCTCGGGCGCGGAAACGCCCAGCCGGTCAAGGTCGGCGGCTCGTTCGAGGCAGCGGTCGATGCCGGCGCGGACCCCGGCGAAGGAGTCCCGCGCCCCGACCACGTCTCCTACCAACTCATGGCGAGGTTGAGCGTCAGACTGTTCGCCGGGCCCGACGTCGCCCCGTAGGCGTTCCGGCCTCCCTCGACGTTAAGCCAGAGGCCCGACCCGACGTTGAGGCGCCCGCCCATGTGGTAGCCGTACAGGCTCCGCCCGGATGCGCGGAGCGGCATCAGCGCGACCGGACCCTGAAAATGGTCGGCGCCGAACTGCCCCGCACCCGGCTGCTCCGACAGGACCAGCCTCGCGTACGGCGTGAATGTGCCCCGGCCCGCCAGCGCGTCGACACCGTATCCGACTTCCGCATCCAGCCGACGGCTACCGTGGCCGTACCCGTACCCGTTCGGCGTCAGCCCGGTCGCGCCCTGCGCCCAGAGCCGCGCCAGACCGTTCGCCGTCGACCCCCAGGAAGGACTCGCGCGGAGCGACAGCCCCCGTCCGGCCCCCTGCGGGTTGAGCGTGATGGACCCGCCGAGCCCCCACTCCTCGTAGTGGCTCTGCTCGTGCGCCACGAGCTTGCGGCCGTGCACGGAGATCGTGAGACCCCGCTCCAGGTCGAGGAAGGCGAGACCGCCCCCCAGCTCCATCCCGAAGCCGGTCTCCACGTCGCCCCCGTCGCGTCGCATGCCGACCCGCACATGCGGCTGGATCATCTCTCCGGACGAGAGCGTGTATCCCCTCGAGGCGTCGAGCATCACGCGCACGCGACTCACGTCGGAGGTGAGTTCGCTCCGACCCTCGACTTCCTCGGACTTCATCTCCGCCACGAAGCCGTCCGACCTCAGCGCGAGCTTGAAGTCATCCGGATCGTCGGCCCGCACCAGTTCGCCCTGCGCACCCAGCCCCACCATGCGCATCGAAACGTCGCTGGAGGGGTCCTGCTCTCCGCCCCCCGTGAGGTCCAGTCGGCCGAAACCGTATCCGAGCACGCCCCACAGGGAGAGGCGCGGGCTGAGCGCGAGCCGGGCGTAGGGGAACGCGCTGGTCAAGCTCGTCGATACGTCGCCGACGTCGTCTTCTCCGGCGCGCCCCAGTTCGAAGCCGCCCGACCCCAGGCTGTGGGACACGGCGAGCCCCGCGAGCATCGATCCGAACGCGTAGTCGGCCCCGAGGGCGGCCGTGACGACTTCGCCATCGTGGAATCCCGCATCGTCGCCGCTCGAGAACCGCATCATCTCTCCGGCGCCCCACAGCGAGTAGCCGCCTCCGTCCGCCGCGTCCTGACTGGAGAGCTGGAAGGAGGTCTCGCCCAGGAGCCCTCCGAGGGACGAGGGGAGGAACGTGGTCGGAGCGCCGAGGCCGCCAAGGAGTCCGCCCTGAGGACTCAGCTGCGCGAGGTCGATCGTACGACCGCCGACCGTCACCTGGTCGGGACTCCGGTGAGAGTGCGCCACGCGGTCGCCGATCATCGCCATCGCCTGGCTCGCCACCGAGCGGCCGAACCGTTCGAGCCAGTCCTCCGCGGCCGCCTCCGCTTCCGCGGTGGAGAAGTTCCGGTAGAACTCAGTACAACTTGTCCGACACCATCCCATGCCGTATCGTATGGCATCCATAAAACATTGCTAGACAATGTATTGTAGGTTATTTCCGAATCCTCGTCGTCCCTTGAAGTCTATCGCGATCCGGTGTATTCTTCTCGATGTAGTGCTGCAATGAGTGATACACCACAAGGATGTAACCCATGATGAAACGGCCCAGAACGCTCTCCGCCGCCTTCGTGCGGACGGTCAACAGACCCGGAGTCTACGGCGACGGGCGCGGCGGTCGCGGGCTGAGCCTTCGCGTCCACCGGACGCTCGATGGCCGGATCACCAAGACATGGCGTCAGCGCGTCCGGATCAAGGGCCAACTGACCTCGATCGGTCTCGGGCCGTATCCCGAAGTGACGCTCGCCGAGGCCCGCCAGAAGGCATTGGACAACAGCCGGGGCGTCCTCTTGGGCCAGGACCCGCGCGGGCGCGGCGTCCCGACGTTCGCCGCGGCCGCTCGGCGAACCATCGAACTGCACCGCGATTCGTGGAAGGCCGGGAGTCCGTTGCCCGAGCAGTGGGAGTCCACCTTCCGTCTCCATGCCGCCCCCCTCCTCGACAAGTCGGTGGACCGGATCGAGAGCGCGGACGTGCTCCGGTGTCTTACACCGATCTGGAACTCGAAGCCCGCAGCCGCGCGGAAAGCCCGGCACCGGATAAATGCGGTCTTCCGGTGGTGCGTTGGCCGGAACTATCGGACGGACAACCCGGTGGACCGGGCGGTCGAGGCGCTGCCAAAGGCGAACGGCTACGCGACATGAGCATTCGGATTCACATGTCGTTGTGATCGTTCAGCTTACGAGATTCGGCGGTCGAGTTCCCGCTGAATGATTCCCGCCGATTCGTCTGGGGTCAGGCGCGGACCCTCGGGCGGCTGTCCAGAGCCTTCCTGAGTTGTACCGAGTCGGCCTGCTGGTAGCAGCGCAAAACCGTCTGGGCCTCCTTCCAGCCGCCCAACTCGCACAGCACCTTGAGCGGCAGGTCCATCAGGTCGCTGGCAAACTTGCGCCTCAGCGAGTGCCAGCCCCGCCGCGCCTTCGGCTCCAGTCCCGCAAGCCGCTCGGCCTTGCGCCACCAAACGCCGGTCCGTCCCCTGCCGATGCTCGCCGAGGGATCCTTCGAGGCGGGCAGGATCAGCTTCTCCCCGCTACCGGGGTTCGCCTCCCGCGCCTCCTCCAACACCGCCACCGCCTCGTCCGTCATCGGCGTGACGTGCTCGTAGCCCGTCTTCTCGTGTTCCGCCCGCCACCGCACCTCCCGGCCCTCGAAGTCGATATCTGACCACCTCAGGTTGCGGATGGCCCCGATCCGGTGCCCGGTCTCATGGGCGAGCACGAACGCGACGTGGAACCGCCAGTCCACCTGCCGGGACACCCCGAGCATCGCCCGGTACTCCTCCTCGGAGAGAACGACCCGGGCGGGGTTCTTCTCCTTGGGCGTCCTGAGACCCCTCAGCGGGTTCGAGTCGAGAAGGAGCCTCCCCTCCTCGTCTCTGGACTTGGTCGCCCAGTTGAGCACCGCGAGCAGGAACTTCAGGTCCAACTCGATGGTCCGGTTGGACACCGGCTTCCCGCTCGGTCCGATCCTTCCCGCCCGGCGCTCCCGGATGAAGCGGTCCCAGTCCCTTTGAGACAGGGTCTCGGGTCGCCGGTCCCGACCGAGTAGGTCGAGGAACATCCCCGTCGCGATCCTGTCCCGGTGCTGGACCCGCCTCGTCTTGGTGGGCGTCACCTCCTCACCGTAGATGTCAAAGAGCATCTCCAGTGTGAGCGGCTCCGGCTCGGCTTCCGCCTTGCCGTTCAGGTCCGGGCCGACGAACCCGGCCGCGAACTCGTCCGCTTGCCGTTTCGCCCTCGCCCAATCGCGGTGTCCAAGCGACCGGGTGAGCCTCCGCCCGTTCTCGCGCCACTCAATCTGGAAGTTGCCGGTCTTCGGGTCCGGGAAGATCCTGACCCGGTTCCGGCCCCATTCGCCAGCGCCGTAAGAGCGCCGACTTCGTTTCGTGCGTGCCATCGTTCGATTCCTCTCTCGATGGACTGCACGATCTGCACGAACGAAACTTCGCCCGGAAAGTGCCTCTTGACCAGTACCGGCGCACACGGTGGCCGGCACCTCCGGGAACGCGACGGCGAGGAAGGAGCTTACATTTGCACGGCCATTCCTTCGACCAAGGGAGACTGCGCTGATCGCCCATCTCAAGGGACGCGAGAAGGCTCTGGAGGCCTTCGGATGGACCGGACGCCGGGCCGAGTGGATCGCGCTTGCCTGCCTGCACGGCGGCGTCTTCACCCGCTTGCAGTGGACGAGCTTCCTGGGTTGCCACCCGGAGAAGGTGCGGCGCGCCGTCCTCGCGCTCGTCGCGCAGGGCCTGGCCGTCGAGGAGGTTCCGGCGGCCGGCATCCACGGCATTGGCCGCGTGTGCCGGATCCACGCCCGCAGGGTCTACCGGGCGCTCGGGGCCGAAGAGTTCTTTCGGCGTCGCCGGATCACCTCTCGTGAGGTGCTGATGCGTCGGCTACTGGCGCTCGACTACGTCCTTGAGCATCCCCGCCTGCCGTGGCTGGCGACCGAGGCCGAGAAGGTCGCCGCATTCGAGGCGCTCGGGATCGAGCGCCGGGTCCTTCCCCAGCGGAGCTATCGGGGCG